>JAZONG010000075.1:0-18726 GCA_045654385.1 Alistipes sp.
TAGATATTATTTCCATCACCCTCAAACTGCAACACAACATCTACGATATGCTCCAGAATCTTCGGGCCTGCGATAGTGCCATCTTTGGTAATATGACCAATAATAAATATCGATGTTCCCGTACTCTTGGCATACTTCAACAGAGCCGAAGCACACTCACGAATCTGCGACACGCTACCCGCCGAAGCATCGACCAAGTCGGTATAAATCGTCTGAATCGAGTCGATAACTACCATATCGGGACGCATAGCCTCGCACTGAGCAACGATATTCTCGAGCAGGGTTTCGGTGTATATTACGCACTCCTCGTTGTGAATGCCTAATCGCTCGGCACGCATCTTAATCTGCTCTGCCGACTCCTCGCCCGAAACGTAGAGCGTACACAAGCTGTTATCCGCCAAGGCCAACTGCAGGGCAAGCGTAGACTTTCCGATACCCGGCTCGCCACCCACAAGGATAACCGAGCCCGGCACGAGTCCGCCTCCGAGCACACGATTAACCTCGCTCTGACCAACATCGATACGCTTGGTTGTGCCCGTTTCGATGTCGCGAACACGTTGCGGCTTCGCCTTCGGTACGGCAGATGAGGTTACCGCCGCAGCAACCGAAGATCCCTTCTTTGCCACAACCAACTCGTCAAAAGTGTTCCAAGCGCCGCACGAAGGGCACTTTCCGAGCCACTTCGGAGCGTCATAGCCACACTCACGACACACATACGCCTTTTTTGCCTCTGCCATAACTTTTTATTTTTTGCTATTAGCCATTGGCTCTTGGCCATTTGCTGTTTAGTGAGTTTAATGAATTTAAGGATTGGCGCAACACTAAATTCCCTATATTCCCTAAACTCCTTAAATTTCCTATTCTCTGCGCCACTTTTCTTTTTGCAAAATTAAAAATTTTTGCGCACAATTCTGCAACTCTCGAAAATAAATTTTGGGGCTATTAGCTGTTAGCCATTAGCCATTGGCTTTTCAATAATAAAATCGTCATTCCGAGCGAATGCAATGAGCGTGGGAATCTCCCTCTTTTATTTTAATTACAATAATGGAGATTGCCACGAGCCTATGGCTCTCGCAATGACGCTTTTATTTATCTACCGCAAAATTAAAAATTTTTGCCGACAATACCGCAACTATCGAAAATAATTTCTAAATTTGTGGTGCAGTCCTCGGATTGCAGACATTTTATTAGTGAAAGTGTTTCGCTAACCTTGACGATAAAATTTGGCGATTTTACAAGCACAAGGGTAAGCAACGGCACTCTACACCGCATTTGGTATATCATTTTCTATATACCATTCGGTGTGAGGTATTGTTTATTTGTGCTTGGGCCACGCCAAATGCCTATCGTCGGATAAACGAACTGCCTCACACTTTCTTTTTATATTAACCGCACATTCGGGGCAGGTGGGCAAAAAAACTTAAATTATTATGAAAAAACTATTACTTCTTTTAGCTATGGGCGGAATAATTTTTACCGCCTGTACATCAGGCGGTAGACTCGATGAAAATAGTAGTGGCAACAGTAATGAACAGCCTAGCAATAGTAATCAAAATGGGAACCAAGATGACGACAATGACAAAGATAAAGTTAAATGCGTGATAACTTATACTAGTACAGATAATAAAGTTATTGAAGTACACGATTACGATTTTTATCCAGCACAAATAATCTCAAATACATACACAAACGGCAAGGGAGAGATTAAATTCAATAACTTATTTTCAGAAATTGGAGGTTTTGCATTTGAGAATTGCATAACCTTACATAACATAACATTACCCCAATGCGTAAAAACTATTGGGAACCACGCTTTCGACGGTTGTATAAGTCTTCAAAGCATAACTATACCTAATAGTATTTCTTTAATTGAACGCTGTGCATTTAGAGATTGTAGCAGTCTTATTAGTATAACCCTACCTGATAATATCACATCAATAGAAGAAAGTACATTTGAAGGATGTAGTAAATTAACCGACATAATTATTCCTAATAACATCACAACCATTAAAGGATATGCATTTAATGGTTGTAGTAGTTTAATAAATATTACAATCCCAAACAGCGTTTATTCATTAGGCAATGGAGTATTCCGCAATTGCTCTAATCTATCTAATGCTACTATTGGAAGTGGTGTAGACTCTATCGGAACAAGTATCTTTACCAATTGTAAGAATTTAAAAGATGTATATTGTAAACCTACCACACCACCAACTGGTGGTAGTACAGATATGTTTGAATATCATAACGAAAACAATCATACTTATAAAATAGGCTGTACAATACATGTTCCCCGCTCCTCTCTTACTGCATATAAGACAGCAAGATTTTGGAGCAAATACGAGTCGTACATCAAGCCTTATGACTTTTAACACACAAATTGCTGGAGAATATGAACAAAATTAAACAATGGAGACGACTTACAGGAGACGATTCTATCTGCCTTATGCTAGCTGCAAGCATTTTGTCTACTATATGTGTCGTATTTGACATTTGGGAAAGTTTTTATTTGTCTGTATTGTCTGCAGTAATCACATTTGTTGTAACTATTACTATTCCAAGATATAGTCACAGAAAAGCGAAGATTGCATTTTTAGAAAGAAGAGTTTTGAGAATTATTGATGGAGGTAAAAGTTTCTTCGATAATATACATAAGAGAGAGGAATTATGTATGAATAAAGATATCGCTCATCGTATTCCATCTGATAAGGAAATAAAAGATGCTTGCAATAAACTTGATTTAAACTATATTCCGACAGCATATCCTTGCACAATAGAAGAAACACCTTCTTGGAACTTGCTATTTAATAAATATCTGCATAATATAGATACCAATATAACAGAGATTGTCTCAATAGCAGGAGAGGAGGATATTCATCTTGTGAATACTTGTGATGAAATCCGTGAGATTGTTTACAATTTACAGTTGGCTGTTGATAGTTATATCAAAGGCTGTGACAAGCCTGGAAAGATTTCTGGAATGTTTATGTACGATGGTTTACAAGAACTTGCTAATAAATTACGGAAATTAGAAAAGTATCGTGATAAATAAGATCTAATAAAGCATTCTTAAAAACACTATCGCCTCGCAGAATAAACTGCGAGGCGATAACTTTAATTAGCCCTACGATTGTCCCTTAACCTTCACGGGTATCGAAAACGATACCCTGCAGTAGGGAGTATAGGGAGTGTAGGGAATTTAATGAGATTAGGGAGAATAGCGCATCGCTAAACTCCCTAAATTCTTTAATCTCACTAAATGACTAATGGCCAATGGCTACCCAACTTTAAAATCGTCAATGATTAGATTATTTTTGTGCGATGCGAGGGAACGGAAGCGGAGCATACTTGGGCGTATGTGAGCATTTCGTTATCCGAAGCATCGTGCAAAAAGAACTAATCAGAACGATTTTACTCCTCCAACAAGTCAGGGCGCAACGCCTTTGTGCGGGCATACGCCTGCTCATCCTGCCACTTGGCAATCTCGGCAAAGTTACCCGAGAGCAATACATCTGGTACTTTCCAGCCGTTGAACTCCGCAGGGCGGGTATATACGGGCGGAGCAAGCAAATCGTCTTGGAAGCAGTCGGTCAAAGCCGAAGCCTCGTCACCAATCGCTCCTGGCAAGAGGCGCACCACCGAGTCGGTGATAATCGCAGCAGCCAACTCGCCACCCGTCAAGACATAGTCACCAACCGAAATCTCACGAGTTATGAGGTGCTCACGGATACGGTAGTCGATGCCCTTGTAGTGGCCGCAGAGAATAATGATATTTTCGAGTGTCGAGAGGCGATTTGCCTCGTGCTGATCGTAACGAATACCATCGGGCGAGGTGAAGATAATCTCGTCGTAGTGACGCTCGCTTTTGAGTTTCTCGATGCAGCGGAATACCGGCTCAATCTTCATCACCATACCTGCCTCGCCACCGAAAGGGTAGTCATCAACCTTGTGGTGCTTATCCTCCGAGTAGTCACGGATATTGTGGATATGAATCTCGGCAAAACCGCCCTCCTGCGCACGCTTCAATATCGACTCGTTCAGAGGCGACACTAATAACTCCGGCACAACTGTTAAAATATCTATTCTCATATTTTACAAGCAATTAACTTCATTATTCAAGACCTCTACAACGAACGGATTATAGAGCGATTCGTGACCGATAGTACTCTTATCGCCGTGGCCTGGGTAGATTGTAACCTCGTCGCCGAGTGGCAAAATATGCTTCAAAATCGAACGCATAATTGTAGGGTAGTCGCCGCCCGGAAGGTCGGTGCGACCAATGCTCTCACGGAAGAGAGTATCGCCCGTAAAGAGCGACTTCGACTCCTCGTGATAGAGCGAAACACAGCCCGGAGTATGTCCCGGTGTAGGAATTACACGCAAAGTGGTATTTCCGAAGTGAATTTCCTCGGTAGTAGCGAGGTTAATATCCACCGCAATCGGCATATCGCCAACTTCGAGGCCAAACATTGCACAGTGCTCCTTAGAGCCGAGCATAATGGCGTTATCGGCCGATGAAGCAGCGAACTTTGCGCCGTATGTCGAGCGCACAAACTCCACACCGAGGATATGGTCGAAGTGGCAGTGGGTATTTACCGCCAACACAGGTTTCAAGCCCTGCTCCTCGATAAACTCCGCCAACACCTTATCCTCACGAGCCGACATATTGCCTGCATCAACAATGATGCACTCCTTTGTCTCGTCCCACACAATGTATGTATTCTCCTGAATCGGATTGAATACGAACTTTACAACATTCATAGTTTTATGTCTATTATATTCCAGCAATCTTCTTGATTTCGTTCAACTTATTGAGTGCCTCCAATGGGGTAAGTGAGTTAATATCCAACCCCTTAATCTGATCACGAATCTGCACCAATACGGGGTCATCGAGTTGGAACATCGACAACTGCACATCGGCTGGTCGTACCGACTCGGCAACATCAGCAACGCCCTGTGCCGTAGCCTTTTTACCACGCTTGCGAAGGTCGGTCTTTGGCACCATATCGCTATTACCATACGCCTTCTCCAATGCACCCAAAATCGCTGTTGCACGCTCCACAATCGTAGCCGGCATACCTGCCAACTGCGCTACGTGAATACCGAACGAGTGCTCCGTACCGCCACGCTCCAACTTGCGAAGGAAGACCACTGTACCGTCAATTTCCTTGACCGAAACGTGGAAATTCTTCACACGCTCACACGCCTGCTCCATATCGTTTAGTTCGTGGTAGTGTGTAGCAAAGAGTGTGCGAGGATGTGCCGTAGGGTGGTTATGCAGGTACTCAACCATAGCCCACGCAATCGAAATACCATCGTAGGTGCTTGTTCCTCGACCAATCTCATCGAGCAAAACAAGGCTTCGAGGCGAGATATTATTGAGAATACTTGCCGACTCCAACATCTCAACCATAAAGGTTGATTCACCCTGCGAGATATTGTCCGAAGCGCCTACACGGGTAAAGATTTTATCAACAATACCGATTTCCGCCTTCGATGCAGGCACAAACGAGCCCATCTGCGCCATCAAAACGATAAGTGCCGTCTGACGCAACAATGCTGACTTACCCGACATATTCGGGCCGGTAATCATCATTATCTGCTGCGACTCGGTGTCGAGCGTAATATCATTCGGAATATAGCGTTCGCCCACCTTCATCAAGGTTTCGATAACAGGGTGGCGAGCCGACTTCAATTTAATTGTGGTCGAGTCGTTGAGCAGCGGTCGCACATACTTGCGCTCCACGGCCAATACTGCCAACGAATAGAGGCAGTCGATGCGTGCCACGATCTGTGCATTGCGCTGAATCTCACGCAACGAGCCTGTTACATAGACTATCAACTCGTTATAAATCTGCTGTTCGAGTTGCAAAATACGCTCCTCTGCACCGAGAATTTTAGTTTCGTACTCCTTCAACTCCTCGGTAATATAGCGCTCGGCTGCCGCCAAGGTCTGCTTTCTAATCCAACGCTCAGGCACCTTGTCCTTGTGAGTATTGCGCACCTCGATATAGTAACCGAAGACATTGTTATAACCGATTTTGAGCGACGGAATACCTGTCAATTCACTCTCCTGCTCCTGAATCTTTTGAAGCACCTCCTTGCCGTGCAATGCTATGCGGCGCAGATCGTCGAGTTCTGCCGATACTCCATCGGCAATAATACCGCCCTTCTGAATTTGGTTGGTTGCAGGGTCGGGGTAGATGGTCTGTACAATCTTCTGTGACACCTCGGTCAGAGGGTTGATTTTCGAGCCTGCAAGGTGGAGAATATCGTTATCCGACGACTCCAAAGCCGCCTTCAACAACTCAATCGACTCCAACGAATTCTTCAACTGAATCATCTCACGAGGCAATACTCGCAAACTCGCTATGCGTGAGCCAATTCGCTCGATATCGCCCGTCATCGAGAGGTGTTCGTTCACCGCCGAGCGGATAGCCGAATCGTTTACAAATACCTCGACCATATTCTGGCGCTCCTCGATACGCTTCAAATCGAGAATAGGCATTGCAATCCACTTGCGCAACAAGCGTGCGCCCATTGCAGTGCGAGTCTTATCCATTATGCGTGCCAACGAGCACGATGCATCGCCTCCACTCGAAGCAAATAGTTCGAGATTGCGAGCCGTAAACTTATCAATCCACACATACTCCTCACGATCAAGTCGAGAGATTGAGGAGATATGAGCCACATTATTATGCTGTGTGAATTCGAGGTAGTATAAAATTGCTCCCGCAGCCGAAATGGCATCGTTCATACCCTCGATGCCGAAGCCTTTGAGCGACGGTACAGCGAAATGAGTCTTTAACTTGCCATAATTGACCTCGTAGGAGAATACCCAATCTTCGAGGCAATAGATATAGTAACGAGAGCCGAAAGCCGCTACAAAGCGCTCCTTCAAACCTCGCTGATAGACAATCTCCTTTGGAGCAAACGACGAGAGCAACTTCTCGATGTAGCGATCATCGCCCTCTGCCACCGAGAACTCACCCGTAGTAAGGTCGAGAAATGCCACGCCCGTAGCATTGCGACCGAAATAGACCGATGCGAGGTAGTGGTTTTCACGCTGCTCGACAACATTGTTTTCGAGGACTACGCCAGGCGTAACAACCTCTATAACACCTCGTTGAACAATCTTCTTGGTCAATTTTGGATCTTCGAGTTGCTCACAGATTGCTACACGCTTGCCGGCACGCACCAAACGGGGAAGATAGGAGTCTATGGCGTGGTGCGGAAAACCCGCCAACTCTACCATAGCAGCACCTCCATTTGCTCGACGAGTCAATGTAATTCCGAGAATGGCACTCGTTTCGATAGCATCCGAACCGAATGTTTCGTAGAAATCACCCATACGGAACAATAATATCGCATCGGGATATTGAGCCTTGATGCCCTCATACTGCAACATCAACTCGGTTTTGCCCGACTTTTTCTCCTTCTCTTCGCTATTTTTCTTCTCTCGTGCCAAGGTTTCGTTCATTTAGTATTACAATTGCGCAAATATAGCTATTTTTTTCTTTCCAAAGAAAAAGCGGTCGGCAAAATCGCCAACCGCCTTGCGCTTTATTTGATATAGAACTCCGAAATAGGCCTATAACCCTTCTCTTGCATCAGTTTGTCCCACTCTTGAGGCAACTCGATTGCTACCGTCTCGAAACCTCCGCCAGGCATTGTCTGCACCTTGTTTCGACTCGAATCACCCGTAATAATAAAGGCTGTCATATCCTCTTTCATCGCAGGAATGGTGAGCATCTCCGTTTCGGGAGTATCGTACCACACAGGCGTTGGCGTTGTAGCAGCACCTTCGGTGCGAGAGAGGTGCCCACGCCAATTGCGGATAGGATGGCGCTCCTCGGGGTTGCTACCCGGATTGGCGTAGTAGTTGGCAAATACTCGCTCATGCAAAGATCGACGAGCCGTTTTTATTAAATCTTGCTCAAGCGCAAACGGAGTGCGATATTTCGTTGTGAGATTCTTTGCAATAGGTTTTGTGAGCAGAATTGTGCGATAGGTAAACTGCTTACCGCTGCCGAGTGCGAATTGGCATCGCTCTGTGATATCCCACGCCAACAGCTCCATAATCTTCTGCGGATTGGTGGTCGAAGGTGCCATATTATTACCCCAAAGCAGGGTAGACGATGTGGTAATCGTATTATCGTTCATCCTATAGCCAAGTCGGGCATGATAAGGCTTCCAACCCACCTCTCGACAAGCCAGTTCATCTTCAACCAAGCACCACGGCATAGGGTAGCCGAATGTACCCATACGATTTTGCTTTACATAGTAGCCCGCAAGATTCATCAGCGCAAGACTCATAAAGCGACCTATAGAGGCGTTTGCAGCCTCGTTAATTTCGCCTTGTCCGCAGTCTATGCCGAGCTGTCGTGCCACAGGTCCATTCAACCAGCAATATGGTACCCAGGCGTGCGTACTCGCCAATGTGCGACGGAACGATGGTGCACCAATAGCCTTTGTCATAGCGATAAGAATAGGCATATATTCGGGCTTGCAACCCGCCATGACGCCATTTACAGCCACGTGCCACACTGTCGTATTTCGATGTGCAACGGGGAGCACAGCAACCGTCTCATCCCACGGTTTATCGGTATATTTCAGAAACTCGCTCACCTTCTCGAATGTCGGCGGAACTATCGGCAAACCGTCCGACCAATTCATCTCACAGAAGTGGTCGTTTATCTCTTGGTGTGTGCCATAGAAGATGTCGTCACGCAATCCGCCCTGATTATTTTTCGTGCTACGGGCCAACTCCTCGGCTGTAATAGGGGTAGTGAGAGCCTTCACGATTTGAGGCCATAGCACCTCACGGGTATTCTTTATCAACTCATCGGTTGTGTGCGACGAGAATGCACCCGGATACTCCGCAACACGAGGTGCAGGCACGCCGTTATTTGTCGATGTATAGAACACCTGCTCGGTAAATGTCGGGCCTGCAATAGCCACCGCAGGAATGCCGATATATTCGGCTGCAATACACGAACCAACCTCTTTTGGTGTACACAAACCACATCCGCAGTTACCTGAAATAACAGCATCTACACGCATCGAACGCAACTTCTCCTGAAACTCATCTTTCGAGCGTCGAGTAACGCCCGGAGCAGGGTAGACTCCCGCAGAGCCAATCTCGTCGAGCAGAATAACTCGAGCGGTAGGGTAGTTTTTCTCGATTAGTCGTTTGAGCTCAGGATGGGTTGTGCGAGCCATAAAACTACCGCCTACGATAGCGATAGTCTTGCCCTCGAGCGTTGCAAGGCGTGGTGCCATCTGAATCATATGCACCGTACCACGACCTACAGGCGAAACAACAGCGAAACCGTCGCCCTTAACAACGGTTGCTCCCGATTCGGTCTTGCAATTCTCATCACAGATGATGCGAGAAGGTGTTTGTGCCGTAACCGTTGTAGTCAAAGCGGCTACAAAAATAAGTAGTTTTAGAATGTCTTTCATAAAATTATAGTTCGTTTAAGTTTCTTACTAAGACACCTAAACTACACGAAGGTTAAATTTGGGGCGTATTTTTTACTCCTCGAAGAAGCGTTCGTCGAAATTTACAAAGTAAAGTCGTTCGGTTGCACGAGTGATGGCGGTATAGAGCCAGCGAAGCATATCCTTCGTCATAGGCTCGTCGCCGAAGATGCACTTGTCGATAAATACCGCCTTCCACTGTCCGCCCTGCGCCTTGTGACAGGTTACAGCATAGGCAAATTTTATCTGCAAGGCGTTGAAATAGTCATTCTCACGAATCTCCTGCAAGCGTTTAATCTTGCTCTTAACATCGAGATAATCCTTCTCAACTTCACGGAAAAGGCGTTCGCTCTCCTCACGAGTGAGCGATGGCGACTCGGAGTGCAGAGTGTCGAGCAACACCTTACACTCTATCTCGGTATCGTCGTAGTCGCTAAACGATAGGGTAGCCGTAGCAAAACGAAATCCGTAGAACTCCTCGATGCGACGCAGACGCTTCAAACGAGCCGTATCGCCATTTGCGATAAAACTTATCGGACAATCCTCGATGCGCTCGGTGTAGTGGTAGTTATTCTTTGCAACCATCAATATATCACCACTTTCCAACTCCTCTTCGGCCATTAGGTTCATTCGTCGAATGCCCTCATTATAGCGAATGGCTCGTTTGTTCGAGCGAGTAATCACGATTGTCTCCTCTCGGCCGTAACGGTCATAGCAATCTTGCAACGCCTCCAACAAATCGGAGCCCGCAACCGACTGTACATCCGAATAACTCATATCGAAGCGAGGAATCTCGTAAATTCCATTTTCGAGCATACAACGCACCAAAGTGGCATTGAAAAGAATACCCGAATTTTGTTCCTGACGGACGACTTCATCCATCGAGCCGTAAACAACATCACCAAATTGACTCATTTCGACCGCATCGAGAGCTGGCGAAAAGTCGGCACCAACGGGAGGCAACTGCGCATTATCGCCCACCAAAACAAGCCTGCAATTCTTGCCTGCTCGAACATATTGAATAAGGTCTTCGAGAAGCGAGCCACTGCCAAACAACACTCCGTCTGTACCACTTTGCATAGAGAGCATAGACGCCTCATCCACAATAAATAAGGTGTCTTTATCTCTATTAACATTTAATGTAAACTTTGACTCGTATGAAGCATTGGTTTTTTCTCGATAAATTCGCTTGTGAATGGTCAGTGCCTTCTCGCCCGAATAACGAGAAAGCACCTTTGCCGCACGACCTGTCGGAGCAAGCAAAACACTGCGAATACCCACATTTTTAAGCGCCGAAACAATCGCCGCAACAAGCGTAGTTTTACCCGTTCCGGCATAGCCATTAAGCACAAAAATAGTCGAAGAGTCCCCCTCTACAAGGTACTCCGCAAACGACTCAACTATTTTTTTTTGATTATTAGTTGGTCGATACAATAATTTTGCGTAAATTTGGCTCGCAATATCGGAGATATTCATCGTTGTTGCTAATTTTGTACAAACTTAAAAATAAAATATCAAAAATGGAAAAGAAAAGTGTTCAAATTGCTCTTCAATTCGCTCTCGCAGTAGTAGTGTTAGGACTTACTTGGTGGGTTTACACCCTTATCTCAACCCCTATCAAGTTTGAGGATGAGCAGAAAACCCGTGAGGCTGCGGTTATTGAGCGTATCAAGGACATCCGTACAGCCGAGCGTACCTTCAAGAGTAAGTATCAGCGTTTTACTGCTGACTTCGACACCCTCATCAACTTCGTTCTTACAGAGGAGTTGCAGGGCGAGCGTAAGAAGATCGACGAGGATGACTCGGTAGCAATGGCTCAGGCAAAGAAGAAGTATGGTCGCAAGTTCAAGAATGTTGAGAAGTTTACCTTCTCTGTAAAGGACTCGTTGTTCAAGCACCTTACAGCCGAGCAGATTCAGCAGTTGCGCTATGTTCCTTACACAAACAACCAGACCGAGTATATTCTCGAAGCCGGTATGTTGGCAACTGAATCTAAGGTTGTTATTCCTGTTGTAGAGTGCCGTACTCCGTACATCGCATTCCTCGACACAGTTAAGTATCGCCAGCAGGTTATCAACCTTGTTGACAATATGAAAAACAACTTCAACAGATATCCGGGCATTAAGTTCGGTGCAATGGATAGAGGTAACAATGAGGCAGGAAACTGGGAGTAATCTCACCATTGACAACAAAAAGGTGTCCATTCAAGTAAAATTGGGTGGACTCTCTTTTTCTGCGGAGAGTGTAGCCGTAGCTGAGAGTGCAGATATTGTGGAGTTCGTCATCGACACACCACGAGTAACTCTCGCACCTCGTGAAGTGGTCTCGCTCGATACCGCAACTGACCTTTTGCGCCTTGCAGGAAAACCGTGCCGCATTGGTGAGCAAAGTGTTTGCAGCGAGTTGCAGGCCGATATTGTAGCGATTATGGCAATAGATCACAAGGCTTTGACAGCAATAGTCGAAAAGTGGGGTGGTTGCGCATCGTTCACTTCGCCGCTTCTCGATATGCGCCATAACAACGAAAACTGCATCACAATCGATGCAACCGACACCGTATGCTACATTCGCCACTTCGAAGAGGGATTGCAGTATGCAGAGGCAGTAGAATACAACGGCGCAGAGGATATTTTGTACTACACAACTGTACGAGCATCAGGCAGAGCCGACATACCTATATATATTAAGGGTAGCGCAAAAGTAGCACAGTTGCTCCGCAAATACTACAAACGAGTGATATGCGAATAATAAGTGGCAAATTCAAGGGTAGGGCGATAAATCCGCCTCGCAACCTCCGTGCAAGACCGACAACCGACTTTGCAAAGGAGAATTTGTTCAATGTACTGAACAACCTCGTAGATTTCGAGGAGTGCGATGTGTTGGATCTCTTTGCCGGCACCGGCTCGGTGAGTTACGAATTTGCCTCACGAGGCGCCAAGAGCGTAACCTCGGTGGAGATTAATGCCGTGCACCACGCCTTTATTCGCCGCACAGCAAAGGAGCTTGGAGCAGACAATATGTTTGTCGTAAAAGCTAATGCTTTCCTCTATTTGCGCAGTTGCCCCAAGAAATTCGACATCGTTTTCTCGGATGCGCCATACGACTTGGAGGGGCTTGAAGAGATTGTGCCGCTCGTTCTGGATGGTGATTTGCTAAATAAGGATGGAATTTTCATTTTTGAACACTCCGATAAGTTCGACTTCTCGAATCATCCAAATTTTTGGCAATTAAGAAGTTACGGAAGTGTGCAATTTTCGATGTTCCGCAAGTAGCAAAAAAATGTAAAAATTTTTACAAAAAAGTTTATAAAAATTTTGCAGAACAAAAAAATTGCTCTATATTTGCACTCGCAATCAGCAAATGAATGGTGCGTTAGTTCAGCTGGTTAGAATACGTGCCTGTCACGCACGGGGTCAGGGGTTCGAGTCCCCTACGCACCGCAGAAGAAGATAATCGAAAGGTTATCTTCTTTTTTTGTGCGTAGATAACTCGTTAAGTCGGTGGTAGTGTAGCAGAATAAAATCAATTCCGAATTTTGCATTTTGAATTCCATCTCTCTTTTGCACGATATTTGTCGGTGGCGTAATGAACAAAAAAATTACGCTTATGAAACGAAAAATCCTAATCGTAGCGACCGTACTTATCTCTATTGGAGTGTGTATCATCGGCTACACCCGTGCCACCAGCAAAACAAATCCGCAGCGAGCACAGCAGCGTGAACAACGCCATATCGAGCGAGAGAAGCGTCGTGCACAGCGTCAAGCCGAGTATGAACGCTATGTAGATTCTATAATTTTGGCTCGAAACTATCAATTCAACCCTCAATCGATGCAGCAGCAGCCTGCCGGACAGATGCGACTGCTGAATAACCCTAATTTCGAATTGAGTGTATGGGATAGCGAGGTAGATATCTTTATGCCCTATATTAAGGGTGTAACTCCGCCATACTACACCGTAATGCTCAACTATACGATGCCGTCGGTAAAGAACTATATTACCGAAAAGACGCAGGAGGGATGGCTCATAACATTCTCTTCGTCGCTATTCAGCGGCTCGGACTACGATTTCTCACTCGAAGTCTATACATCGTCGGGTAGTGCGACACTCACCATCGCATCGCCCTGGTATCCAGATGTGCAATATATTGGAGGTATAACAGGTCAAAACTAATGACGATGCGCACCCTTCTCCTTGCGACGATGCTCCTGGCGAGTGTCGCAGCAAGCGCCCAGGTCGGCGAAACAGACAACTATACAGCCAAGTCGATGCGTGAGGCTCGTGAGCAAGAGTTCATCGCCAATATCGATGCTATCGTCAAGTCCCGCAACTACATTTTCCGTCCTATCTCGATGCAGAATATCGTGTCAGGCAACACTCGTTCACTCTTTGCCTATTACATGTATATGGGGGTTATGAACGATAAGGTTGTGCTGCACCTGCCCGTCGAATTCACCTCGTATGTTATCAATACGGTCAATCTCGACGCCTTTATCGAGGGTTACACTGCTACGCTCAACGACGGCAATTGGCGCATCACATTTTCGTTTATGAATGGCTCGGAGCGATGGCTTGCGGAGATCTTCTTATCGAACATCACAGGACAAACACGCCTTGCTCTGGTTACGCCTGAAGGCGTTATGCGCTACCTTGGCACCCTCGAAAGTGGAGCAACAATCAAGAAAAAGAGAAGGCGAAATTAAAAGGGCGACCTAACATGAGGTCGCCCCAAAAGGCTTGTATTGCTCCAAATTTTCACTATTGTACCTTTGAATTATTTGCCGGATCATAAATGGCATAAGCGAGATCGGTACCTACCTGAAAATCGGTTTGAGTATATTCGTTACCATACCTATCTCGTGCAACAACCATAACTTTTGCATCGGCATTCTCCTCAGAGAGCGTATATCTCCACATTGTAAAACATTCGCTAAATCTATATTTATCGACTGTTCCCAGATAACCAAGTAATACTCCTGCGGTCCAGAAATCACGGCCCGAAATAACACCATCAGCTGGTCGTTTTGGATCGTCAATTGTTCCCGTTCCAATCAACTCTTCGTAAAGAGGAACACCGTGGGCAGTGTCAAGGGCTTGCATATTGCCTAACTTTTCTACTCTTTCACCCGTATTCTCGTCATAGCGCCAAACCTCGACAGTCCAGTACCATGGATCTGAACTGAATACATTTGCCAGAATAGTATTCTCGTCAAAACCGAATTGATAATAACCTTTTGTGTTATTCTTATTTGTACCAGAAACCGCTGCACCTGTTATATCCTTTCCTCGGTGCAGACGAATCTGATAGTTCTCATCATTCATACCATAGACATATCCCTTATGGATACTCTTGTTCATTACGCCATTGCTGATAGTTACTACACCATAACCAAGAGGTGCGCCATCGCAGTTCAAATTGCTTCCATCTGCAAAAGCTCCGCCCCAACCTGCCGACGACAAACTCTGCTCGTATGCTTTATGCGAAGAGTTTCCGACTTTGGTATGGTCATAACATTTGCGATAGTGCAAGTGTCCCGACAGAATATAAGCGTTAGCAAATTGATCCATTGCGCTAAGTATGGTTTGGACACTCTTAGCTGCTCTGTTATACATCGGAATATGCACACAGAGAATAATAGTCTTATCCTTCGGCACAAGGGCTATGTCTTGCTCAAACCAAGCAAGCTGTCTATCTGTAAACTCATGGATATAACCACCATCATCACCCCAAAGAGAGATGTTGCTATTGTATTGCATATTACGCATACTTATAATGTGTGCATCGCCTCGATTAAACGAGTAGTTGATTGGTCCGAAACACTCCTCGAATGGGCGCTGAATTGCAAGATTAAAGTTACTACTTCTCTTATCGGGGTAAATTGGAGAAGACTCCGAATAGTAAGCGTTGTCGTGATTACCCATAACCGCAAATACCGGAATGCCTATTCTATTGGCATCGAGAGAGGCTTGCATCGCAGGCAACAAGTATTCGTCATTATGGTATGGTGTGCTATATATAATATCGCCCAAAGCAACTCCATAGCAAGGTACACTCATTTTCTGGGTATAAGACTTAATCTCAGGGACAGCCTGAGCCATAAATCGCTCAACTTGTGGGGTATTACTAACTTGTATGTCAGCCAAAGCCAACAGCGCAAATTCGCTCTCCTTGGCTATACGCTCAAATGTAAAGTTGTATCGTGGAGAGTTTGCAGGGTACTCTTGGAAGAAGCATGGTCTACCCAAGTTATCAATTGGCACTTTTACATCCGCAGGTAATGAGCAGTAGATATACCAAGTATCAGGTGTTACGCCCGATATCTCGTAGTAACCATTTGCATCGGTTGCTACAACTTGGAAACCATCACTTACAGCTACTCCCTCAATTGGAGAACCATCCGAATATCTTACATAACCATAAACTTTATCGTAGTAGAATTCAAGTTCATCATCTTCTCGCTCGAACTCAGTAAGCAAGATATTAACCCTTGGCTGATAAGTAATCGTACTAAACTCACGCACAACACCCCTCGCCAATGGTTTATTTGGCGCCCAATTCGCCACCATCTTTTTACCCGAAGCCTCGATGAACTCTACGGTACAATTGCCAACACTAACCGCAGGCAGTGAGATATAGAATACACTCTCTGTCGCATTTGAAAGCACGAAATTGTCAGGCAGATTATAAGTCAGCACATTCGAAGCTTTATCGGTTGCGGTGGTTATGGCACTTTTGCAATCAACCGCAAACTCTCCCGAAATTTTAGCGTCCGAGGTCGAGGTAATTACCACTCGGTCCAACACTATATTATCTGCCACCGCTTTAACCGGGAAACGCAAAGTTGCTGCAAGGTGCGATAATGCGATTGCATCGCTACCTGTCTCAGCATATCCACACATCGGTGCGCTGCCTACCTCGAAACTTCCCTCGGTATAATTTTGCACAGAAGGAAACTCGACAATCGGTTGCTCGGCCGTAGTCGAAGCACAGTAAGGATATGTGATGCGGTAAGGGTGGGTAAGAGAGATGCTCGTAAATTGGAATTTTGCCACAGACTTATTATCGGAGTCGATTTTAACCTCATCCGAGAGTTCTCCATTGGCAACGATTCTATCTCCTTCGTTCCAATATATGGGATAGATACCATTATTACCCTTGTTACCAAGCGATATTTTGGTAGATTCGAGCGAAATGGACAAAATCGTACCATTCTCTTCTCCGATTGTATTGTCGACTGTTTGGTCGGTCTGACAACTAACAGCAAGCAACAATACCAAAGCCAATAATTGTATAAGCTTTTTCATAATGATATAATTTAAGTATTGAATTATTCACGATTAATTAACTTTCTCACCCCACATTTTCGAAAGGGTGGAAGGGTTCACACACCTAAATACAAAGGTAATAATTTTTTTCAATATAGCAAAATTGAAAAACAAACGGCATATTACAAGAATTTCATTTTCGCTCAGAAAAAAATACAACACTCACACTTTCAGACACATAGGCCGATAACGATAAAATTTATTAAAAAATTTTCATAAAATACTTGCACAGTTCAAAAAAAGCCCCTATATTTGCACTCGCAATTCGGCTCCGTAGCTCAACTGAATAGAGTACTTGACTACGGATCAAGCGGTTCCAGGTTTGAATCCTGGCGGAGTCACGAAGCGGTTATCTTGAAAAAGATGACCGCTGTTTTTTTATAGGGTATTTCCGTAAGTGGAAGAAAAATAGGACGGTATTCTATACCGCCCTATATATATTATATGCGCTCGTTTTATTTCGTAGCGACGAAGAACAAATCGAAGCACTCCAAGCCGGACTTGTACGGTACGATAGAGTAGTCCGCCATTGTTATAGACTCCGTAAGCGATGTATTCTTCTTATGGAGCGCACGGCGATTGATACGATTGAGAATATCGTAAGGCATTTGCAATAATTTGCGTGGCAGGCGATGTTGCAGGTCGAGAACATCAAAACGGGTTATTTTGCGTACACTCTGGCGGTTCTTGCGGTAGTACTCCATCACCTTCTCGTTACCGACTATGCCATACGCCTCGACCTTCGAGAAGTGGCACTCCAACAAGTTGCGCAACTCGTCGGCATTGTACTCTCGGATATGCCAAGGGTTGCGAGTGAGCGACATCGGAGCATTAGGCGTCGATACCACAAACTTTCCGCCCACACGAAGTACTCTCGACACCTCACGCACAAAGTCGATATCCTCTTCGATATGCTCGATAACCTGGAATGACACCGCAGCATCGAACGAGCCATTCTCGAACTCGATAGGCGGCACCTCCATCTCGTAGTACTCTACATTTCCGAGAAGTAACGGATTTTCGGGCAGTTGCTTGTCTATGGTGATGTATCGAGTAGCCTTTGGCGCAATAATCTCCACGCCATAGCCCGTACCGGTGCCGATTTCGAGAATATCGCTCTCTACCAGCTCGGCAGCACGATGGTACGCTAACAGCGAACGCTGAAAGACGAAGTTATCCGATTTTTCGAGCGACACTCGCTCCGCAGTTGCTATCTTCGACATCAGATTATTCCTTAACCTTTATCTCGTTATCGGTGCAGACCACACGGTTGTGGCTCATAAGCACGCCCAATGAGCGTTTGAACAATTTTTTGCTCATATTGAGGCGCTCCTTAATCTCCTCTGGCGAGCTATTATCGGTGAGGTTGAGAGAGCCGCCAGCCGCTACGATTGCATCGTACAACACCTCTGCCGAGTCCTTCACCTGTGCAAAGCCCTTCTGCTGCAACGAGAGGTCAATGCGGTTGTCGTCAGTAATACGGCTCACATACGCCTCGACCTTATCACCAAGCGCAACATCACGGAAAATCTGATTCTTGTAAATCATTCCCCAATGGCGATTCTCCACGATTGCACGATAGCCGATTTCGCTCTCCGACACAATCAACGCCTCGACCTTCTGGCGTGGCGAGAGGGTTACAATGCCCTCATTATTGACATAGGTTTTGAGTTTTGTAGTAGCCACGCAACGCTCGGTAATGTTATCCACATACATATATACAGGCTTATATGAGCCTACAACGACACCGCCCTGCTGATTGCGGTTCGGGAGGAACAAATCCTTGCCCGTAACGCCCCAATCGAGGAATGCACCGTGGATATTCTTATCCACAACTTTGAGGTAGGCACACTTGCCCGCAGTAATTTTTGGCGTTTCGGTTGTTGCCACAATACGGTCTTCCGAGTCGTGGTAAACAAA
>JAZONG010000076.1:0-1900 GCA_045654385.1 Alistipes sp.
ATCGAAGAAGCGAAGGCTAACAGAATCGTTATCGTGTTTGGTAGGTCGGACGACTTAATGGAGTTTGAAGGCGCTATCTACGACGAGGTTGGCTGCTATGAAGGCGGAAGTTGCGTCGTAAACCACGAAGGAAAAATCGGAGCGAAAGGCGGAAAGACAATTCGAGCGCTCTGGTGTGATAAGAAATCGGAGTTCACTTGGTCTTATAAAACCAAAATCCCTCACGAGACTTTCGATATGTTCGACGAGGACGAAAAGTATTGCCGAGGAATCGTTTTCTCGCTTGATTCGTTGAAAGAAGATACGCCGGAAGATGTTGTCAAGAAAACTCTCGACTACATAGAAGAAGAGTTAAAGGATTGTCGCAAGCGTCTCAACGAAGAAGTTGAGGACGAAGCCTATATCCAGGCGGTAACGGCGAGAGAAATCGCCTTGGAGGAAGTAAAGAGGCTTCTCGGAGGTGGACGATGAATTATAAATCCGAAGCAACAGAAATCCTCGAAGAGTTTGCGAGTTCGTATAGCGAGGTCGATAGAGACCGGCTTGCAAGAAAACTTGAAGATGTTGCAAAGGAGGCGCAAACGCCTCCTCCTAACGCAAAGTACGGAGAGTTGTTGAGGCTCGTAGCCGAGAATCCCTCTCTCCCGGTCGTTCCTATGGTATACTCCGAAGTCGTGCAAGACGAAGGCTATGCTTGGTGGCTTGGCTCGTTCGGAGAGGTCTCCGTCGATGAGTATGTAATTTTCAAGACAAGCAAGTACGACGACGGAAAGTATTATACCAAGGGCGACGAGGACGAAATCGAGGAAATCATAGCCGAGTGGGTCTCGGAAGAAAATCCTCAAATGCCCGAGTCGGAGATTTTTGCGGAGGCGCACAGACAAGCCGAGGCTCTTCCTTGGAAGAAGGCGATTCTTGTGTATGTAGGTCTCCCGGAGGTTGACGAATGACCCCCTACTACATAGCAAGTTGTTCTTGCGGACGAGATAGCGCCGCTATGGTTTACGAACTTGTGGAGAGAGGCTATCCGTTAAATGAAATTGTTTTTTATAGCAACGGAATGGATTTTGACGCCATTTATCGTGTCTGGGAGCAAATCAAGTCTTTCGCCTCCTCTCACGGAATAACTTGCACAGAATTGTCTCCGAGAGAACCTTTTCTATTCAAAATGTTTGATAAGGTCGTGAAAAACAAAGACGGCAGCGGTTGTCATAATGGCTATTCCTGGTGTGGCGGTCGATGTCGTTGGGGAACTACGGACAAAATAAGCGTCCTTGACGCATATTGCGAAAGTAAGAACGCCCTTGTCTATGTAGGGATAGCCTTCGACGAACAACATCGAAAGCCGGACAAGCCGTATAAACTCCACCCTCTCAAAGAATGGAGAATGACGGAAAAAGATTGTTTGATATGTTCGAGGAAGCACGGCGTTTCTTGGTTGGAAGAAACCGACCGAACCGAGGAGGGGTACATCGACCTATACGACATTCTTGATAGAGTTTCTTGCTACTGTTGCGCTAACAAAAATCAATGGGAACTCTATAACATTTGGAGATTCTTGCCGAGGTATTGGCGAAAGATTAAAACAATGCAAGAAAAAAACACTCGCCCTTTTAAGAGCGGAAAATACGGTTATACCATTCATCAAATCGAGAAGCGGTTTGAAAACGGTTATATTCCAAAACACAGAATAAAAAAGGAGAAATATTAACAATGGCAAAGAAAAGAACAATCGACATCTTCGACCTTCTGCCCCCGGAAGCCTTCGTCCAGATAGACGAACTCGGATATAACTTCTTGAAGGAACACGGCTACGATGTAGAAGGCGCAATCGAATCCGAAGAGAAGCGGAAGGAAATCAAGAAGGCGCTCAAAGCGAACGGCGAGGAACTCCGCTATT
>JAZONG010000077.1:0-4043 GCA_045654385.1 Alistipes sp.
TGATACCGAGCGAGGTTTCAGTTGTTCTTGCGCCTCCTCATCGAGATCTTCCCAGCGAATTGTTACCTCTCGCAGCTCAATGGTATCCTTTGACCACTTGAAACGCCCCGAGGCAAAGTGTCCCGTGCCATCCTGATTGATGACAAAAGAGCCATCACGAGAGGATATCGAGCCGTCATCGTTGAACCTGAGCAGAGGATTTTGCATCGTGCCGCCCACACCGCCCCGGTTAAACCATGCACCATACTCCTCGGTATAGTTAAGTGTGCCATCTGTTGCCTGATAAGGTGTTTGCTGCTTACCCGCTTCCAACTGTGGAGCAGTTACGATAAGTGACACCTCTGACGATATGCCAAGGCTCATATTCGGAGCATCGGATTTGCGTATAGGGAATGATACCTTATGGCGCAGCCATCGCTCTGCCTGGTCTATGACAATATCGCCAATCAGGTGCTCATCTTGATAGAAACGCACAGAGCCAACCTCCTCGGCATAGATCCATACAGAGAAACAGTAGTAACTGCCTCTACGCTCATTCCTCCAATCTGCGCTTTGGGCGTGAATGTAACTATCGGCTGTTAGGCGTACACACTTGCCAATGCCAACCGGTGAAGGTGCTGCAACCTCATTAGTCCCTGCAAAATCGCACGACAGAGAGTCGAGCAACACATTCTTATGGATTTTGCCCACATAGAATGTTGCTCCGAAACCATTCTCATCACCTGCGGTAAGTGTTCCTGCGATATTGACATTGCGTGTGGCATAGAGATTTTGAAAGTATGCTCCGTAGCCCTCCAACACTCCGAACACGGGGTCTATAACGCCCGATACCTTACCTACACGAGCCTTTGTCGCATCAGTAAAGACTGCGACGGATGAGAGCCTGATGATATTAAGGTCAGCCACCTCGCAACATTCCCCGGCATTTGATAGATTGAGTGTAAGGCTACGGCTGTATTGCTTGGGATACTCAACCGTAATCACCCACAGTTTGTACTCCCACTCGATAGATAGCGAGATGGTATCCTCGGCATCAAACTTTTCACCATTGGTATAGCCAAATGATATTGTAGCATCAGCCTTCTGCGCTGCACGCACCTTGAAAGACACCAATAATCGCTCTGGATGAGCAACAGACTCCTCCAAAGTCTGTCTAATGCCGTATGTGCCACTGCCCGTAATTCGGACAATACGACTTGCCTCGCTATCATCACTGCGGTACTCCGTGACAGCATCACCATAAACGGCATACTTCGCTTTGTCGGGAATATCGATAGTGCCTCCTGCCATTGTGGGGTAACATAGTGAGCGTTCTGTGGCCATACCGTCAATGATATCCATATAGGGAGCATCACTATCCGAGGCGGTGAGGTACATAGCTCCGCTGCGGTCTGTGTTCGTAAGGCTTGTGATGCGTACAAAGTTGAGCAACTCGCCACTCTTGGGCTCATCGCCATCGAGCAGAGCACCGATAAAGTATGACGACTCCTTGCCATCAATGGCATCTATACCCGTCTCCAAGACAACCATCAGCGAGTAGATACTTTGGTTTCTCTCGGCATACTGACGACGCACAACATCTCCGACCTGCAGACCTTGCGTCTTCTGCGAGTCGGAGTCTATGCGAATCTTATATTTCGAGTAGTTATATACCGCCATTGTTATGCTATTTTCTCTACACTGTCGCCCGAACATCTATCCCTAATCCAGAGCGTGCCATTTGTCGCGGAGAGTTTCTTTACCTCAAACTCGTAGGCTCTGAACTTCTTGCGAGCCACAATCTCATCAAAGGTGGCTGTTACATTGCCTGTGGTACGGTTCGCCTGTATCGCCCATCCACTGCCGGCAAAGCCTGCCGAGAAGAACTCCGAGGAGAGTGTCCCGCCAAAGTAACTGTTGCCATAGTGTTTGATGCCGTCGCTCACAGCCTGAAAGCGTAGAGCCTCTGTTAAGTATAGGACTCCATCGGTCAAACGGGTGAAAGAGCCATCAATTCCTATATGCCCAATAGCCTCGATAGGAACATTCGCCGCCACAAAATCAGCATCTGTGCTGACAAAGAATGTCTCGCTGTATCTGTTCTGCGGTGCATATTTACTTGTTGAAGCCAGATGACTAAGTGATGTCTTATGAGGGACGATAGTCTGTAAGCCATCTTTCTCGTAGACCACATCAGATGATAGAGAGATATGCTCCTTATCGCCCGTGATGAGTATACCATCAGCCGTGCCAAAGCGTAGGTTCTTATGGATGATGATTCCTTCATCATTGCTATCTACACGATATGACGAAAGAAGGTCGGCTCCATAGTTATGCCTTACGGTGAGCGAGCCGGGAAAGCACGCCTTACCGTATGGAGATAGCATCAGGCAATCGCCATCAATATCCGAGATGCCAGAGAATAGACGAATCTTGGGAGTATCATCGCTACCCAAGAGCAAATCCCCGCCGATACTGCCTAAACGGATACTCTCACCCTCACGAGTGAGTACAGACTTGCCCGCAATGCGAACACCGTAGCCATCAAGGAACGAGAGATAACCACTAAGTGCCACATCTTCGCCCGAGAACGAAAGTAGCATATTGCCCTTATCACCCAACTGAACGCCATACTTCGCTGACAATGCGCCACCAAGCGTTGTTGCTCCTTGAACGGTTAGATCTTTGTTAATTGTTCCGTTCTGCATTCCCCAATCAACGGTTGCAAGATTGGCATTGCCCTTATGATATACATCTTTGCCGCCCACCTGCAAGGATGTTGGCGAAATGAAGATTCCGCTCTCCTTATCGCCAATGGTCCATTCACCTATGGAGTGAACCGAGCCACTGAGGAAGTCGATGTTCGATGCATCTATCGTTGCGGTAGCCTTGTAATGGTCATATCGCAGAACATTCCTACCTCCCAGATAGAGAGTGTCACCTCCGAGTTTGAGGTTGCCTGTAATCTTTACGCCATACTCAATGGCCGAGACAACACCTTCTGCATCGGTAATATCTTCCGAGTAGGTTTCAAGGATTCGGGTATTGGCGACACCCGCCTCAAAACCATAGTTAGCACGGAAGATACCGGTCATATCTCCGCCCGTCTTCTTGAGGTAGTCGATAAGCAGACCACCGCCTGATTCTCCACCTTCGCCCGTGACAGCACCTGCAATGGCAGAGGCAAATCCGTAGGCGGTGTTTTTGAGGCGTACACTCGTCTCATCGCCCTCTTCAACGCCATAAGGATGTTCGGCATCCTTCTTCTGCTGGGCATTGAAGAAGTTATGGTACAACTGCGAGTAGATCGAGTAACAGAGACTCGACCTATCAAGCTGCTCTATATCGGGATGTAGTTGTACGCTCATTACTTTGTGTAGCTGGTTTTAGAGAGAAATTTCTGAATCTTGGATGAGAGTGATATAAAGTTTGGGAAGTTCACGGGAGTCATCGTTCCCATCAGCGTTGGTGTCATTATCTTACTACACTCGGTCATAAAGTCGAGCATCAGCTGAGCAAGTTCATTACCCAAAACAAGAGGTTCTGTTGCATTCTCATCACCAAGAGTTACCTTATTGTCAGCAAGGGCAATGGTGGTAGAATTAACCTTCTGAACTACTTTATCTGCGGTCTGCTTAACCTCTGATTTATCGACGGTTTGAGTAATCGTTTCCGCATCCATCACAACCGTAGCCTCCTTATCCTTGTCGTTCTTGACGGAGGTGGTTATAGTGGTTGCAGTATACTTTGTCGATGTCTCATTTCCTGTCGGCTCCAACTCATCATAATCGGGCGAAGAGTCGCTATCTGGGTCCAACTCCTCGGTCTCGGTAACACCAATAGTTGTCTCGGTGTGGGCTGTGAGATTGATGATATTGACATGAGAGAAGTTTACAATGTAGGCATACTTCGTTGCCGCATCCATAAAGATGGTAACATCGGAAAAGAGTGTCGGCACAATCAGAAAACCGCTCTCATTGTTCGTGGCAGTAGAGAGCAAGACTTCCTTATGGATTATAGGCTCTGTGGAAGCTGTTTGATCGGGATATTCGCCCACATCAACA
>JAZONG010000078.1:0-2790 GCA_045654385.1 Alistipes sp.
AAGATAACCTACAACCAAAATATCGACATCGCCCTCTCGGAAGGCGATAGAATAACCTTCTCGACCAACGGAATCTACGCTCTCGCTTCGGATAGCGTCGTCGTAGAAAACGGTCGAATCAAAACTACCGAGGACAAGATATTCTCCTTCCACGACGGAATGGAGGTATACGCCGACAATGTAGGCGATAGCGGACTTTCGATAAACACGAAATACTATGTTCGTGAAATCGACGCCGGCGAATGTACCTACTCGCTCGAAGATAGGAGAGGTAACGAAATCGCCCTTGCAAGCGGAGGCTTCCGCCTCTACCGTTCAATCTCAAACACCGAACTTTACATAACGAATATAACCGAGGACTCGTTCCAGGTTAAAAGTTATAAGGCGGCGGACGAGTTGATTCTTGCAAGATATAACGGCGTAGTTCCTACGACACCGCTTGCCACCTTCGCTCATATCCAAAATGTTGTGGCGGAGTTCTATACGCCGGTATTTGACCTCGGAACGAACGAGTCGAGCAAGACTCTCTTAAAAATGACAATCTCTACCGAACCGGAAGTCAACGGAAAACTCTCCTTTGGTTACGAGACGAGGAATGTAAATAAACTCATCAACGCCAAGGGAATCAATGTGTTCTCCTTCGATAACTTCTCATTCGAGAACTTCTCGTTCGATACCGGATTCGCCAACAGTTATTCGGTTAGAAGCAACGAAAGGAACTTTAACTTCATTATCTTCCGCTTCGTCTCCGATAACGATAGTAATTGCATAGTGAACACCTTCGCTATCATTTACAAAATCAACAAAGCAAACAAAGGAGTGAAGTAGTATGGCAAAAGTACATAAAACAAGCGCCGAAGTCAAATCGGCGATACAAAGAAAATCCGCTTACTCGCTCCCCAACAACCCCACGGATTCCGGCTTTAAGGCAAGCGATATTCGTAACGCCTTCTATAAGCCTATTATCGACATCACGAACTCCGCCTTAACGGAAATCGACCGAATCGTCGAGGAACTCAACGGCGTGTTGGGTCTCGCTACGAAAGATGTGGACGCTATCGAGAATGTTGCCGGCTTGAACTATCACGGCTCGGACGGCTTGATTTATTCCTTCAACGGAAGCGCCTTCACGGTTAGCGGAAACGACGAACTCGAAGGCGAGGTTTCCATTCCTTCCTCCGTGTTCTATCAAGACAAATACTACCCGGTGGTCGCTATTGCGGCGAACGCTTTTAGTGGTAGCAAAATCACGAAGGCGGAGATTACTTCGTCTGTGGAGACCGTTGGAGAAAAGGCTTTTTACGCCTCCACTCTTACCTCGGTTAAGTTCTACGGAAGCGCTTCTATCGGAGCGAACGCTTTCTACGCTGGGCGTGTTGCGTTTAGCGTACCGAAGGAATACCTCTCCGCATACGAATCGTCGCTTGCAAGTTATAAAAGGACGCTTGTAGGCTTCGATACGATAGCCAACAACGCTCTCAATATCGCAGCGCTCTTCAAGGATAAAGTCGATAAGATTATCGGAGAGTCCGCAAACGAGAGGGCGTACATCATCTCCAAGACCGGAGCGCAAATCACGAGAAAGTTGGTTACAACTCCGACCGACGGAGAAATCCCGGTATACTTAACCGGCGGAAGAATCCCGGTCAAGACTCCTCAAACGGACGACGACGCAACGCCGAAGGGATATGTAGAAGATAGGCTCGAATCTATGGGCGCATACATCGCCTTCTCGATAGACCCTACAAACTACAAAATGACGATTCAGTTGAAGAACGAGGACGGAACGGTTTTGAGTTCCGGCTCGGTCGACCTTCCTCTCGAAAGTATGATTCTCGGAGCGAAGTATGCAAACGGAATCCTCTCTCTCAACATCAAGACCGCCGACGGCTCGATGAACAACACCGTTATTGATGTCAACATCTCCGACCTCATCTCCGGTCTCGTTAGCGACGATACCTTCGAGGCAGAGGTTGGAAGGCTCGACGGAAGAATCAATCAAGCCAACAACGCCCACCAAGCGCTCGTTGCGGAGGTAGACCAAAAGGAAATCTATGCTCACGCCGCCTTCCACTCGGAAGAGGCGGAGACCGCAAGGAACTATACCAAGGGAGGCAAGACGGATAAAAAATTCCGTGAAATTGAGGCTATCGGCGCAACGAACCTCTCTCTCTCGCTCGACAAGGATTATAAGTTGACCGTAAAACTCTTGAACAAGAAGGGCGTGGTTATTGCCGACGGTATGGTTGACCTTCCTATCGAGAGCCTCATCACAAAGGCTTCGTATAGTAATAAAATCCTTACGCTTACCTTCCAGAGCGGAGATACCTTGAAGGTAGACATCTCCTCGATTATAAGCGGTCTCGTACCGGACGCAAGAACTATCAACGGAAAGAACCTCAAAGCGGACATCACGCTCACGGCTTCCGATGTAGGCGCTTATGCAAAAGACGAGACTTTCAATAAGTCGGAGATAACGAACCTTCTCGGAAATCAAAAACAAGAACTCCTCGTCGGAATCGAGGAACACCAGGTTGTCGGTTACGCTTACTCTTCCGCCGAGGCGGAGAAAGCGAGCGGTTACACCAAAGGCGGCGGAATCGACAAAGCGCTCAAAGCACTCGACAAGAGACTCTCTACTCTTGAAGATAAATAATTTTAGGAGGACAAAACAATGCTTTTAGAGAAAACGAAAATCTATGGCGTGGATAATGTAGGACAATCGAGTCCTACTTTAACCAGAACGGACGCAGCCGTAGGACTCGGCTACACTATCGGAACGAGCGAAAT
>JAZONG010000079.1:0-29275 GCA_045654385.1 Alistipes sp.
TTCTGATTGTAAAGTCCCAAAAACCAGAATACTCTTTAAAAAATAGACCTGATAGCACAAAATATAATGGCATTCTTATATATTGTAAATATGGGATAGCGATATGGCAATGCGAAATTACCACTAACATTATACATATACCTTTTGCTAGATCTATAAATTCTATTCTTTTTTTATCTGTTCCCATTCACCTATCTCTCTTATTTTCGCCAAACCATCTTATTTACGACACCAGTGTAAGACTGGATAAGTTTCACAACCTTGGTCGAGACATTCTCATCAGTGTAGTTCGGTACAGGGATGCCATTATCGCCATTTGCAACCATCTCAACAGCTGTATCTACAGCCTGCAACAACGATTTCTCGTCGATACCTGCCAAGATAAAGCAACCCTTATCCAACGCCTCGGGACGCTCGGTCGAAGTGCGGATGCATACCGCCGGGAACGAGTGGCCTACGCTTGTAAAGAATGAACTCTCCTCCGGCAAAGTTCCACTATCCGAAACAACCGCAAAGGCATTCATCTGCAAGCAGTTATAATCGTGGAAGCCGAGTGGCTCGTGCTGAATAACTCGCTTATCCAACTCGAAGCCGCTCTGTGCCAAACGGTTGCGTGAGCGTGGATGGCACGAGTACAAAATAGGCATATCGTACTTCTCCGCCATCTTGTTAATCGCTGTAAAGAGCGATGTAAAGTTCTTCTCGGTGTCTATATTCTCCTCACGGTGTGCCGACAAGAGGATATAGCGGCCCTTCTCCAAACCAAGGCGTGCGTGGATGTCGCTTGCCTCAATCTCGGCCAAGTTCTCGTGCAACACCTCTGCCATTGGCGAGCCACTTACATAGGTGCGCTCCTTCGCTACGCTCGATGCGTTGAGGTAGCGGCGGGCGTGCTCCGAATAGCAGATATTAACATCCGAGATGATATCCACGATGCGACGATTAGTCTCCTCAGGCAAGCACTCGTCGAAGCAGCGATTTCCCGCCTCCATATGGAAGATTGGAATATGCAGACGCTTTGCTCCAATTACCGAGAGGCACGAATTGGTATCGCCCAACACCAACACTGCATCGGGTTGAATCTGCACCATCAACTTATACGATGCGTTGATGATATTGCCCATTGTAGCACCAAGGTCATCGCCTACGGCATTGAGATAGGCCTCAGGTTCGGCGAGTTTGAGGTCACGGAAAAATATGCCATTGAGGTTATAGTCGTAGTTCTGTCCCGTATGTGCAAGCACCACATCAAAGTACTTGCGGCACTTATTTATTACCGCTGCAAGGCGGATAATCTCCGGGCGAGTACCCACGATAATCAAGAGTTTAAGTTTGCCATTATCGGCAAATTTTACATTTGAAAAGTCCATATTGTTTAGGTTTCTAATTCTATATTCTAAAATCTTTATAACGAGTGGAATTTCAAGGCGTACGATGCTTTTTAATGCGAAGCATACCTGGCTGTATGTGAGCAATTAAAAAGTGAGCGTAACGCAGAAATTACCTTATTAAAGAGATTTTTCAACTTTTTCGAAATAGGTATCCGGCTTATTCGGATCAAACGCCTCATTTGCCCACATAACCGTTACCAAATCCTCCGTATCGGAGAGGTTTATGATGTTGTGTGTATAGCCTGGAAGCATATGCACAGCCTCAATCTTATCGCCACTAACCTCAAAATTCAGCACCTCGTCAGAGCCTACTCGGCGTTGCTGAATCAAGCCCTTGCCCGACACCACAATAAAGAACTCCCACTTGGTATTGTGCCAATGTTCGCCCTTGGTAATGCCCGGTTTCGAGATATTTACGCTAACCTGACCGCACTTCTCGCTACGCAACAACTCAGTAAATGAGCCTCGTGCATCGCAGTTCATCTTCAACTCAAACGACACCTTCTCCTTCGGCAGGTAACTCAAATAGGTCGAATAGAGTTTCTTTGCAAACGAATTGTAAGGTATCTCTGGCACAACGAGTGACTGCGGTTGCGCCTTAAAAGCCTCCAACAAATCGACAATCTCGCCAAGCGTAACCTTATGTGTAGTCGGCACAGCGCAATACTTACCCTCCTCGCACAAAACGGTCTCGACTCCCTCAAACTCGCAGTGGTGCTCCTCGCCTCGCAAGGTGGCAATCATCTCATCCACCAAATCATCGATATAGAGCAACTCCAACTCCGTAGAGCGATCATTAACCATAATCGGCAGATCATTTGCGATATTATTGCAGAAGGTCGCCACAGCCGAGTTGTAGTTTGGGCTACACCACTTGCCAAACAAATTCGGGAAGCGATAGACCAGCACTCGTGCGCCCGTGCGTGCGCTATAATCAAAGAATAGTTCCTCGCCCGCACGCTTGCTACGGCCATACTCGCTATCGCCAAAGCGACCCGCCAAGGTCGCCTGAATAGATGACGAAAGCATTACGGGAGCCTTGTTCCCGTGCTTTTCGAGGGTTTCAAGCAGAGTCGAAGCAAAGCCGAAGTTGCCCGCCATAAACTCCTCGTTATTCTGTGGGCGATTTACACCTGCAAGGTTAAATACGAAGTCCGCCTCACGACAATATGCGTTGAGTTCTTCTGCCGTAGAGTCGATATCGTACTCGAAGACCTCCTCCACCGCAACCTCGTCATAGCACTTGGCCTTGCCATCACGGATATTTTTAAGTTGTGCGCAGAGGTTCTTACCTACAAAGCCTTTTGCGCCTGTAACTAAAATTTTCATTCTTCTAATACTTTGACCAGTCAACCCACATAGAGGAGTTATACCTCCAACTATCTTTCAACGCCTCCTCCAAAATCTTACCCGAGAAGACCAGCAATACCGAATCCTTCTCGTGCGCCTTGATGCAGTTGGCGTAGCCCTCGGGTACGCAGATTATCTTGCTCTCCTTATCCGAAAGTTCAAAAATCTCCGCCTGCAAGTCGGGCGACGGATTCTCCCAATCATCGACTTCGACAAGCGCCACAGTAAACGAGCCCTTCACACAGTAGAACCACTTCTTCTCGAATTGGTGTCCGTGCCAACCTCGCACCACCGAGGTATCGGGGTGGTGGATAAAGTAGCAACGCTCCACGCCCGGAAAACGGAAAGCGTTCAACGAAGAGATTTGACCTCGTTCATCACGAAAGATCTCACCCTCGACAACTTTAATCTTCGACATAACCTACTCGCTTCTGATTTCTCGTGCCTTTGAGCGTGGTTGCAAGCCGAGATCCTCACGGATAAAACGCAACTTCAAAAGCAACTCCTTCATACCCTCAACATCAAGGCGACGAGTGTTGTGCGAGTGGTAATCCTCAATCTTTGACAACGCCTCGTTACCCTCGACAAAGAACTTGTCGTAGTTCAAATCACGAGTATCGCAAGGAATACGATAGTAGTCGCCCATATCCTCGGCCTTGGCCATCTCCTCACGAGTTACGAGTGTCTCGTAGAGTTTCTCTCCGTGGCGTGTACCGATTACCTTAACCTCGGTTTCGCCATAAGCAGGATTAACCTTTGCATAGGTCTGCTTCAACGCCTCGGCCAAAGTCGAGAGTGTAGCAGCAGGGGCCTTCTGAACGAACAAATCACCATTTTTACCGTGAGTGAAGGCGTAGATTACCAAATCAACAGCATCATCCAAAGTCATCATAAAGCGAGTCATCTCGGGGTCGGTGATGGTAATAGGCTTACCCTGCTCCATCTGCTCAACCCACAACGGGATAACCGAACCACGAGAGGCCATAACATTGCCATAGCGGGTACAGCAGATTGTGGTAGCAGCATCCTGACCGAGTTCACGACCTTTGGCAATAGCCACCTTCTCCATCAACGCCTTCGAGATACCCATAGCATTGATTGGGTATGCCGCCTTGTCGGTCGAGAGAACAACAACATTCTTCACGCCGTGCTCAACTGCCGAGAGGAGAACATTGTTTGTACCTACGACATTGGTCATAGTAGCCTCCATAGGGAAGAACTCGCACGAAGGGACCTGTTTGAGTGCTGCCGCAGCGAATACATAATCAACGCCACGCATGGCGATATCTACCGACTGCTTATCACGCACATTACCGATGTAGAACTTCACCTTCGGGTTCTGCAATGCGTGACGCATATCATCTTGCTTCTTCTCATCACGAGAGAAGATACGAATCTCCTTGATATCCGAATCAAGGAATCTACGAAGCACGGCGTTTCCAAAACTTCCCGTACCGCCCGTAATCAACAGGACTTTGTCTTTGAAGATTGACATTTATGTAGTTTTTATTTGTTGTATTTTTCAAAAATAGCCTCCAACTCTTCACGAGAGAATCGCTCCTCTTCAGGGTAAAGCGCAGCCTCGTGCTCGAGAATCTCATCAATAGTCCACTTGAACTTTATAAACTTGGCCGGCACACCACCAATCACCGCATAAGGAGGGGTACTTTTCGCAACTACCGCCCCAGCAGCAACAATAGAGCCTCTACCGACATGTGCACCTGACAAGAGTGTAACATTGCAACCAATCCAAACATCCTCCTCAACAATTACATCCTTGTCAAATACTTGTCCGCTTTGTGCCTTATCCTCATTCGTTACAGTACGATAGAATTTTCCAACAACCATCATATGGTTTCCCGTATGCACAGACAAGCCCTCTGCAGCAGCCGAGTATTTTTTCATTATAAACTTGCCTATTGAGGCAGAAATAGTAGAATCCTCAACTTTTGTATTCTCATACAAAAAGACATTTCTCGGATTAACGATGTGTAACGGAGGTATAAGCTTTGCACTCTCAGCTATATGGCCAAACTTGCTGCGACTATAACCCAAATATCTTCTATACAAAGTATAGAAACCTCTAATAAAACGATTATTTTTAATTGTGTTCTTTAATCCCATTTCTAAGCTATTGTTTTATTCCATATATCGACCATCTGTCGCCATACAGAGTCTATATTATATCTTTCTATTACTCTCTGTTGCACATTTGCACGACACTCGTTCTTAAAGATCTCGTCAGACAACATCTTTTCAATGCCCACCCTCAACTGCTCGATATTACGAGGCTCAACCATTATTCCATAATGTTTGTCATTCTCCTCCTCGAGCATCTCAGGAATTGCACCAACCGGTGTTGCAACAATCGCACAACTGCAAGCCATACTCTCCAGAATCACATTCGGAAAACCCTCAGTGTATGTAGGTAATACAAACACATCACATTTGCACATCTCCTTAACAACCTCATCGTAAGGTCTCTCCCCACATACTGTCAGCCAAGAAGCATCTTTGTATAGCGTCTCTATTTGTGTCTGCATATCCGGAGTTATATGACCGACCAATTGCAGATTGATATTCTCTATTTTAGAGCAAGCCTCCAGGAGTTCAAAAACACCTTTTGTTTTGACAACATGACCTACAAAGAGAATTGAACGAGGCGTTCTCTTAACACCAACATTCTCTTTTGCAATGTCTACAACACGAGGTGCCACCGGATTTGGCAAGAAACTGATATTATCAAAGCCATTAGCTCGCAAAGTATCATAAGAAGCCTTGTCTATAACCACCACTTGATCCGCCTCTTTAACAACTTTAAGTAACAGTTTCCATTCCCAATTTTGCACCTGCGCTAATTCCGGTATACGACCAAAGTGAAAATGGACAATAGATTTAACATTTTTCTGCTTAGCCTTGCGTATGATGTATAAATCTTTGAAAAGGCTCAATGACGCACTTGATGTAAAATGCATCACATCATATCTCTTTTGGCGAAGTTGTTGCCTATATCTTTTTAGAATCAGACGATAATCCTTTAATGCAGTCCACAGCCTATATATAATAGGGGAATTAATATTAACGAATCTATCACGACCCATCGGCGCTAAGTCTAATTCGCAATCTTGCAAACCATATTGATTATAATATTTAAGTATGTGCTCAGTCCATCGAGAAATACCTCCTGGAACACCTCCATATGGGGACACTAACAAGATTTTCATAGATATTACTGTGCTAATATAGCAATGTATTTTTTCAAGAATGCTGTCATAGAGAACAATTCTACCGCTCTCGCTCTATTTTTCATAGACATTATTTCATACATCTCACCCGATAGTTGAGTAATCTGTTCGATACTTTCTGCTATTTGTCGGGCATCTTTCGGATCAAACAGATATCCATTCTCACCATCTTGTACAATATGGGGATTATCGCACACACTGCTACATATAACAGGAACACCACAACTCATTGCTTCACATAGAGCATTAGGGAATCCTTCAAACAATGATGGCAAACAAAAGTAATCGGCATTCTGATATATACTTTGTATATTCTTTTGAGGTGGGTAAATAGTCACTATATCTGACACCCCATTTTCTTCAATAATTTTTTTATATTGAGGAATGGCCGACTCTCGAATTCCATACCAATCAATTTGAAGTGGGATATGTTTGTTCTTAACTAATGCAACAGATTCTATAAGTCGTACAAAATTTTTTTCAGGCTTATTGCTCGCCACTACCACCAATTTATTTCCTCGTTTACTCTTTTTGCTCGGCAAGAACTTATCCGTATCAACAAAATTGGTGATAGGCACAACTTTTGACTTCAAGTCCGCAAAGTTATTACATATAAAATCGGCCTGCGAATATGAATTCGGCACAATCACATCAGCAAAACGATATAGCCAAAAACGGAGTTTATCTCGTTTTGTCAGTTGTTGAGTCGTATTTCTTTCTGAAACAATTAACTTACGCCACTTAAATAGAGATCTAAATATACACACTATTAACGATGGAGTCTCTTGATACGATATCAAAGTATCGCAGCTCTGCTTGCGGAAATAACGATACAAAGCCCACAATCTCTTGATTAGATTCGAGGTGTTACCTACCACAACACTCTCTACGCCTGCCTCATCTAATTGAGACTTATAGAAAGGGGTATCATAATACAACAACACTGTGACATCGTAACCTTTCGATTTGAGCATACAAGCCAAACCGACAAGCTGTCGTTGAGCGCCACCCGAGCCTAAATTATCTGTAAAGCAGATTATTTTACGCATAATTGTTCTTTGCCATAATAATGTGACATACAATAACCTATACATAGTGTTATGTATACCGGCATATCATCGTACGACATTGAGAAAAATGTTTTAACAAAATACACCAACATCGTCAGCATCAAAGCATGATATATTATTGTGTTATTCTTCAATCTTTGCGTTGTCACAAAGAATGCAATCCAATAAGCAATATAGATTACAACACCCAATAAACCCTGATTTATCCCAATCTCCAACCAGTCATTATGAGCGAAATTGTCAGACACTTTCAATGTTCCACACGCACCTCTACCAAACAGGAATTGTAGAGGAGTTGCATAGTAAAATATCTGTCGCAGGAGGTGAGGGTACATATCCTCTCGATTTGAGGCATCACCTTCCAATGTAGCTTCCAATCTTGTATTAAAGTACTCGCTCGTGTCGAGCATATATGACACATAATAAAATAGTGCTAATATACTTGCAGCGATCAATATAAATATCAACATCTTTTTTCTAAATGAAAGAGCCTTTAATGTGCTGTGCATAAATAAAGGCAAGCACAATGCAAATATCAATATTGCTCCTCGTTTCATTGCTGCAATAATAAACATACCACAAATCAAAAATAGGGCATACTGTACAAATGGTTTCTTAATAAATAATAATAGTGGTATTATTGCCAAGAATAAATATCCCATATTATTTGTGAATTCCTCGCGCAATGACATCACCTCCGCTGCTCTTGCAAAAGCAGCGGACTGCTGTCTAAAGAAACACGCTATTATAATTATCAAAAATACAGGAATCCACTTCTTTATTACAGACTCTGTCAATTGCCCACTTTTGGTAAATACAAAGAATGTGTATATCGGCAATAACGACATATATATATTTTTCAAATAATCTTTCTTTGACACCAAAGTCATATCACTTCGAATATACAATGGCTCTGGAGATAATAATAATGCTCCACCATATATTACAAACATTATTAGCATAATATTTAGCATCTTCATATAAGGCGGAAGAACAAACTTTATATTTGCATATATAGTATAGTATAACGATATTACCAACAATACAGCGAGTATGCCTTGTGAGATTATCGAACCTCCTGTATATAAGGTGCCTTGCAGGCTATATAAGCACCACAAGAGTATATAAAAGTTACAGATATTAAAGTATTTGCCCATTTCTATATATTCGTTTTGGGCAATTTTAACCAATCGCCAAAAATATTATCCCATTTCATAGGCTCAAATGCAACCAAACCACTCCAATGAAAGAATGTCATTTCTCCAAAATATACCTGACCGTTAATATCATAAAAGTCTACTCGAACATGTGGAATATTTTTTGAAAGTTTAGCTGCTAAGGCTTTCATCTCTTCAAAGCCCTTTGGTTTCTTTACCTCTTTTACACTATTTGGATGACCATTTGTAAAAGGTAAGTGATTAAAATCCATATCAAAAAAGTCAAATTTCGTTTCTTCGTTAGGATTACTTCTATCTGATGCTATAAAAAGAGCCTTTGGCTCACCATCAAAGCAGAAGAATTTATAATCTTTAAGTTCGTAACCACTTTCATCCTCCATATATTGTTCGGCGATAATTCGTGGTTTAATATCTTTGTATGACCATTCTCGGCTCCAACAATAATACTTTCTTTTAAGATTTTTATTCAAGCGTTTAGTTGCACTCTCTTTATCCAATTTAGTTTTATCTTTACAGATTATGACAACACCACTATCATGAGTACATTTTAACACAAATTGATTTGGTAAAGCATCAAAATCTATCTCATTAGCATTGTCGTACACTCCCAAGGTTGGTATTATATACTTATCACCCACTATTGAAGCAACATATTCCTTAGCATCAACCTTATCTACCATCTTGGTATAATCCGGATTGCAATAATAAACTTTCAGCCATTGCAATTTTTCGTTATATGTACGAGGATTGTCAAGATTTAACTTGTAACCCATACATACACGAAATAGCATTTTCACATACATCTTTGTTGGTAATAATGGAGCCAATGCCGTTACCAACTTTATAGTAAACACCCGAAAAAGATGTTTGGGATTGGTAAAAAGGTAATAAAATACTTTTTTAAGATTTTTCATATTAATTGTTTCGTTTTAAAAGACGGGCATATATATAGGTTATAATTCCGCCTACAACCTTCGCAGTAGTTACGGTAATTGCCATTCCAATATAGCTGTATTTAGGGACACAACTCACCGAAATCCACAAAATGACGATATAATTTTTTCATTCTCGGACTTGGCAGTTGATAGTATTCGTGGCCTCCGTGAACTATAAGCAGTACATAATCGGCATTGGCTCGAGCTTCTGTGATTTAATGATAGTTGTTTCCAACAAGGATAAGTGTCAGTAATTATCTCCAATAACATCTTCTATTATGGTAGAAATGTCTTTGCTCTTCAGGCGGCAACTGCATATAATCGCCATAACACTTTATAAGGTATTCGTGATATTTTGCAGGTGCCATAAATTTATGTCCCTCAAAATCGACTTCAATCATCTCTTCAAACGGATTAAAATCAAGGATTTCAGACATAAAAGTCTCAAGCGGACCCGATATACTTCCATAACAACCTCCGTCTTTTTTCTCAAATAAGCCAAAACAGAGATTTCTATATTTACGAACAATTGACTTAAACCCTATTATTGTTGAAATTGGTAATATTCGAATCAACTTATTACGCAATCTCATCATCCTCAACCTAAACATATATGTAGGATATATCTTTTCTATTATCCGAACATTTTCATCCGCAGATGAACTCACCTCAACAGTGGGATACAAATCGATATTTACGCCATATGTCTTACATACAGCACCTATTTTTGCATATGTAGAACGATGTGCAATTCGTGAGAATGGAAACTCATAACAAGGCTCTGTGTCGACATCGCAATATTTCAGTTTTTCGGACTTAAACTCTTTTTTAAAACGAAGCATATCCTCTAACGGCATACTTATATCTAAATCATCATCCCAAGGGATGAATCCCTTATGTCTGATTGCGCCAAGAAGTGTTCCGAAAGCCAACATGTATTTAATATTATGAAGACGGCAGAATGCATCTATCTCAATCAGCATCTCAAGCTGAATTTGTCGCTGCTCTTCAATAGAAATTACTCGTTTCATTTTTTTGTCGAAATAAAGAGATTTTTTATTTGGGTTATACTTTTCTCTACAATTGGATATACAGAATCACAATACTCTTTTCCTACAATTTGCGGATAAAATATAAACTCAATTAGTATTATGGAAACAAAAAATAATCCAAACACAATATTAACCAACAACATATTAGGAATGAATAGATATATACAACCTACTATTGCAGGCAATACGGCTGGTTTCCATGCTTTAATCCAAGCCTCAAACATTTCAAAAATATTAGCTTTAACCTTTATTGCTAATGCGACCATTTTAATCAGAACTAACAATAAATTTGAGACAAATACTCCCCAAGCGGTTCCTATTATACCGTATTGCGCACCAACATACAAAGATAAAAATGTTATCACAACTCCTATTATTCGGATTTGTGTTCCCAATTTTACATAGTTTAAACTTCTGAAGAAGCAATCAACCAAACGACTATCTATCCTAAAAATAATACCCAACGATACAATGCGCATTACGGGTACGATTTCAAGCCAATCTTGTCCAAAGAAGATTGTTATAATTAGTTCTGCATTGAAAAAAAATATAGATGCAAGTATTATAGAGAACGAATTAAGCAAAGATACAGTCCTAAAGAATACACTTGTCACCTTTTCTTGATTATCTTGTATTTCGGACAACATTGGAAACAATACTGTATCAAATATATTACATATCTTTGTATTAATAGTTGTTACGAAACCTGCAGGCCTATTATATGCACCTAATGCAGAAACCGACAGCCATTTTGATAATACAAGTTTATCTAATTGATTGCTTATATTATTAAAAATAACTCCCGTTGTAAGCCATCCACCAAATGATACAATACCTGCAACCTCATCTTTATATATTCTGAAACGAGGTATTTCAACATTAAATGAATATAACAATATTACAGTGAATAGGGAATTAAGAATACATGCCACAACAATGGAATACAACCCATAACCAGCATACGCCATTATAATGGCTATTGCACTACTTAACACATACGATATAATGGTATTAACACCTACTTGCTTAAAGTTTAGTTTTCTATATAGTATTGAATTTCCGACACTCATCAAACTATATAGAAATATCGAGAAACTCATCAAACGCAATGGAGATGTAAGGGTTTCATCTACGACGATATTTGCAATCCAAGGAGATGCAATAAACACTATTACAGTACCTATTACACCTAAAATTATGCTTAAGGTAAATGCCGTGGATATATGAGATTCTGATGTATTCTTTTTTTGTATTATAGCAGAGCCTAAACCCGCCTCCGACAAACTTATACAAATTGCCATAACACCAGAAATTGCTGCAAAATATCCGAAATCAGATTTTGTTAACAATCTTGACATTATAGCAAAATATAACAACTCTAGAACGCCCATAACAAAAGTAATTACCGTTTGTGTGGACATTCCTCTAAATAACATCTGAGTTCTTGTGGTGCTCATATGTATCTAATACAGCAACTGTTACCAGAATTTATTATTAATGTAGTCTATACGCAATTCTCTTCAAATAGTTGCGCTACCCATAAAACTCCTTATACCACTCTGCGAACTTGCGCAAGCCATCACGCAGAGATGTATGCGGCTTGAATCCAAAATCCTCCTCTAACGCCGAAGTGTCGGCATAGGTTACAGGCACATCGCCCGCCTGCATAGGCACCAACTCCTTGTGTGCATCGAAGTCGTAATCTGCTGGTAGTACACTCGCCGAAATCAACTCCTCCTGCAATATCTGCACAAAGTCCAACAAATTCTCCGGACTATTATTGCCGATGTTATACACCTTATATGGCGGTATTGGCAAGCCATCCTCGCCCTGCACCCTCTCAGGTGCGTGTTGCATAACTCGAACTACACCCTCAACAATATCGTCAACATAGGTAAAATCTCGCTTACAGTTTCCATAATTGAAAATCTGTATCTTTTCGCCTTTGAGCAGCTTATTTGTAAAACCAAAATAGGCCATATCAGGACGACCACAAGGGCCATATACTGTAAAGAAGCGCAAACCCGTACTTGGGATGTTATAAAGTTTGCTGTATGCGTGAGCCATCAACTCGTTGCTCTTCTTTGTTGCGGCGTAGAGGCTTACAGGATTATCAACTTTGTCCTCTATGCTATACGGTACCTTCTTATTGCTACCATAAACACTTGAAGATGAGGCATAAACCAGATGTTCAACTTTGTGGTGACGGCAAGCCTCCAAGATATTATAGAAACCGATAATGTTGCTCTCTATGTAGGCATCCGGATTGGTGATGCTATAACGCACGCCTGCCTGAGCAGCCAGATTAACAACAATTTGAGGAGCATAATCGTCAAAAATTTTCTCCACCGCCTCTTTGTTTGCAATGCTATCCTTAACAAAGATAAATCGTTCGCCATAGGTGGTCAACTCTTCAAGTCGCTCGTATTTAAGACGGACATCATAGTAGTCGGTAATAGAGTCTATTCCGACAACCTGCGCCTCCTCAAAATCACTGAGCAGTCGCTTTGCCAAATTAGCGCCAATAAAGCCTGCAACACCAGTTACTAAAATCACTTTCTTGTCAAGCATTGTATTACTTACCACCATATTGCATAAATTCTTTACTCCAAAAATTCGATTGTTTTGGTGTGGATCTCCTTGACCTCGGGGATTTGCATATAGTCGCCATAAATCTTTCGCAAATAGGCGTCAGAGTTGTGCGGTGCCGGGAAGTCGTAGCCCTCGAACTTAATCGTTGTAAGAGGGAACAAATCCTCCTCGAAGCGAGGTTTGCGATAGCACCAAGTGCCGTATGTATGGCGCAACTGTTGTCCTGGAAAGAGATTACTAATGGCTCGCCATACCTTGAACGAGGAAAATGCCATGCGCTTGCGCAATGCTATAAGCCACTCGACAAAGCGACTCGGCTTGTGCTTATTGTCGAATTTGCGAATACGGCGTAGGCGCATATGTGTTTGATGGTTCACAAACTTATGTGTATACTCCAACGCAAAAATATCGATAAACACTCCCTTATATTTGAAGTTCTCACCTCCACTATACTCCTCGATTACAGTCTGCGTATCACGCACCTTCACATAAGGCATTATATAGTGCAAATCGTTCTCGTGAGTCTGAATAATATAGTTTTCGGTATCCTTAAACACCGACTTGAAACGGAGGAAATCCTCTCGCATCATCTCGATATCGAGGTCATCATCCCACGGAATAAATCCACCGTGGCGCACTGCTCCAAGGAGCGTGCCTGAACTAAGCCAATAGCGGATATTATGCTCCTTGCAGACTCTATCGACATGCAACAAAATATCGAGCATACGCATTTGCTGTCGGCGCAACACCGAGCCATCGGGGTTATACTCGGCTCTAAACTGCTCTTGTAGTTCGGGTTGTATCATATCTTATATTCGTTATAACCTAAACATTTCGTAAATTTTATGGCTTAAATATACATCGTGTAATCCGAGCCCAATGTTATACGACAATATCCTCTCCGTATCAGATTCTCGTCCCTCAATCTTTTCTAAAAGAACATTTCCAATCTCACCGAACTGCTTAAACTGCGAGAAATACTTAAATCCTTGTACATGAGCTGTATCGTCAGCAAAAACTTTATCAAATACCAAATCGCAATTCTGGAAACCTCTGGTATGAACCGGCACGACCAACACTCCCGGCTTAAACTTGGTGGTATCCTCTAACAAAATACCGTTTGCATCGGTTATACAAGAGATTACAACATCAGCACCATCCACCAATCTCTCCATTGTTTCGACAATCTCAAATGTTACATTCGAGAGGTCTGCAAATTCGGCAGCAAAGCGCTCGGCTTGATCCTTATACTTCAAGAGTCGCACAGTGATCTTCTCGTTTGACAATATCGCATACAAGCACTTCATTGTTGCTTTTGCGGTATTACCAAGCCCCAAGAATGAGTATATCTTCGTATTGCTATTTTGGAATGTCTTGATGGCTAGTGCTGCAACTGCGCCCGTGCGCATTGAGGTGATCCAATTAGTTTCAACCATTGCCTTAATATCGCCTGATAGGGAGTCAAAAAGCAGCAAATCGCTCTTCAATGCTGGCTCTCGACCAACTACTCGTGACACGACTTTTACGCCGAAAGTATTATACTCGGTTGGCAACAAGCAAGGCATTGTTGTTATAAAGTCATTACCCTGCGGATGCACAGACACCTTTGCCGGTAACTGGCAACTACTCTTCATCTTAAAAGCCTCGGTTACCCACTCTACACATTGTGCAGGCGATATTCCCAATCCTACAATATCTATATCGGATATGTGTTTCATCACTATATCAACGCCTTTAACGATTCAACAAGACAGTGATTATCGTTGCGGTCACGCACTGCGATACGGATATACTCGCCTCCATCGAATGCCGACTTGCCAGAGCAATCTTTGATGAGGATATTGTATTCGGCAAGTAATTTTACAGCCAACTCGTGCGATGAGAACTTATCCCCGACCAACTCGCACATAAAGTAGTTTGCTTGCGATGGAATAACTCGCAAAAAAGGAATCTGCTGCAACTCCTCGAAGAAGATTTTTCGCTCCTCACGGAACTGCTCGCAAGCACGGAGATAATCCTTATGATACTTCTCGTAAATCTGCATATAGAACTCGCCAAAGGAGTTGATATTCCAGATTGCAACCTCCTTCTTAATCGTTGCGATAATTTCCGTATTGCCACTCGCTAATATGCCCAAACGGATACCCGGCACACCATACGACTTGGAGATGCTCTTTACTACAACAAGATGAGGATTTGCCGAAAGAATATCGTTATGCAAGAGAGAGAACTCACCCTCAACATCCACAAAGTCCACAAACGACTCATCTACAATGAACTGAATACCTCGCTCTCCCGTCCACGCAATCAAGCGCATCAAATCGCCATACGGTATATAGTTGCCCGAAGGATTGTCGGGGTTAATCAACAGCAATGTTCCGATTGTCTTATCCTCATAGAAGGCGATAATATCGTCAGCCGAGTAGTGTTTATCGGCATTGGTAGGGATATACGAAACGATATTCTCTCGCACGGCACGATTTGGATACTCCTCGAAAGTCGGATAGATAACGCCAATTTTCGATGTATGACGCTCAACAAGCACCTTTATTAGTTCGGCTGCACCATTGCCAACAACGATATACTCCTGTTTTAGCGAGAAGTTTTTCGCCGCAAGAAGGCTATTTACACGCATACCCGAAGGGTATTCACGCAATAATGTTTCAAACGAAGCCTTCATCTCGTCGAGCATCTGCGTTGGTGGGAAGTATGGGTTTACCAAGTAGCAGAAATCCAACATATGCGGATAGCGCCAATAGCCACCATAGCGAGATGTTAGAGCCTTATATTTATTCTCATCACTCTCTTCAAACATTCCTGAGGCGATATCGAGATCTTGAATGTCATCAATCTCGTACCACTGCTCGCCCTGTAAAGGGAGTGCTTTAAGCGGAGAATCATCGAGCAAAGTGATAACCTTCAAGACCTGCTCGTAGTACTCGTTGCGACCAAGTGCCTGACAATATGCACTCAAAAACGGAACATAATGGGACTGCGAAAACTCCTTGCTGAACTTGTAGATATTAACTGTCTTGTAGTACTTTTCGATATCGGAGTACTTGAAATCACGCTTCGAAATAAAGTTCTTGATTTTACACTCCTCATTCAACATCACCACCGTTCCGTCCATCCAACTTTCGTACTTATCGACAAGTGCCAGATTTGGATATTCATTCTCCACTATGCGTGTAATAACAGATGGCTCATAAATCAAATCAGACTCCAAGAGCAAGGTATCTTCTGCTAAAAGGTAATCCTTTGCCAAGTAGAGCGAATATATGTTATTTGTCTTGTCGTAGATAGGATTGTCTACATAAACGATTTCAACACCCTTGTAGTTGTTTCCCACATACGCCTTCACATTCTCTCGCTTGTAGCCTACAACCAAGACTATTCGTGAGATATTGTGCTCGGCCAAACACTCCAAAGTACGATCAATCAACTTGACACCATTGACTTCGAGCATACACTTCGTATTGTCGCCCGTCAACTCTCCAAGGCGGCGACCCATACCTGCCGCCAAAATAACTGCTTGCATAGTTTAGTCTTTTCTGAAAATATCTCTTGTATACACCTTCTCCCTGACATCGTCGAGCAGGTTATCATATCTGTTTGCTATAATTGCCTGCGACATCGCCTTGAAGCGGTCGAGGTCATTCACCACCTCCGAGCCAAAGAAGCGCTCTCCATCGGCAAGGGTCGGCTCATAGATTATCACCTTAGCACCCTTCGCCTTGATGCGCTTCATAATGCCCTGAATAGCACTCTGGCGGAAGTTGTCCGAATTGGTCTTCATCGTCAAGCGATATACACCAATCACTACCTCCTTCTCACACGCCGGAGCCCACTCGCTTGAACCCGTATAGTAGCCAGCCTTGCGCAGTACCTGATCCGCAATAAAATCCTTACGGGTACGATTGCTCTCCACGATTGCAGACATCATATTCTGCGGTACCTGGTCGTAGTTGGCCAGCAACTGCTTTGTATCCTTTGGCAGGCAGTAGCCTCCATAACCAAACGAAGGGTTATTGTAGTGCATTCCGATGCGGGGATCGAGTCCCACACCCTTGATTATCGCCTCGGTATCGAGTCCCTTAACCTCGGCATAGGTATCGAGTTCATTGAAGTAACTCACTCGCAACGCCAAGTAGGTGTTGGCAAATAGTTTTACCGCCTCGGCCTCGGTCAATCCCATAAAGAGCATCTCTACATCCTCGGTCAAAGCACCCTCTTTCAACAGAGTTGCAAAGGTGTGTGCAGCCTTATCGAGTCGGTCATCACCCTCGGGGCGACCTACTATAATTCGACTCGGATAGAGATTATCGTAAAGAGCCTTACTCTCACGCAAAAACTCCGGTGAGAAGAGGAGGTTCTCGGTCTGATACTTTGCTCGTGCAGACTCGGTAAATCCCACCGGGATGGTCGATTTTACAACCATAATCGCCTCGGGATTAACCGCTTTTACAACCTTTATAACGGCCTCCACTGCCGAAGTATCGAAGAAGTTCTTCTGCGCATCATAGTTTGTAGGGGTTGCAATCACAACAAAGTCGGCCTCCTTATATGCCGACTCTGCATCGAGCGTTGCTCGAAGATTTAACTCCTTCTCGGAGAGGTATTTTTCGATATACTCGTCTTGAATTGGCGAGATGCGGTTATTTATCTTTTCGACCTTCTCGGGCATTATATCCACAGCCACCACCTCGTTGTGCTGTGCCAGCAATGTCGCAATCGACATTCCCACATAACCCGTACCTGCTACTGCTATTTTCATCTCGTTGTCAATTTATTTCAAATCCACTGCTCTCTGCAATACGCCCCACCACTTTTTATCGCCGACATGGGTTTTTGCGCCAAAACTCTTTGCCCAACGCAAAATCACAGTATCTCGTGCAATCTGGGTACGCATAAATTTGTAGAATCCCGCCGTAAACAGCACTCCGCTTATCATCACCACATAGAACTGAACATCTATCGAAGCGCCTAATTTATACGAGAGTAACCAGCACAACACCACCAAGACATTGAGCGACAAAACGCACATTGTAGTGCCAAAATGCGAAAATCCCATCTCTATAAAGAGGTGATGTAGATGAGTCTTGTCTGGATGGAATGGCGAAGTATGACGGAGTATACGCATAAACATCACTCTCACCGTATCGAATACCGGAACACACATCACAGCCAATGTGAACGGCACAAGACCGACACCCATCTCCGCACACTTATCACAAGCACCGCCCGACGATATTGAAGCAACCACAAAAGAGGACATCACTACTCCCATCATCAACGAGCCTCCATCGCCAATAAACATCTTGCTTTTCTTGCCAAAGACATTGTGAAAGAAGAAAGGCAACAACGAGCTGGCAGATATTGCACACAAAAGTACCGCTGCCACACTATTCACCTTGAAGAAGAGTGCTCCGAAAGCCAAACTCGCCATTATACAATATCCCGAGGAGAGTCCATCCACACCATCTATGAGGTTTATCGCATTAATAATTCCGACAACCGCCACAATGGTCAGCGGGATAGAGAGCCACATCGGCACGCCATAGACACCCCACAATCCTTGGAAGTTATCGAGCGACATATCCGCCATAAACACAAGCAGCATAGTTACCACAATCTCCACCAGAAATCTAAACCACGGCGAGAGTCCCGAAATATCATCTACCATACCGACACAAAGCATCACAGACATAGCCATAAGCACGGGTAACAACGGCTTGATGTCTATAAACAGACTCGCTACGCACAAGCCAACAACCAAGCCAAAGAATACGGCTACTCCACCAAGCACAGGCACCGGCTCTCGTTGCAACTTGCGGTAATCGGGATTATCGACAACATTGTATCGAACGGCCCATTTCATCACCTGCGAATGCACCACCGCCACAACAGCAAATGATGCCACGAAGGCGACAATAACTCCAAGCAAATTCATAGATTCCATAGAGTTTTTAGGTTAATTTGTTTTTGTATAGTTTTTAGGTTTTAGATTTCTAATCGTTGTACAATTTGCATATGCGCACACCTCTGGGGCTTTGGTAGGCTCGCAACGCACTGATTTACAGCAATTTAAGCCTACCAATTACTACACACGCCTCGATTTGAACGAAATTCGACCTCTCGCAAACGCACTCTAATACTTGGCAAATATAGGCAAATTACCTCACAATAGCAAATTTAGTCCCTCTTTTTTTCTAAAAATTTTCAGGCTGTAAATTTCGCTGATAATCAACAGATTATATTCTATCATAAATATACTTACACGGCTCGATTTTTATGCAATCTACCCCTAATTTACAAGCCACAAAAATACCCGGCTGACTCCGAAAAATCAGCCGAAAAGACATAGTTGCATTTATCACTAATTGAACACGACTATTTATTCCTGTTTTGACCGAGCCAACACCCTATCCCAATCTATCAAATTCATATACTCCCGAACAAAATCGGCTCTACGATTTTGATAATCGAGATAGTAAGCGTGCTCCCACACATCAATACACATCAAAGGGTTAAGATTATGACACATAGGGTTATCCGCATCTTTTGTCGGCACTACAAAGAGCCTGCCATCACCATCTTCGGCAAGCCAAACCCAACCCGAGCCAAACAATGCCACCGAGGCAGAGGCAAACTGTTTATTAAACTCTTCGACCGAGCCAAAATCCCGGATTATTCTCCGCTCCAACTCTTTCGGTATCACTTTTTGAACAGGCGTAAGCCCTTCAAAATAGAGTTGATGATTGAGCGCCTGCGCCGCATTATTAAAGAGTATACCATCAGATTTGAGCACAACATCTTCAAGCGACATCCCCTCAAACGGAGTACCGACAACGAGTCTGTTGGTATTATCAATATAGGTCTTATAGTGTTTGCCATAGTGATAGTATAGTGTTCTCTCGCTCATAATCGGCACGAGTGCATCCTCCGTATATGGCAACGGTATCATCGCAAATTTAGGTGTAGAAACAGTCTTCGCAACCGCCACTTTGGTATTATGGTTATTTATGTATATGTAACCATTTAGGTATGTTGCAAAGATTAGCCACAGCATATACGGCACAAAAAGCCACGCTGCGGCAGGTCGTCGCCCTGCGGTATAGATGATGTAGGCAATTACGGCAACATCGAGTGCAAGGATGCAGATTAACCCCAAGAACGGACTGCGTAATGCAAAGAACATCACGCTCCACAAGAAGTTGAGAAGCAGTTGCAGCAGCCACAACCTCAACACGCTAACATCCCCCTTGGCAAGCATAGTACCCGCCGAGATACCTATCAGCAGATAGAGCACACTCCACGCTATCGGAAAGACAATGGAGGGTGGAGAAAGGGGCGATTTCACAAGCGAGGGATACCACTCCACGAGCGCTTCGCCCTGTATATATGAGCCGAGCGCACCCACGGCATAAGCGAGCAGTATAGGAATAAAATAGGCCAAAAAAGTTTTCATTATCGCACTGTTTTATGCGACATTCATTGCAAAATATAAGCCAAAAAGAGCGCCACACCCCGAATGAGGCGTGGCGCTATAAAACAGACAATATCAATCTACTCTCCGAATACTCCCTTTGAGATTCCCTTGCGCATACGCCACAACCAAGCGGCTTTCTGCGGCTGGAAGGTAAGCGTATAGAGCACGGCAAGGACAAAGGCAAATACTCGCTTGCGCTTCTCGTCGGCAAAGAGTTCTCGCTCCGTACCCTCACTCTCGGCACGAAGGCGCTTGCTTACACCTACGCCATAGGAGAGTTTATCGAAGTACTCCGGAGTGAGTTTGCTATCAGCGATATGGTGATATACGATTGCATTTGGCGTATAGAAAATTCTCTCGCCAAGACTGCGAATACGACCAAATACATCATTCTCCTCACCGCCAAGCAACTCCGAACCCTTGCGACCAAGCGAAGTATTAAAACCGCCATAGAGAGAGAATATCTCACGATTGAAAGCCATATTTCCACCGGCAGGTGTAATCGAACTTGTGATGGTTACCACCTTGTTGCCAAGATAGATAGGATTAGCAATCATCTTCTCGGTGTAGTACGACATCCACTTTGGTCGAGCCGAGTCGTAGCAAGCCCGCACAACGCCTGCACCGACAAATGCTCCGTGATTATTGAAGAGGTCGAGATATGCCGACACAAACTCCTTATTGATAGTTTCATCATCATCAATAAATACCAAAATAAGACCTTTGGACTCGGATATACCACGATTGCGGGCAAAAGACAAACCTTGCTGCTCCTCCTTCACGATGCGGATGTTGAGCTTAGGGTGCTGTGCAATAAACTCCTCGACAACAGTCTGTGTATTGTCGGTCGAGGCGTTATTCACCACCACGCATTCCCAGCGAGATTTATCGTACTCTTGCTCCGCCACCGAACGAAGTGTGCGGAGAAGCGACTGCGCATTGTTATATGTAGAAATAATTATAGACAACTCCATACCGCAAAGATAGAATTAAAATTCAAGAATTAAAAATTAAAAATTAGTTTTTTCGTTCGATTTTTTATTCTTACCTTTGCCACGACATAAGGGGTGCTGAAAGAAGTGAGTAGTGAGTAGTGAGTAGTGAGTAGTGAGTAGTTAAAACAATTCTTAATTCTCAATTCTCAATCATTAACTTCTCTATTTTCTCTTCGGCTGAGATTATACCCATTGAACCGAAACGGGTAATGCCGGAACGGGACAGAGTGTTAATCACACATACCCCTTTTCAAACTATTATTTAATTAAAGAGTAAAGTTATGAAAAGGTTTTTTCTTTTAACCTCGGTGGCATTATGCTCCACCCTCGGAGTCAAGGCACAAAGTGCCGACTCCATCGCATTCTATCAAAACATTCAACAAGTGGAGGTTACGGCTATTCGTGCCAAGCACGACACTCCGATTGCCCACTCGAACCTCTCTCGCAAGGAGATTGAGGAGCGCAACTATGGCGAGGATATTCCCTCGTTGCTGAAAAATCTACCTTCGGTAGTTATCTCATCTGAGAGCGGTACGGGCATAGGCTCAACCTCGTTTCGAGTGCGTGGTACAGACCCTACACGCATAAATGTAACACTTAACGGTGTACCGATGAATGATGCCGAAACCCACTCGGTCTATTGGTACGATACACCCGACCTCGTATCATCGCTCGGCTCGGTGCAGTTGCAACGAGGTGTCGGCACCTCAACCGCAGGTACAGGCGCATTTGGCGCATCGCTCAATATGACCTCCGCACCTATCAACTCCAAGTTTGGAGGTCGTGCTTCACTATCGTATGGCTCATTCAACACCGCCAAGCAGGAGATAGCACTCTCATCGGGCCTGCTCGGAGGGCATTGGGCGGTTGAAGGCCGCCTCTCGCATCTCTCCTCTGACGGATATGTCGAGCGTGCATCGAGCAACCTCTCATCCTATATGTTTCAGGCAGGCTACTACAAAGGGCGAACTGCCGTAAAACTGCTCTCGTTTGGAGGTGTAGCGAAGGTAGGTCTCTCCTATACGGGTGTTACAGCGGAGCAGATGGCCGAAAATCGCCGTTACAACCCTGAGGGCGAAATAATCATCAACGACGAGGTCGTAGGCTACTATCACGACCATACCGACAACTACATACAGTCAAATAACCAACTCGTCGTAAGCCATATTTTCAACGACAAGTGGCGTATCAATGCTACCGCCCACTACACCTATGGCAGTGGCTACTACCGCAACTATAAGAACGACCAGAAACTCGCCAAATATGGCATTGCACCTATCGAGGTCGAGGGCGCTATGGCGGAACGCACGAATCTCCTTCGCAAGAAGATGATGAGCAACAATTTTGGTGGTGTAGTCGCATCGGCTGCCTACACATCCAATCGTCTTTCGCTCACACTCGGTGCGTCGGCTTCGCTCTACGACGGAGTTCATTATGGCGAAATTTCAGGTTTGATTAAAGCACCCGAATTTCCGACTACAGAGTACTATCGCAACTATACTACAAAGTGGGATGCATCGTGCTTTGCAAAGGCAGAATGGCTGATAACCAAAGGGTTGAACCTATACGCAGATTTACAGTACCGCCACATCACGCACCTGATTTCGGGCGTAAACGACAACTTCGACGACACTACGGGTGCAATGCAGCGACTCGACATAGACCGCCACTACAACTTCTTCAATCCAAAACTCGGCTTGCACTACTCGTTCCGCAAGGAGCACGCCCTCTACGCCTCGGCTGCGATAGGCCAGAAGGAGCCTACCCGCAACAACTTTACCGACATCCGCAAAGGCGAGTATCCGACTGCCGAGAAGATGCTCGACATCGAGGCAGGCTACAACTACGAGGGCAAGGTCGTATCTGCCGGTGTAAACCTCTATTATATGCTCTATCGTGACCAACTTGTGCAGACGGGTGAGCTATCCGACACGGGCGAATTACTCTCCCGCAATGTCGAGAACTCCTACCGCCGAGGAATCGAGTTTTCGCTGGCGGTGAGAGCTACAAAGTGGCTCTCGTTGGGCGGAAATGCCACTCTGAGTCAAAACCATATCCTCAACTATATCGATTATATCGACGATATGGCGTTTGAGCGTGGTCGCACCACGATAGCCTACTCGCCTTCAATTACGGCAATGGCATTTATCGAGGCTCGTATAAAGGGTTTCTCGGCTCAACTCTCTGCCCGCTATGTTGGTAAACAATACCTAACAAACGGTCAGTACGAGGATCTGTCGCTACCCCACTACTGTGTCTGTGACCTCGACTTGGGATACACTCTGCACACCAAACTCATCGAGCGTGTACGCTTCGGAGTGAAGATTGGTAACCTGCTCAATGCCAAGTACTGCGCAAGCGGCTACGGAGGCTCGTGGATGGAGGGTACAACCCTTGCCGACCGCAAGTCGTGGGCTTGCTACTTCCCGCAAGCAACCATCTCGGCTTTGGGCAATGTAACCGTTAATTTTTAAGTTATGGAACTGAAACTTATATTACAGATTGCGGGTGTTGCGCTCGGACTACTCTACCTTTGGTTGGAGTACCGAGCCAACATCTGGCTTTGGGTTGTGGGTATGTTGATGCCGTGCGTACACTGCCTGCTCTACTTTAAGTCGGGGCTGTATGCCGATTGTGCTATGCAGGCCTACTATATCGTGGCAGGTTTATACGGCTTGGCGGTGTGGCTGATAGGCCATAAGCGCACCAAGAAACCGCTTAAAATTGCCCATACACCTCTGCAACTTGCGCTCCCTTTGGTGGCGATATATGCAGTACTACACGCTGCAATATACTTCGTATTGGTGCGCTTCACCGACAGCACCGTACCCTTCTGGGATGCAATGACTACGGCGATGTCGATGGTGGCGATGTGGTTGCTCTCACGCAAGTATATCGAACAATGGTTGGTATGGTGCGTGGTTGATGCCATAACCGTAGGGCTCTATATTTACAAGGGTATCCCCCTTACGGCAGGGCTTTACGCACTCTACACTGCACTTGCAATAGCAGGTTTTTTGCGTTGGAGAGCAGAAATTAATAAAATTTGATTATATTTGCACTACGAATACTCGGGGCAGGGTGAAATTCCCTACCGGCAGTGATAGTCTGCGACTCCTTGAAGGTGCTGTTTTACAAAAGATTATGCCTGATAGGACTGAATCGGTGAAACTCCGATACCGACGGTTAAAGTCCGGATGAGAGAGTAATATACCATTAGCCTTTGGTCATTGGCCATTCGCTAATTTTGAACTCTGCATTGTGCATTTTAATTTGCATTTTGCATCTGTCTGTCCCGATGTTCGTATATGTAACATTTGGGATATTTTTATTTTATGAAGCGACTGATATTTGCCTTGATTGCCTTGGTGGCGGCAACGGTAGCCACCGCACAATCGACTACCGCCTCGTTAAGCGGTTTTGTAACCGACAATAACGGCAAACCCATAGTGGGTGCTGTAGTGGTGGCTACGCACACTCCTACTGAAACTATCTACGGCACTGTAACTGACTCGAAGGGAACATATCACCTACAAGGCTTGCGAGTAGGCTCGCCCTACACTATCGAGTTCTCATTCGTGGGCTACAACACCAAGAAATATGATAATATAGCCCTCTCGTTAGGCGAAAATCAGCAGATAAACACCACCCTCTCCGACACGCTCGGCATTGACGCCATAGTGGTTAGTGCAAACGGATTTGCAGACAGCAGAATGGGCTCAGGAGAGGTCTTTCACCGAGATTTAATCGAGCGCACACCAACCGTATCTCGCTCGATAGATGACATAACACGCCTTGCTCCGCAGGCTATGGTATCGAAGGATGGCGGCATCTCTATCGCAGGTACAAACTCACGCTACAACTCCTTCCAAATTGACGGAACAGCCTCAAATGATATGTATGGTCTAACCTCGACAGGCACAAATGGTGGTTTGGCAGGAGCTAACCCTATCCCTTTGGATGCGATCTCGGATATTCAGGTCGTAACCGCACCCTTTGATGTGCGTCAGGGCGGATTCTCGGGTGGCGGCATCAACGCCATAACCAAGTCGGGAACAAACACCTTTTCGGGCACAGCATATAGTTACTACAACGACCAAAACTTCTATGGTCGTGGTGTTGGTGGCGCAAAATTGGCGGAGCAAAGAACCCAGATTTATGGTATCTCATTGGGTGGTGCGATAGTCAAGAACAAACTCTTCTTCTTCCTCAACGGAGAGTTCGACCTCGACTCCTCGCCCTCATCGTACTATGTAGGCGATAGCGGATGTAACATATCCGAAACCGATGCAAAGATTATTGCGGAGCGTTTCTACGCCCTAACGGGCTACAATGGTGGCGGATATGGACAGCAGACCTTAAAGAAGCGTACCGCCTCGCTGATTGCACGACTCGACTGGAATATCTCCTCACGACACAACCTCTCGTTGCGATACAACTTCCTCGATGCACGCAAAGATGAATTTGTGTCGAGTGCATCGCTTCTGCGCTTCAATGGCGAGGGCTACACATCGCTTGCAGACACCCACTCTTTGGTCGCAGAGTTGAACTCACGCCTATCCGACAAACTCTTTAACGAGGTGCGTGTAGGCTACACCCGTGTTCACGATGGTCGTGATGCGATGAGTGGCGCACATCTCCCCTATGTCGAAATTCAGAAGATGCGTGATGGCGAAAACACCTCCGTATACATAGGTACCGACCCATTTGCAAGCAAAAATGATTTGGTGCAGAACACCATAACCATAACCGACAACTTCTCCTACTACACCGATTCGCACACCATAACCATAGGCACACACAACGAGATTTTCAACTCCTCGTGCCTCTATATGGCCAATGCGATTGGCTCGTACACCTACGCCACACTCGACGATTTCCTCGCCGATAACGCCCGAAAATATGTGCGCAACTACTCGGATAATCCCCTCGTGGATATGACTACCGCACAATTCGGTCTATATGTTCAGGATGAGTGGAACGCCTCGCCTCGTTTCTCGATGACCTATGGTCTTCGTGCCGACATCCCCGTGATATTCGGCAACCCTCCCACAAATGGGGCGTTCAACTCCTCCGAGATAGCACAAAAGTATGGTATCAAGACCAACCAAGTGCCTGCACCAAAGGTACTCTTCTCGCCTCGTGTAGGCTTCCGCTGGCGCATTGCCGAGAGTGTCACAGCCTCAACCCTCTTGCGAGGAGGCGCAGGTATATTCTCGGGTAGAATTCCGTTTGTGTGGATATCCAACTGCTTCTCGAATAGTGGTGTTACGCAGTATGGCTACACCCTCAACCGAGATTTGGGACAGAGTGTACCAAAGTTTGGTGAGGAGCCTTCAAGTTCGGAGGGTATCGCCTCAAATCCTATGATAAATGTCGTGGCAAAGGATTTTAGTTATCCGCAAGTGGCACGAGCAACTCTCGCCTTGGAGCAGAACTACAAGGGATGGCACTTCACCCTCGAAGCGCTCTTCACGAAGTCTATAAACGACCTCTTAATCACCAATCTGACAGCACAAGACAAAGGCGGTAAGTTCTACGCCGTAAACTCGGCTCTCGCCAATACAGAGAACACCACAACGCTCTACGATAGTTCATCATCGAGCGCCTACTCCTCGATTTATCTCCTTTCGAACACCTCGAAGGGTTACGGATACTCGGTGTGTGCGTCAGTCGCTAAATCGTTCCGTTTCGGACTCGATCTCTACGCTGCCTACACCTTTGCTCACTCCTACTCTGTGATGGACGGAGTGTCGGCACAGGCTCTGAATACCTGGGGTAAGAGTTACTCGAAAGATAGTAATAATCAGCCTTTGAGTTACTCGTTGTTCGATGTTCCGCACAAGGTTACCGCTTCACTCTCCTACTCGAAGCGATATGGCAAACTCCTCGGCACAACCATCTCGTTGCTCTATCAGGGCTACTCGGGTATGCGCTACTCGCTGACCTATGCGGGTAAGGTGGATGCCAATAACGACACCCGCACGGGCAATACTACGATTTATATCCCTACCGAGAGTGAATTGAAGAGTATGGAGTTTGTTAGCGAGGCTGACCGCAAGGCCTTTGGCGACTACATCGCCTCGACTCCCGCATTGAGCCGTTCTCGTGGTAAGTTCCTTGCCCGCAATGCTATGCAGACTCCGTTCGAGCACCATCTCGACCTCCATATTGCGCAGGATATCTACTTCTCGCCGACAAGCAGCCGCAAGGTGCAGATTTCGCTCGATGTCATCAACCTCGGCTCACTCATATCGAAGGATTGGGGCGCAAGTTACTACACCTCAAACTACTGCATCTCGCCCGTAGAGATTGACAGCATCACAACCGATGCGGAGGGTAACCGCACACCGAAGTATCGCTTCGTTGGCGGTATGGTATCAAAAAACGACCTGCTATCTCGTTGGAGAATGCAGGTCGGTGTAAGGGTTGTATTCTAAAACTCTATCGGAGTGCCTTCAACTGCTCCTCGATAGCAGCAATTTTAGCCTCGGCATCACGCTTCTTGTTCTGCTCGTTCTCAACAACCTGAGCAGGAGCCGACGATACAAAGCGCTCATTCGAGAGTTTCTTCATTACGGTTGCGAGGAAGCCCTGCTGGTATGCCAAGTCCTTCTCCAACTTCGCAATCTCGGCCTCCTTGTCGATATTATCGCCCATAGGCACGAAGTACTGCGTAGTCTTAACGATGAAGGCTGCATCCGTAGGGTTCTTCTCGGTTACGAACGATACCTGCGAGATATTAGCCATCTTAACGATTGCTGCCTCAAACTCCGAAGGGTAGTTCTCGTCACGCACAACCTTCAACTCCAAAGCCTCCTTCTGTGGCAAGTTCTTCTGCTTACGAACATTTCGCACGGCAGATACAACCTCCTGTGCCAACGCAAAGCGTGCGAGAGCCTGAGTATCGGCCTCAATGGCCTTTGGCAACGCTGCCACGCAGATTGACTCACCCTCCTTACGCTCGGCCAAGTCCTGCCAAATCTCCTCGGTGAGGAATGGCATAAACGGATGTAAGAGGAGCATCAACTGCTCGAAAATATGCTTTGTAGCCGCCATAGTCTGCGCATCACAAGGTGCGAGATATGCAGGCTTAATCATCTCCAAGTACCAGCCGCTGAAATCATCCCAGAACAACTTGTAAGCCACCATCAACGCCTCCGAAATGCGGTAGTTGTTGAAGTTATCCTCAATCTCGGCCAAAGCGGCATTGAAGCGGTTTGTAAACCAAGCCACCGCCTGCTTCGAACACTCGCTCTGTGCCAACGACTCATCTACCTGCCAGCCGTTGATAAGGCGGTATGCGTTCCAAATTTTATTTCCGAAGTTACGGCCCTGCTCGCAGAGAGCATTGTCGAACATCAAGTCGTTACCTGCCGATGAGCAGAGCATCATCGCTACACGAACACCATCTGCGCCATACTCGGCAATCAAGTCGAGTGGGTCAGGCGAGTTACCCAACTGCTTCGACATCTTGCGGCCAATCTTATCACGCACAATACCGGTGAAATAGACATTGCCAAATGGCTTCTCGCCACGATACTCATAGCCCGCCATAATCATACGAGCAACCCAGAAGAAGATAATATCCGGACCTGTTACGAGGTCGTTAGTCGGATAGTAGTACTTAATCTGCTCGTTGTCAGGGTTGCGAATACCGTCGAATACCGAGATTGGCCACAACCACGACGAGAACCAGGTATCGAGTACATCCTCATCCTGACGGAGGTCTGCGAGAGTGAGCAAAGCATCGCCCGTCTTCTCCTGCGCCAAAGCCAACGCCTGCTCGGCAGTCTCGGCTACGACATAACCTCCCTTTGGCAAGTAGTAGGCTGGAATACGCTGTCCCCACCACAACTGACGAGAGATACACCAATCCTTGATATTCTCCATCCAGTGGCGGTATGTATTCTTGTACTTCTCAGGCACAAAGCGGATTACATCCTCCAATACAGCCTTGGTTGCAGGCTCTGCAATC
>JAZONG010000080.1:0-4762 GCA_045654385.1 Alistipes sp.
TGGGGCATTTTGGAGAATGTCATCAAGGGACACCCTGTATTGATGAACCGTGCTCCAACCCTTCACCGTTTGGGTATTCAGGCATTCCAGCCTAAGTTGATCGAGGGTAAGGCAATGCAGTTGCACCCACTTTCGTGTACAGCGTTTAACGCCGCCTTCGACGGTGACCAGATGGCGGTGCACTTGCCACTCGGCAATGCTGCAATCTTGGAGGCACAGTTGTTGATGCTCGGTTCGCACAATGTCCTTAACCCTGCTAACGGTGCGCCTATTACCGTACCTTCGCAGGATATGGTCCTCGGTCTTTACTACATCACTAAGGCTCGTCCGGGTGTTAAGGGTGAGGGCTTGGCATTCTACGGTCCGGAGGAGGCTATTATCGCTTACAACGAGGGTAAGGCTGACATCCACGCAACCGTTAAGTGTCGTGTTCGTGACCTCGATGAGAATGGCAACCCTGTTACTGTATTGAAGGAGACCACTATCGGTCGTATCCTTGTAAATCAGGTTGTACCTGAGGAGGTTGGATATGTTAATACCTTGCTCACCAAGAAGTCGCTCCGTGATATTATCTCGGTAGTGATGAAGAAGGCGGGTGCCGATAAGGTTGCTAAGTTCCTCGATGATATTAAGAATATGGGTTACCAGATGGCATTCCGTGGAGGTTTGTCGTTTAACTTGGAGGCTGTAATCATCCCTGAGTCGAAGGAGAAGCTCGTTCAGGAGGGTTACGATAAGGCTGATGCTATCATCGACGACTATAATATGGGTCTCATCACCAACAACGAGCGTTATAACCAGATTATCGATGTTTGGACAAGCGTAAACAACAAACTCACTAAGGAGGTAGTTGAGACCTTGACCAAGAACGATGACGGATTTAACCCTGTATATATGATGCTTGATTCGGGTGCCCGTGGTTCACGAGAGCAGATTCGTCAGCTTTCGGGTATGCGTGGTCTGATGGCGAAGCCGCAGAAGTCAGGTGTTGAGGGTGGTCAGCAGGTTATCGAGAACCCTATCTTGTCGAACTTTAAGGAGGGACTTTCGGTGTTGGAGTACTTTATCTCTACCCACGGTGCTCGTAAGGGTTTGGCGGATACAGCGTTGAAGACTGCCGATGCAGGTTACTTGACTCGTCGTTTGGTGGATGTTGCACAGGATGTTATCGTTAATGAGGAGGATTGTGGTACATTGCGTGGTTTGACTGCTACGGCTATCAAGCGTAACGACGATGTTGTGCAGACCTTGTACGATCGTATCCTCGGCCGTACAGCGTTGAACGATGTTATTAATCCACTCAACGGAGAGGTTCTTTGCAAGGCTGGCGAGGAGATTACCGAGGCTGTTGCCGAGGCTATCGAGAAGTCGCCAATCGAGTCTGTGGATATTCGTTCGGTACTCACTTGTGTATCTCGTCACGGCGTTTGTGCTAAGTGTTACGGTCGTAACCTTGCAACTGCTCGTCCGGTACAGAAGGGTGAGGTTGTCGGTGTTATCGCAGCACAGTCTATCGGTGAGCCTGGTACACAGCTTACACTCCGTACCTTCCACGTCGGTGGTGTTGCGGGTGGTTCGACTGTCGAGACAAATGTTGTTTCGAAGTACGAGGGTACACTCGAAATCGACGACTTGCGTACCGTTAAGGGTAAGAACGCACAGGGCGAGGCTATCAATATCGTAGTTTCTCGTCAGTCGGAGTTGCGCATCGTTGATCCTAAGACAGAGATCGTTCTCTATACTCACGCATTGCCATATGGCGCTACAATCTTCAAGGCTGATGGCGACACCGTTGCTAAGGGCGACTTGATTTGCGAGTGGGATCCATATAACGCAGTTGTAGTTGCTGAGACTGATGGTAAGGCTCTCTACGATAATGTCATCGAGGGTGTTACTTACCGTGAGGAGCGTGATGAGCAGACCGGTTTGGCAGAGCGAGTAATTATCGACTCGAAGGATCGTACCAAGAGCCCTGCTATTAAGGTTGTAGATAAGAGCGGCGAAGAGGTTAAGGCATACAACTTGCCTGTAAATGCTCACGTTGCTGTTAAGGATAATGCCAAGATTCATGTCGGCGACATCATCATCAAGATTCCTCGTGTTGTAGGTAAGGGTGGTGGCGATATCACCGGAGGTCTTCCACGAGTTACCGAGTTGTTCGAGGCTCGTAACCCATCGAACCAGGCAATCGTTTCGGAGATCGATGGTGAGGTAACATTCGGCAAGATCAAGCGTGGTAACCGTGAGATTGTTATCACTGCTAAGGATGGTGAGATTAAGCGCTACCTCGTGCCACTCTCTCGTCAGATTATCGTTCAGGAGAACGACTATGTGCGTGCAGGTATGGCATTGTCGGATGGTGCAATCACTCCAAGCGATATTCTCCGCATCCTCGGACCTACCAAGGTTCAGGAGTACAACGTAAACGAGGTACAGGAGGTTTACCGTATGCAGGGTGTGAAGATCAACGACAAGCACTTCGAGGTTATCGTTCGTCAGATGATGAACAAGGTTCAGATCGAGGATCCGGGAGATTCACGCTTCTTCGAGAACCAGATTGTCGATAAGTGGGAGTTTATGGATGTGAACGACGAGTTGTACGACAAGGTAGTTGTAACCAACGCCGGCGACTCTACAAATGTTCACCCTGGACAGATTATCTCGATGCGTAAGTTGCGTGATGAGAATTCATCATTGAAGCGTCGTGATATGCGCTTGGTTGAGACTCGTCCAATCGTTTCGGCTACATCTAACCAGATTCTCCAAGGTATTACCCGTGCGGCATTGCACACTTCGAGCTTCATCTCGGCTGCATCGTTCCAGGAGACTACCAAGGTGCTCAATGAGGCTGCAATTCAGGCGAAGAGCGACCCATTGGCTAACTTGAAGGAGAATGTTATCTGCGGTCACCTTATCCCTGGTGGTACAGGTCTCCGTGAGTATGACAATCTCGTAGTAGGTTTGAAGTCGGATTTGGAGTTCTTGATTTCAAACCAGAAATAATTTCTTGTGATAAGCCGCAATCTGCGGCACATCGCTAAAAGTAAAGACCTTCGGGCTGTACGCTTTGTACTATCCCGAAGGTCTTTCTTTTGTGATGCACCACATCTCACGACTTCTGACAAGAAATCTACCCATCCCTGAATTATCTCTGATTTTTTTTGATTTAGGCGTGGGAAAGCATACCTTCGGGGCTGTATGTGTATATGGTAGTTTTAATTGTTATATCCAACTACTCACTACTATCTCCTCACTCCTCACTAAAAAAACGGAGCAGTCAAAACTTTGACTGCTCCGTTTCTATATGGTGTAATCTAAATTACTCCTTGTGGTCACGGCGTGGACGACGATCGCCACGATCCTTGTCATTGCGTGGTGCACGAGGCTTACGCTCAGGCTCTACCCAACCCTCAGGCTTTGGGAGAAGTGCCTTGTGCGAGAGGCGCAACTTGTTTGTCTTCTGGTCGATGCCGATCAACTTAACATCAATCTCGTCACCCTCCTTCAAACCGGTCTCTGCCATAGTCTCGAAACGCTTGTAGTCGATCTCTGAGATGTGGAGCAACGCCTCCTTGCCAGGAAGAATCTCAACGAAAGCACCGAAATCTACGATAGACTTAATTTTACCGTGGTACTCCTCGCCAACCTCCGGTACAGCAACGATACCCTTAATACGAGCCATTGCAGCGTCGATAGAAGCCTTATCCGGACCGAATACATCTACCAAACCGCTTGTCTCGGTCTCGGTGATGGTGATAGTAGTGCCGGTAGTCTTCTGGATGTCCTGGATAACCTTACCGCCAGGACCGATAACTGCGCCGATGAAGTCCTTGTCGATTGCAATCTGCTCGATGCGTGGAACGAATGGCTTGTAGTCCTCACGAGGCTCTGCAATGCACTCGGTAATCTTGTCGAGGATGTGGAGACGACCTACACGAGCCTGCTCCAATGCCTGTGCCAATACCTCGTACGAAAGTCCATCAACCTTTATATCTATCTGGGTAGCGGTGATACCATCACGGGTACCTGTTACCTTGAAGTCCATATCTCCCAAGTGGTCCTCATCACCCAAGATGTCCGACAATACTGCCCAACGGCCGGTTGCCGAATCAGAGATAAGACCCATTGCGATACCCGATACAGGTTTCTTCAACTTAACACCTGCGTCCATCAAAGCCATACAGCCTGCGCAAACAGTTGCCATAGATGATGAACCGTTCGACTCCAAGATGTCCGATACTACACGAACTGCGTATGGATTCTCCTCACCTACCGGAACCATAGGCTTCAACGCACGCCAAGCGAGGTGGCCGTGGCCAATCTCACGACGGCTAACGCCACGAGAAGCCTTCGCCTCACCAGTCGAGAATGGAGGGAAGTTATAGTGGAGTACGAACTGCTCCGAGCCCTGGAACAATACCTCGTCGTGCTGCTTCTCGTCAAGCTTTGTACCGAGGGTTACAGTCGAGAGCGACTGAGTCTCACCACGGGTAAAGATTGCCGAGCCGTGTGCGCAAGGGAGGTAGTTAACCTCGCACCAGATAGGACGAATCTCGTCGGTGCGACGACCGTCAAGACGCTTACCCTCGTCGAGGATCATATTACGCATAGCCATCTTCTGCACATCGTCGTGGAAGTACTTGTGGATGAGTGGAGCCTTCTCCTCCAACTCCTCCTCAGTGTAGCGAGCAGCGAACTCAGCCTCCAAAGCCTCGAAAGCCTCCGAACGCTCGTGCTTCATTGTACCGCTTGTAGCGATAGC
>JAZONG010000081.1:0-17223 GCA_045654385.1 Alistipes sp.
CTTTTCATCTGATTGTGGTTTTTAATGAGTTTTACTTGCTTTTTTACGCATTTGGCGTACAGGAAAAGTATAGGTAAACCACAGACAGAAAGTTTATTAACCCCAATAACCGTTACGACTTTTCATTACAACCGTTACGACTTTTTGTTTTCGGGTTAATTCGTAACACTTCGTAACGAAATGTACAGCGGAAATAGGTATTTTCGGGGGATTTAACTTACGGACAGAAAACAATAAAACCTCTCTGAAACAGCGTTTCAAAGAGGTTTTGCATTACTTTGTCCTTTTTATTTTGGACTCTTTGAGCGGAAAACGAGACTCGAACTCGCGACCCCAACCTTGGCAAGGTTGTGCTCTACCAACTGAGCTATTTCCGCAATTTTTAGAACTTTGCAACCATTTTTTCCTGATTGCGAGTGCAAATATAGAGCAAAAAAAATTACTGTGCAAGAAAAATTGAAGAAAAATTGTGTTTTTATCTAAAAATCTGATTTTCGAACCCTCCAAAACCCATTTCCTTTCACTCAAAAACCACAAATCGAACTCTCTTTTTCGATACTATGATAGTTATTAGGGCGTATAGGAAATTTAAGGAATATAAGGCCATCGCCAAATTCCTTAGACTCCTTATCTTCCTTATACTCCTTAAAACAACCATCGCCTCGTAGGAGAAAAATCTACGAGGCGATAATATCTTAAAAACTAACGGCGAATAGCCAATGTTACAGCCACTTCTTATAGCGGAAGTAGCCCATTGTCAAACCCGAGGCAAGAACCATCAAACCGATAGCGAAGAGGTAACCAAGTGGCAAGTCCCAGCCATTTGGCAGGGTATAAACCCATTCCAACTCCGGCATTATGCGGAAGTTCATACCATAGATACTCGCAACCAAAGTCGCAGGGAGGAAGACCACAGCAGCCACCGAGAAGATCTTCACAACCTCGTTTTGCTCGATATTGATAAGGCCGAGTGCCGAGTCCTGAATATAGTCCAAACGCTGGAACGAGAAGTCGGTATGCGAAATCAACGAATTGACATCCTTAATCATAAGTTGCAAGCGTGGGTAGATATCATTCGGGAAGCGCTCGCTACGCAAGATTCCTGAAAGAATACGCTGGCGGTCGAAGATGTTCTCACGCAAGATCATTGTACGCTCCTGCAAGGTGTTGATGCGGTGGATCACAGCCTTGTCAATCGAATCCTCCTTGTTGATACCCTTCGAAAGTGCCGAAACCTGACGGCCTACCATCTCGACGAGGTCGGCGTCGAAGTCGATACGAACTTCGAGCAACGAAATAAGGATGTGGTAGCCGGTCGAGAAGCTGCGGTAGTTCATCTGCAAGCGTTTCTCCGCCTCACGGAAGGTACGCATATCGGCCTGGCGCACCGAGACCAAAACACCCTCATTCGAGAGGATGAACGACACCGGCTCAACCTCGAAGCTATCGCCCGTAGGAACGAAGAAGTTCGAGTTCGAGATAATAGCGTTCTCGTGCTCCGAATACTTTGAGGTAGACTCAATCTCCTCGACCTGTTGCTTGGTTTGGAGGCTTATCTCCATAAAGTTCTCGACAGCCTTCTGCTCCTTGATAGTCGGCTGCACCATATCAATCCAGAGAATATCATCGTAGCCCAGATCGTCGGAGAGCTCGGTATCGGCATTGCGGATAATCTTGTTGTATTGCTTCAAGTAGATAGTAATCATCTCTTTTCCTTGTGTTTTAAGTAAGGTTTAACTTCGATTCGATTTTGGAGTATGTTCGGTGGAAGTTTTGTCAAGAGCCCGAACATAAGTCGATTACCTTCAACCGGGATTGACCTTCGGCTCAATCTTTAAGCCGTAGTCCCAGAATTTTTTGAGTGCATTATGTTTCTGAATATCGAACAAGAAGTCGATATTTTCGGTCAAATACTCGTAGGCATAATCACGGTCGGCATAATCGCTTTCGAGAATAGCCTCGTAGATATGCTCAATGCCGTATGTGAACGCCGCCTGCAACTCGTCACGCACCTCGTAGGAGAGACCTTTGCGAGCCACCCAAACAGCAAAAGCGAAAGGCATTTTTGTAGCCTTGTGCCACTCCTCCGAGAGGTCGTAGGAGTGAGCGAACTTGCCCTCGTTGTCGAAAACCTTGTCGCCGATAAGGAGGAAGGCATCGCCCTCCTCGGCGTGGTTAAGTTGCTCGTAATCAGCCATTGCAACCCACTCAGGCTCTATCTTCCAGAGATTTTTTGCGAGGTAGCCGCAGAGTTGCACCGAAGTTTTGGAGTGAGCATCGAGGAAGATGCGTCGCACCTTCGAGATTGGGCTGTTTGTCATCACCACCACAGTGCGAACCTTGCCAACTGCACCGATGCAGTAGTCGGTAACAATCTCCGCATCAGGCAACGACGGCACCATCGCAGCAGGCATAAGTGCAATGTCAGCCTTGCCTTCGATGAAGTTTTTATAGCATACAGCAGGGGGTGCAAGCAGTAGTTCGGCACCGAGATTAGCGTGGTGTCGAAGTCCATAGATGAACGGTATCGTATTCAAATACGACACTGCAATTATTTTTGCGTTTACTGCCATCGTCCATACTTTTGGGAGTCTTTATCAGCGCAAAGATAATCAAATTTTATACAGATTATTCCCATTCTGTCTACTTTTTTTAGAAAAAACGAAAATTTTTTCTCTATCCAAACATTTCAATATGAGATAATTGCCCGAACGGCCGTCTAAAAAGTTTAGAAATTTTTTGGCAAAACTCTTGACAAGCCCCCTTTTCGGATTATATATTTGCACCGTCAATCGGCGTCAATCGACACAAGGTTTTCAACAAACAGTTCTTGACTGTTAAAAACCTTATCAACACACAAACTGGCTGACACTTCGGAACATCTATTCCATTTTCGACAGCCAAAACAAGTTATTAACACACTTAACAACATTTTTCAACCTATGAATCGCACTTTTTTATGCGGTGCGATAGAGGGGTTGGCTTCGGAGTACGGCTACAACTTCCAACAGGGGGATAAGTCGCACTATCCGACTACCGTCTGTCGCTATCCGTCAGCCTTCTTGGTGCAACCCGAATTTGTGAGTATCGAGGGGCGAAAACACGGTCGAATAACCTATCATATCTCGTTTTTCCTCGCCAAGCAGGGGGCAAAACTGTCGCCCGCCGAGATAAACTCGACCCTCAACGAGATGGAACAGGAGATGACCGACATCTTCATCAATTTGTCAAAAACGGAGAGAGTTGCCGTTGTGGAAAACCTTACGATTGCCCCGGCTGCGGGTGTTATCGATAACCACGGAGGCCTAAACCTTGTGGCGGAGGCCGATGTAACAACCATCTTCTAACAAAGCCTAACAACTATGAACATTACTAAACTATCTAACAACCTCACCCCCATTCGAGAGGGTATCTTCTTCGGTATCGACACCGAGAGTTCTACGCCCGAAAACATTGCGGTGGAGGTAGTGAACACAACTTCGGGCGAGGTGGTTGCCACCCAGCAGATACGAGGTGTAACCACCGCTAAAATCAACATTGCGCCCTACTTGGCACACGCCATCGAGCAGAAGCCAACCTCCCAGCCTAACTCCTCGATGGCAGAGGCGCCGACAGCAACCTTCCACATTCGCATTGGCGAGGTGCAGTCGGATAGTGTAACCGTGTCGGTAAACTCGCACTCTTTGACACCCGACACAATCATCTCCTCGATGCCGTCAAAGCGTCGTATGGCCTACGGAGAGCACGACGAGGTACTTATCTGCTGTCAGAAAAACAGTCTTATTAAGGCCCTTTTAACAAGCGACAAGGGCGAAGAGGTCGCTATCGAGTATGTAACAAACAGTGGTATTGCCACACTCTTCATCTCCACCGAGGATTTCGGGACTTCGACTCGCAAATTGAGCGTTGAATTATCGTGCAACGGAGAGGTGTTTGGCACGCTCGATTACACCGTCGCACCGACCACTTCGCAGGCAACACGCTTGGTATGGTTATCGGAATTAGGCTCTGTCGAGCGATACACCTTCCCGATAACAAACAAGTGCCACCGCAGCATCTCAAAGAGATTAGTTCGCACAGAGGATACTCTATTGACGGTACGCTCCACCACCCGAGAAATAGAGACTCTCGCCTCACGATATGAGTCTCGTGCCACAATCGAGGCGCTCATTCAGGCAGCATCGGCAATCAAGGTATGGGTAGAGGTCGAAGGTTCTCTGTACGAGGTGGAGGTCTGCAACTCATCTATCGAATACAACCTCTTCAATGAGCCCGACATCGTGCTCATGGAAGTGTGTAAATGGCAGAAGGAGGTAGCGGTATGGTAGTGCTGAAAATTGATGGCGCAAAGTGCGATATTGGCAACTTCACAACCCTTCCGCTCGACTTCGACGCCTCCTCCCTGACAAAGGTCGAGGGTGCGAGAGATGGAAGAACCATCGAACTGACTATCCCCGCAACACCTGCAAACAACCGTCTGTTCGGCTCGGCGTGCGACATCTACTCCACTTCAAGATTTAACACGGAGCACCACACTGCCACACTCGAAAAGGAGGGCATAGAGTTGTTCAAGGGCACAGTCTACTTGCTCAGCGCCACCGTAAACGGAGAAAACGACGGCTACAAGATTCGCATTTGCGAGGGTGGTGCAGAGTGGATTGAGTCGGTGGTAAAGAGGAAGTTGAGTGCATTGAACATCCCATTCTCGGCACAACTCAACCTTAAATCTATCGCCGACTCGTGGGAGGGAAGTAGCGCTGTGCGATTTCTGCCTGTTTGTCGCCACAACGAAGCACCTCGCTACTCCTCCGTCTCCACCCTTCCGGTCGAAAGGGTTATGTTGAGCGACGACTACCACCCTTTTATCTCGGTTGCCAAGATGGTAGAGGTGATGTTCGAGGACTTAGGTTATAAGTTGCGCAGTAAATTCTTCGAGAGCGAACTCGGACAGTCGCTCTATATGAGTGGCGACTACGCCCGCAACGACTCGTCGAGAGCCAAATCGCAATGCGACTTCTTTGCCCGACGCTCCACGCCCGTTACTGCTGCGGCAGACTTTTTTGGTCGAGTCTATGCCTCGAAATCCTTTGCCGCAAATACGGTAGGTCCGATAGTTGATACTGCCGACCCGACGGCTATCGACAGCAACGGAGTGCCGATGTACGAAACATTCTCCACAAACGGCTCCTTCTCGAAGACCGAATACGGAGATATTTGCTTCTCCCCGAAATACTCCGTCACGGCGGGTTTTATCCTCCACTTGGAGTACACAACAGAGTATAAAATTCGCTCACGAGATGAGTTTGTCGGGTTTAATATGGTAGAGGCAGTAACCGGCGTAAAGGTGGAGTTTTCGTTGGCAAACACCTGCAAGGATTATCGCAACGATGCCGACCCGAGTATGCAGTATCGAGCCCTCGTTTTCGACCACACCGAGGGGCGAAAATATCGCCTTATTGCCACACTGCCAAACGGAGAAACCTCAACTCTCGGCGAGTGGTCATCACGCTCAAACTTACTCGTTACCCCGGCTACAAAGCCTGCCACACTAACCCTACAATACTACGATACGACAAGCGGCGGGTGGCAACCTTTCGATGAAGATTGGGCCCTCTACCCCGGCTACATCGAGGAGGAGGGTGCGATAGATGTAGAGATGGACTTGCGATTACCTCCGATAGAGGTGGCGGCAGGCGAGTGCTACAAACTCGACAAGTTCTGGTTTGGAGGGGCGGATAAGGGTATGAAAATAACCATCGGAACGGGAACTACCCTGCGCCCATACTTTACGAATGTACCCGGATATGGCGCTACACTCTCCTTCAAGGATATTGCACCTCGTCAAATCAGTCAAGGCGATCTGCTTGCTGCACTTGGCAATATGTTCAACCTCGCATTCTACACCGATAAGACGACAAAGGAGCTCTTTATCGAGCCGTTAGAGGACCTATACAAAGGTACAAACGAGATTGATCTGAACGACAAGATTGTAGCGAAGGGTATCACAATCTTTGATGCAGGATTGGATACACCCCAAACCCTGCAACTCTCCTACCTCGACAAAGATAGGGCTACACAGAAGTTCAACACCGAGAATAATACCAAACTCGGAGTGTGGAGCCGTCGAAACCCTCTCTATGGCACGAAATACTCCACCAGAGAACTTTGCAACCCTATTTTTACCACCACACTCAACGCCTCGAATGTGGTAAGTTGCGCCCCCTCGGCATCGCTGATGCAGGTGGGAGATGTGGGTATCGAAGAGCAGGGTATAGATACCTCATTCACCCCACGCATCGTCTGCTACAAGGGTATGCGTCCCCTTCCGAATGGCGAGTGTTGGATTGCGGGGAACAAACACGAACAATACCCGTATGCAGCCTTCCTCGATGATGAGAGCATAAACCTCTGCTTCGAGGATAGAAACGGGTTGAAGGGGTTGCACACCTACCACCTTGCACAGGCGGAGCGTGCCGCACAACGAGAACGCATCACTCTGAAACTGCACCTCACGGCTGCCGAGGCAGCGAATCTCTTTACGGCAAATGGTCCGTTACCACCACTACGAAGCCTCTATCGCTTCGACATCTTAGGAGAGAGTTCGTGCTACCGCCTTGTGAAGGCCGAGAATTGGAGCGTGGAGGATGGTACTATCAGATGCACATTTGAACGAGAATTAACCGATTAATTATGACACGAAATGAGAGAAAATTGATGGTAGCAGCAATGAGTGGTCTGCACAATATGAGCCTCAACGGAGCAATCGAGAGTATGTGGCAAAGGGGGTTGCTCAATAAGCGGGCAATCGAACAACTCTACATCAGGGAGGAGGTGAACCGACGAGTTCGTGCAGGCGAAGTAAAGGTCCGAGCCATCAGGCAGTTATCCGAGGAGTTGAACTGCTCCTTCGAGAAGGTGAGGGCCGCTGTCTATCTCTAAAAATTTAGTTAAAAGATGAATTCAAAGATTAAAATCAGCAACAACGCCTCGGTGTGCATTATCGACATCGAGGGAGTTATAGGTGTAGCCGAGGAGAGTCAATTCTCCGCCTCTTCGCAGAGCGTTGCAACCTACGACCGCTTCCGTGAGGAACTCGCCAAAATCAAGGAGATTGAGGCAACAGAGGTGGTGGTGAACATTCGCTCGGCCGGCGGAGATGTGAACGATGCAATGCTCATCTACGAGTCGCTCTCGGCACTCAACGCCAAAATTACAACCCGATGCTACGGATATACCGCTTCGGCAGCCACAATCATTGCGCAGGCTGCAAGCGAGGGGTGTCGTGAAATTGCCAACTCGGCTCTCTACCTCGTACACCAATCGAGTAGCGCCATCGAGGGCAACTCAACCGACCTTGCCGAGATTGCCGACCTGCTCGAAAAGACCGACGACAGAATAGCGACACTCTATGCACTGCGCTCTTCACGCAAAAAGGAGGAGTTCGAGGTGCTGATGAGAGAGAATGGTGGTCGAGGTCGCTGGCTATCGCCCGAGGAGGTGATAAAAGCGGGTCTTGCCGACAAAATTATCGGCGTAGAGGAGGCACAGAGTGCCAATATCTTCGCCAAGGTGAAGGGGCTCTTCTCGCCCAACCGAGAGGGTAGTAATGGTACTCCGCCGGTAGCCGACAACAACATTCTGCATCTGCCCGAGAACTCGCTCGGCTCGACTTCGGCGCTGGCGCTCAAAGCGGGACAGCTCTCGGCGACCCCCACTGCGACCCGAGCAATCGAAGACCCCGTGCTCGAAGATATATCCGTAGCACACAACGCTTTGGCTTATGCCGAAGATGCCCTGGCTCTGAGAATGAGAGGGCGATAAATCCAACAAATTAAATTAAACCAACCAAAAAATTAAGACTAAAATTATGATTATTGAAAATTCAAAAACCTACAATGTAACCGATGTTGAGAATCTCTTTTTCCGTCCATCTTTCTGCGGTAAGGCTGCCGAGGAGCTTGGTATTCGCATCCTCTACAATATGCCGCTTCCAACAAAGGTACCACTCTTAAAACACAACAACAACTTGCTCAAAGGCTTCACCTCGGGCTGGCAAGGCGGCTCTGCTACCACAAAATCGCAGAAGGAGATTGCGATGACAAAGTTGAAAGCCGAGTCGGCATATTCTGCCGAGGACTACTTCTCGACTATCTACGAGATGGTCACCAACTCTGCCGAGGTTAATCTTGGCGATTTGACCGGTACCGACCTTGAAAAGGCCGAGACCGAACTCTTCCGCCGTGCTATCGCCGAGAACATCTACGCCTGTACATGGTTTGGCGACATCGATGGTAGTGTTTCGAGATTCCAAGCCTTTGACGGCTTCTTCCGCCACATCATCAAGAAGAAGGAGGACGATGGTGGTTACGATGCTGTTGACATCTGTGATGGTGGTGTAGAGACCACTGCCATACAGATTCTTCGCAACACTTGGAGCGTAGCAAAGGAGGAGCTTCGTGCGCTTGCTTCGGAGGGCAACTTGGTCTACTTTGTAAGCTCCGACATCTACGATTCTTTCCATTTCTATCTCGACAACAAGGGATTGATTGATGCCAATGCTGATACAAACGGTAGCCGTCCAAATCTCTCGTATCACGGTATTCCAATCGTGGAGATTCCGTCACACAAGTATGGATTAATGCGAGCAAAGTCATTCTGTATTCTTACCGATCGCCGCAACCTTGTCTTGTCGCTCAATACCGTTGACTCTCCGGAGAAGGAGATTAAGATGTGGTACAATCCTGACGAGATGGAAAACCGCCAGCGAGTAGTGTTCCTTGCGGGTACAACAATCGTCGATGAGAACCTCGTCTCGGGACATATCTACGACACCGATATTTCACTCTTGGACAATGTCGACTAAGTATAAACCTGTCGGTGGGGTGGAGAGCGCTACTCTCTACCCTGCCGATGCAGTAACAAGTGCTCTCTTTTCGAGCAGGAGTTGCGAGGTTCAATTTTCGGGTGAAGGTGTTGAAGTCGAGCTTGTAGACGACCTCTCCTCGCTCGAAGAGGCGTCAAAACACCCCTACGGAGTACAAAAAGTTTCGCACCGACTTACCCTCGTAGCAGATCGAAACAAGGGCGAAGCGTGGCTCGACGAGGAGTTTATCGAAAGATGTTCGATTGAGGGTGTCGTAGCCAAGGTTCACCTCTGTGATGGTCGCACAATGTTGGTGGGTTACTCTGCACATTTTAGCGACGAGCAGCCTCTGCGCCTCGAAAGTTTGACCTACAACTCGGGCTGCTCTTTGCACGACACTCCCACCCTCTCGCTCAAACTCGTATCGGAGGACTCCGAGTTCTCGAAAGAGATTGTTTAATTCCCCAAAACAGAGATAAAAGATAATGGAAAAGAGAAAGACAAAAAGCGTAATCTGCACCCCTCAGAATAGCGCCGACACCATCTACGCCCTCTCATCCCAGAGGGTAGAAAACAGAGAGGTTTGGCGATGGGGTTCCGACAACAATATGCCCGAAGTGCTATCTATGCTTTCGAGGCGCTCCACAGCTCACCGCCGCATCATCAACGACAAAGCGGACTACATCTCGGGCAAGGGTTTTAACTACGACACGACCATACCTCTGCTCGACAGTCTCGTACAGCAGAGCAATGGCAGTGGCGAGTCGTTGCGACAGGTGTTGAACAAGTTGGCATTCGACAAATCGCTCTTCGGCAACGCCTTCTTGGAGATTGTAACCGACGAGAATCACTCCTTTCTCTCGCTCTATCATCAGGATGCTGCCCGATGTCGAGTGGCAAAGGACTCCAAGCACATCGTGTTGCACCACGACTGGAAGCATTTCCGTGCCAACGAGGCTGTTTCGTTGCCACTCTACCCCGCTTTCGAGAAGCAACCCGACAAAACACTCCGTTCAATAATCCACTACAAGGATTACGAGCCGATGTTCTCGCACTACGGAGTACCACAATACATCGCCGGTATGAATGTGTCGGCTATCGCCTATAAGACCGACCGCTGGAACATCGCCCGCTTGGACAACTCATTCCAACTCTCGGGCGTAATGATGATTGACAACGCCGTAGATAGCGAGTCGCAGGCATCGGAGCTGGCCCGTATGGCCGAGCAGCGTTTTGCCGGCAAGCCCGGACAGGTGATGTTCGTCATCCGAGAGGATAGCTCCGACGACAATTCACGATTTATCCCTATCGAGTCGCAGAACGATGGCGATTGGAAGGAGTTGCACGATCAGGCTGTGAGCGATATTGTGGTGGCGCACTCGTGGTTCCGCTCGTTGAGTGGTTTGGACTACTCGACCGGATTTAGCGCCGAGCGCATCCTGCACGAGTACGAGGTGGCTCTCAACACCGTAATTCTCGGCGAACAGAGCGAGTTGTTGGAACCAATAATCCGCACCATTGGCGAGATATTGCACATCGACTGCTCCTCACTCGAAATCATAAACCGCCCTCCTACACGCTCAAAACCTATCTATATGAAGGTTTGGGAGGCTCGCAAGGCCGAGGGCTTGGACTATGACGAGAACGACGAACGACAGCAACTCTATCTCTCCGAGATTACCAAGTATAATGTTAAATCGATTGGTTAAATGAAAAATGTTATCACAAATGAACAAGTTATTTCGTTGGCTTTTGGCGATGGTGAGTACATCTCACCAGAGGTTATCCTCGATTCTGACATCGCTTTGGCAGCTGACAGCCATATTATCCCGGTGGTGGGCAAAGAGCTATATCAGGAGATGCTTGATGGCTCTCAAAGAGCGTTGCTCGAAGATTATGTCGCACCTGCGCTCGCAATGGCAGTCCGAACAATAATTCAGCCGGCGTTGAATGTGCGTACCGGACAGGCAGGACTCGGTATCTCCACATCGTTGCGAAGCGACTCCTCAACAAAGAGTGCCATCGGTACCCTGCAACGCTCGTTACGCAATCGCCGTCAGGCTCTGCTTCGACGACTATCAAACTATTTGAAGAACCACGCATCGGAGTTTCCGAGTTATGATGTAGGCCGAGATGCGATGCAAAGATGTTCCATCGATGGAGGCTATGTACAGATGCGCTAATGCGGTTTTATTGGCTTTGGCGGCACTTTTTGCCCCTATTGGACCGGTGATATTGTGTGCTCTGTCGTTTATTGTGGTCGATTTCGTAACGGGAGTGCTCGCCTCTCGTTGCGAAGCAAAGCAGAGGGGCGAGAGGTGGTACTTCTCCTCGCACGAGGCGTGGCGCACCATACGCAAAGCGGGGTTTGTGTTGCTCACGATTGGTATGTGTTGGCTGGTCGAGAGTTGTGTGTTGAGTTTTATGACACTAAACCTAACCCGCTTGGCCGCAGGAGCAATTTGCGGAGTAGAGATGTGGTCGTTTTTGGAGAACGCCTCGGTATTGAGCGATGCAAAACTCTTTGAGTGGCTGCGTAACTATGTCAAACGAAAGGTTGAACGAGAGTTTGGTGAATATGATAACTAACTCTTCCGAACTTCAAAATCAGAAATGAGTAGAGGTTTACGCAACAACAACCCCGGAAACATACGCCTGGGTAACTTTCGCTACAAGGGCGAGAAGGCAAAGAGTAACGACTCGGCATTCCGCCAATTCGAGAGCATAGAGTGGGGTTACAGAGCGATGTTTGTGCTGCTGCACACCTACTCAATCAAGCATCGCTGTTGCACCCTGCGCCAAATGATTGAGCGATATGCACCCCCAAGTGAGAACCACACCGAGAGCTATATCCGCCGTGTGACCAATGCCACCCACCTCTCGCCCGATGAGCCTATATCCACCCTCAACGGGGCGATTATGACGGCAGTCGTGGCAGCAATGTCAGAGGTGGAGAACGGCATAAAAGCGGATATGGCGGCTGTTTGGAGTGGTTGGAAACTGTTTATTTCCGATTTTTAACTATCTTTGTGGTAGTTATGAGCAACTTATCGGATAGATTTACAAAACTTTTGGCAAAGATGCCTATGGCGATGGTCGTTGCACCATTTGCCGTAGGCATCTTTTTTGCCGAGCAGTGGAGTCTGCCGTGGTGGTTGCTCGTTGTGCTCTGCATTGTGGCTTTGACGGGCGTTCTTACCCTTTCAAAGTGGTGGCAGAACACAGCTCTCCTTATTGCAATTTTTGCTGTTGGTGCGCTCACTCATTCGCTATCGTACCGAAACGATATACCCTATAACAAGCCTATCGAAATGGTGTTAAAAGTCGCAACCTCATCGGCAGAGCGCCGGGGCTACACCTCGGCCGAAGCGGAAATTGAGGAGTGTGAAGAGCACACTATCGAAGGGCGCAATGTGGTTTTGTGGGGCGACTCGTTGGTCCGCTTTAAGGCGGGCGACAGACTTCATCTGACCACCCCTATACGACCTTTCCGTGCCGAGCGTAAAGCCTATGCAGAACTTATGCACCATCGCCAATTTGTGGGTGCAGTGTCGATAAATCATCGTGCAACATACGAATATATCCCCGCCACAAGTGCTACCCTGCACGATTGGGCTGTCGAGCGATTACGATCGGCCTTAAAGCCGAGCGATGCGAGGGCGGTAGTGCTGGCTATGACAACGGGTGAGAGGGGTGAAATTCGCAGCGAATTACGAGAAATATACTCCGCAAGTGGTACATCACATCTGCTTGCCGTATCGGGCCTGCATATCGGCATAGCCTTTATGCTGATAAACATACTGCTCCTACCATTGGTGTTACTGCGCTACGGAAATGTTGTGCGCTCCGTCGTGGCGGTAACATTAATTTGGGTATATGTCTGGCTCTGCGGTATGTCGCCAAGTGCGGTGCGAGCCGCCGTAATGTTCTCGCTCTTGCAGTTATCGCTCTCCTCGATGCGTGAGTATGCGAGTATAAATATCTTGGCCGGAACAGCCTTTGTGATGCTGGTATTTCGTTCTCACCTGCTCTTCGATATATCGTTTCAGCTCTCATTTATTGCCGTTGCGGGAATTATTTTGTGGGCTATGCCACTCTATCGTTTATGTGCCACTCGCTCCAAAGTTGCAAATGCAATTATCGGCATCCTGCTCGTAGGCGTAGCCTCAACCATAGCCACTATGCCCCTCGTGTCGCATACATTCGGCACAATATCGTTGGTGGGCATTTTGATAAATCCCGTTGTAATTCTCTTGGCCAATATCGTAGTCCTTGCAGGTGTTATCTCACTCGCAACACCTCCCGTATCGGTGGTGGCAGAGTGGGCTGCCGAGTGGCAAAATCGCATCGTCGAGTGGGCGGCTTCATTGCCTTTCGGCCACTTCGACTTTGAACTTTCAAATTGGGCAATGTGGGGTGCATATATCGCCTTTATGGTAGTAACGATTACAATTTTCTTGTTACCTAAACGGGAAAAAACGCCAAAAATTGAGGGATAATTATTAACTTTGCAGATATGTTTACCGCAGAGGAGTTTTCGATACTGTGTAGCGAGGAGTGCTACGAGGCTGTCAAGGCTAACATCGACCGCAAGCCGACCGATATAGCCCTCGATAGGCGCATACCTCACGCCTCTATTGTTGCCACGCAGGTCAAAAATCTGCAAAAGTGTCGTACCAAACTGCCATCATACTACGCCGTGCAGGCGATAGTGCCGACACTCGCCTACGAGCAGTCGTCGAGTGAGGATTGTGCCGATCGCAAGGAGTTGTCGGGCGAGAGTGTGTTGGATTTAACTTGCGGTTTGGGCGTCGATGCACTCGCTCTGTCGAAGCGATTTAAGAGGGTTGTAACCATCGAACGCAACGAGAGTGTTGCAGCCGTTGCACAAGAGAACTTCCGCCGACTCGGAGCGTCAAACATCGAGGTTATATGCTCCTCGGCAGAGGAGTTTATCGCCACCTGCACCGACCATTTCGATTGGTGTTTTTCGGATCCCGACCGCCGAGGCGAAAAGGGCGAAAAGTTGGTGCGCTTGGAGGATTGTTCGCCCAATGTTGTGGACTTGATGCCAACCTTAAAGCGCCTTGCAGACAAAGTTTGTATAAAGTGTTCGCCACTCTTCGATGTCGATGAGGCATTTCGACTCTTTGGCAACTGCACCGTAGAGTGTGTATCGCTCGGTAGCGAGGCAAAGGAGGTAAATATCTATATCGACGGCTCTACTCCGCAGTTGAAGGCTGTGGCGGTGGGTGTGGACGAATTCTCGTGTAGCACAGAGGAGCGCAATTCGGCAAAGTGGAGCGCACAACCGAGCGACCTCACACAATATCGCTATATAACTCTGCCCGATGTGGCATTGCAGCACGCACGAATGGTGGCTGTGGCGTTCGAGGGCAAGTGCGATGTGTGGTCAAACAACGGAGTGGCTCTCTCGACCGAGAAACCTGAGGGTGTTTTGGGCAAAACATTCGAGGTGGAGGCAATATACAACATCGACAGTGCGTTTAAGCGAGTGATTAAGGGTACAAAGGCAGAGATCTACCGCCGTGACTTCCCGATGGCCAATGCTGAAATTTGCAAGCGTTACAAGTGTTCGGAGGGCGGCAGGGAGAAGTGGTGCTTCACCCGCATAGGCGAGACTTTTATTGCAATAAAGATGAAACAAATATGAAAATAGTTATTGTAGGTAGTGGTAATGTTGCGGAAAGCCTTGCACAAGCAATAGCCGAAGCTGAGGGCTTGCACCTTGTGCAGGTTTTTGCTCGCAATGAGGAGCGAGGTCGCAAGGTGGCAGAGTTGGCGCACACAGAGTGGAGCAACTTGGAACTCGCCGAGGCCGATTTATACCTTATATCGGTGAGCGATAATGCCGTAGAGACGGTTGCACAATCGTTGCAACTCCCCGAAAATGCAGTCGTAGCACATACGGCAGGCTGCTGCACACTCGACACACTTGCACCCCACAAGCATCGTGCGGTATTCTACCCATTCCAGACCTTTACAGCAGGTCGTAAGGTCGATTTCACGAAGGGTTACATATTCGTGGAGGGAGCAACCAACCACGCCCTGGCGGTGGTTGACAAGGTGGCGCACGCCCTGACCTCGAATGTACTCCCGGCCGACACGGCACGCCGAGCCGTGATACACCTTTCAGGTGTCTTTGCCTGCAACTTCGCCAATGCGATGTATGCCAATGCTGCCGAGATTTTGGCAAGAGAGGGGCTTCCGTTCGACATTGTGGCACCCGTAATCGAGGAGACGGCAAAGAAGGTTGTCGAGTCGAAAAATCCGGCTCAATCACAGACCGGCCCTGCCCGTCGTGGCGACACCCAAACCCTCAATCGCCACCGCACAATGTTGGCTGACAAGCCACACACAAGAGAGATTTATGACAAAATAAGTGAAGATATATGCGAGAGAACAAAAACTTCAAAGAGTTATTAGCCGATGTCGAGGCTTTGGTCTTCGATGTCGATGGTGTGATGACCGATGGCGGTATTATTCCGTTGGCTGATGGCGATTTCATTCGTAAATACAATGCAAAAGATGGTTATGCCCTGGCATACGCAGCCACTCACGGCGTAAATATCGGCGTTATTTCGGGCGGCTTTGGCAAGACCTTGGAGAGCCGTATGAACCGCCTTCACATCGAACATAAGTATCTCTGCTGTATGGATAAAATCGAGGCGATAAACGACTTCATCGCAAAGACCGGCGCCAAGCGTGAAAATATCATCTATATGGGCGACGATATTCCCGATTTGGAGGTTATGCGTTATGTAGGCATCCCGGTTGCTCCTGCCGATGCGTGCAGCGAGGTGTTGCAGAGCGCTGTCTATATCTCGGAGTACAAAGGAGGCGCAGGTGCTGTGCGTGATATTATCGAGCAGGTGTTGCGAGTAAAGGGCATCTGGGCATTAGACTCAAAGGGGGTTATTTCCGACGATGCAAACGATGTTGCATCACGATAGTATGCAGGAGATTGAACGCAAATATCTGCTTGCCAACGAGTCGTGGCGTGAGAGAATCGAGTACTCTATGCGCATTGCGCAGGGCTACCTATGCAGCCGCAAGGTAACGGCCCGTGTGCGCTTGTGCGACGAAAAGGGCATTCTAACCCTCAAAAGCAAGAGCCGAGATGGAGGATTGAGCCGCTTTGAGTGGGAGCGAGAGATTCCACGAGGTGTGGCAGAGCGACTGCTCGGCCGTTGCGAGGGCGTAATCGACAAGGTGCGCCATATAATCAAGCACGAAGGGCACACCTTCGAGGTGGATGAGTTCCGTGGCGCAAACGAGGGTTTAATCGTTGCCGAAGTAGAACTTTCGAGCCGTAATGAGAAGGTCAAACTACCCGCTTGGATTGGCGAGGAGGTTACAGGCGAGCGCTGCTTCTACAACTCATTCCTCTCGAAACATCCCTTCTCGCAGTGGCACAAAAAGAGATAGCCACCACCCATTTTCAAGGCTTTAATTTTATCGGTCGAACATCGCCAAAGAGGCACTCATTTTGCGAGGAACAGACAAGGATATAAGTACTACTTATATTTGAATTGCAAAAAAGTTGAAATTTTTAGTGTTAATTTTTTCACAATTCAAAATAAAGTCGTATCTTTGCAGCGGTGAAATAGGGGCTTTTGCGAAGCTTAGTCGTTCACCCGTCGAGAAAATCGGCGCTAACAGACAGAAAATGAAGATGTTAAACTATTTATAATTTCAAACACTATGGCTTTCAAGAAAGAAGATTTATTGAAGTATGGTATCACCGACACAACTGAGGTGATCTACAACCCATCGTACGAGCTCCTTTTTGAGGAGGAGACCAAGGCTGAGTTGACAGGTTTCGACAAGGGTCAGGAGACTGAGCTTGGCGCTGTTAATGTAATGACTGGTGTTTACACCGGCCGTTCGCCTAAGGACAAGTTCATCGTAATGGACGAGAACTCGAAGGATACTATCTGGTGGACTTCGGAGGAGTACAAGAACGACAACAAGCCTTGCTCTGAGGAGTCTTGGGCAGTATTGAAGGGTATCGCCCAGAAGGAGTTGTCGGGCAAGAAGCTCTATGTAGTCGATGGTTTCTGCGGTGCAAACAAGGACACTCGTATGTCGGTTCGTTTCATTATGGAGGTTGCTTGGCAGGCTCACTTCGTTAAGAATATGTTCATCCGTCCAACAGAGGAGGAGTTGGTAGACTTCGAGCCTAACTTCGTAGTTTACAACGCTTCTAAGGCTAAGGTTGAGAACTATGCAGAGCTCGGTCTTAACTCTGAGACAGCTGTTGTCTTCAACATCACTTCTCGTGAGCAGGTTATCCTCAACACTTGGTATGGTGGTGAGATGAAGAAGGGTATGTTCTC
>JAZONG010000082.1:0-43535 GCA_045654385.1 Alistipes sp.
GGTTTATTATGTATTATGTCAACTTGCACCTGATATTAGAATAAATACTGTAGTTGAAAGATTTTATATTCTTGATCCTATTTATTCTCGACTATGCGTAAATAGTCCATTATGGTTTTTATTATCGCTATTTACTATAAATATATTATTCTATATAATAAATGAAATTTCCACTAATGTTTGGGCACAAGTTGGAATGGTTGCAATTATGACAATAGCTGGTTCTATCTGTAAGAGCGAAGAGATTACTCTTTACTGTTACTTTGAGAAAACCCTATTTTATGCTCCATTCTTCTTTATGGGTAATATATTGAAAAAGAGTGGAGTGCTCGTTGGTGATAAAACTAATCAAACAAGATATAAAGGTCTTCTTATTGCACTTTTTGGAGTAATATTATTTCTAGTTCTAGCCCTTGTTGATGTTAAGAGAGGACTAATAGAATCAATTCGTTTTTATGCTACGGCAATAATTGGTGTGATGACTCTTTTGCTAACATTAAAGGCATACGGGAAATCAGTTTCTATTATTTCTTATTTCGGCCGATATTCAATTGTAATTCTATGCACCTCATTCTGGATATATAATCCACTGCGATTTATCGCTGAGAAAGCGAATATACATGGGGGGGGGAATTGGATTGTGTTTATTGTCACGATGATTGTAGAGTACTTTGTAATAAAGGTATTTGTTAAGTATTTGCCTTTTGTTACAGCACAAAAAGATTTAATACCCGTAAAGAAATAGTAATGAATATATTGATTATTTGTCAGCATTTCTATCCAGAGCAATTTCAGATAAATGATATTGCTCCTGCATTGGTACAAAGAGGACATAATGTTACGGTATTGACTGGACTCCCAAACTATCCAAAGGGGTATGTGTTTGATGGGTATGATGATCCATCCAATCGCAAACGCTTGGACGAGAAGTATGAAGAACAATATGGAGTTCATATTATAAGATGCAAAATGCGCCCTCGTAAAAAGGGCATAAAAAACTTAATGCTAAATTATCTATCATTTGCCTATAATGCACGAAAAGAGGTGGCTAAATTAGATGGTAATTATGATGTGGTATTGTCATACCAATTGAGCCCTATTACAATGGTAATCCCTGCTATCACATATAAAAATAGATGGAAGCGTCCACTGCTGTTGTATTGCTTGGATTTATGGCCGGAGAGTGCACAAGCTCACATCAAAAAGCCTTTTAGCTTTCTCTACAAGTTCATATCTCTGCTATCGAGAAATATTTACAATAAGTGTGACAGGATATTAGTAACATCAAGGCCATTCATAGAGTACCTCAATAAGAACAACAGAGTACCATTATCAAAACTTGCCTATCTTCCACAACATGCTGATTCTTCAATGATAAGTATGGATCTTGCTGCAGAGGATAATGGCGTGGCAGATTTTATGTTTGCAGGAAATCTCGGAGCTGGTCAAAATCTAACGACGATTGTTGAGGCTGCGGCTATTTTAGGCTCACGACCAGACTATAAAATACATTTTGTTGGAGATGGTTCGCAGCGAGAATTGTTGGAGAAAATGACAAAGGATTACAATTTGCAGGAAAATATCGTATTCCACGGCAATCAAAAACGCGAAAATATGCCATCATTTTATAAGATGGCAGATGCGCTACTTATCACATTGCGAGGTAATAACTTTGTTGGTAATACGATGCCTGGCAAAATGCAGATGTATATGACAACAGGAAAACCTATATTGGGAGCAATTAATGGCGCTGCTAATGAGGTTATATCTGAATCGGGATGCGGTAAGAGTGTTGCTTCTGGCGACTACAAGGGTCTTGCTGAGTTGATGTGCGAATATATAGAGACTCCTGATAGATATGCACAATGTGGCGAAAAAGCAAGAGTATACTTTATGAAACACTTCACGCAGGACATATATATAGATAAGCTCGAACAGGAACTTATTTCGATGGTATAATTATGAGTCAATTTTCTAAAATATTTAATGGAAGAGCGTTGTATGCGGAGCCAAATAGGGTATGGGTTGCGCAGGGGATGTCGTTTTATGCCATAGATTATAGTGGTATTAAGGTGAGTCGTAAATACTCTGTTGGCTCATTTTGGGAACGAGTGATAGGTGCTTTTAGAGTGTTAAGGCAGGGACTTCGCATAGGCATACACCATCTAATACCATTGAAAGATGGGAATTTGCTTGTTGTTGCAAAAAAAGTTGCCTATATTGTTGATGGTAACAATGGTAAGATCGTAAACACTTTTTGTGGATTTCAGGGCAATAAACCAGGACATCAGGGAGTGTGTGTGACTCCTGACGGAACGATATTTTTTGCAGAATACATACTCAACACTCATCGAGATAAGGATGTGAACCTATATCGTAGTGTTGATGATGGACGAACATTTCATATTGTGAAGTGTTTTGAGGCAGGAGATATCCGTCATTTACACTTTATCAAGTGGGATCAATACGAAGAGTGCTTGTGGCTTGGAACGGGAGATTATGGCGAAAATAATAACGAGTGTCGCCTATATAAGAGTGTTGATAACGGCGATACTTGGTCGTTGGTAGGTTCAGGTAGTCAAGATTGGCGAGCGATTGGTGTGTGTTTTACGAAGGATTATTTATTGTGGGGAACAGATGCTGGCAGTACACCTGATGAGAACCACCTAATTAGAATGAATCGTAAAAGTCGTAAGTTGGAGGTGCTCTTGACGCTGGAAGGCCCGTGCCATGGTTGTGCATCATACGCAGATGAAAGAACGTTTATTTCTACCGGTGTGGAAGGTGGCGAGAATGAGAAGGATAATTATGCTCGAATGAAGCGAGTTGATGGAGATTTGCCGACAGATATCCTTCAACTCAAAAAGGATATTCTCCCATTGGTATTGCAATTTGGAGTTATGAGATTTCCATTGGGTACCGAGAACTGTGACCGTGTGTGTTTTACAGCAATGGGATTGCGAGGTAATGGTGAGATCGTTTTATGCGAGAAAAGATAATGAATAATAAGCGTCGAGGTGGTGTCAAAGTGCTGCTATTAGGCGGTGGTACTCAGGCATTAATTATATCCAAGCAACTGAAACAGTCCGGTTGTGAAGTTCATATATTTGATGAAAATAGATGGACATATAGTTATCATACTCGATATGCCTACAAGCGAGTTGTCGCACCTCCGACAGAGAGTGTTGAATTGTATTTATCGGCCATACATACATATGTTATGGAATACAACATAGATGTATTATTTCCGATGAATGATGAAACTGCTCGGTTGTTGTCAATACATAAAGAGCAGTTTAAGTCGGAGGCTAAATTTGTTATTCCAGATGCGGATACTTTTGAGTTGGGTTACAACAAAAATAGTTTGATGCGATTATGTTCCGAATTGGGAGTTCCTCATCCCAGAACGGTGGATTTAGAAAGGTCACCAGATGGTATAGAAGAAATAGTATATCCAGCATTGATAAAGCCAAATCATATGACCGGAGGTAGAGGTATGAAGCTTGTGCAGTCAGCGGATGAGTGTAGGAAGTCGCTCCCGCAAATTAAAGAGCAATTCGGTCCGTGTCATTTGCAAGAGTTTATACCATCAGGCGGCCGTCAGATTAAGGTGCAGGTTTTCCTATATGAAGGAGAGGTATTTGCCTCTTCGGTAATACATAAGCAGCGCTATTATCCGGAGAATGGTGGAAGTAGCTGTTGCTGTATAACCATCGAGGATGACGCTCTTGTTCAGATGTGCACCAGGGTGCTTTCTCACATTGGATGGGTTGGCTTTGCAGATTTTGACTTGATAGAGGATCCTCGAGATGGCGTTGTAAAGATAATGGAGATAAATCCGAGAGTACCGGCCTGCATTAAAGCTGCAATCAATTCAGGAGTGGATTATGCAAACATGGTAGTTAATGCTTCAATCGGGGCACCATTAAAAAAATATCAATATACAGCAGGCAGTAAATTGCGACACATTGGTTTTGAAATGTTGTGGTTTATGTATAGCAAGAATAGATTTCGTACAACCCCCAATTGGTTTGATTTCTTTTCTCCACGATTATCCTTTCAAGATTTTAGTTGGTCGGATCCAATGCCATTTTTATTCGGCACGATTGGTAACATTTTGAAGATGACAAACTCGAATTTCCGCAAGGCTAAATCGGGATTAAGATAGTTACAAGCTATGCGTATTCTAACTTTCGACATAGAGGATTGGTATTGTCACGACTGCGAGTCGGGCGATAAGGATTGGGCGAGTAAAGAGGTGCGTATATACGAGGGTGTGGATCGTATTCTTGACTCTTTGGCTGAGCGTGACCAGAAGGCGACATTCTTTGTGCTGGGTTGGTTGGCCGAGAATCATCCGCAGGCGATACGCAAGATTGCCGATGCGGGTCATCAGGTTGGTTGTCACACCTATCAGCACGAACTTTTGACTCGCTTCGACAAAAAGCAGATGTACGAAGATGTATATCGTGCTAAATCGGAAATTGAGAGCGTTATAGGTGCACCAATAGATGCTTTTCGTGCTCCGGCATTCTCAATCACAGAGAGCAACCTCTACGCCTTCGATGTATTGGCGGAGTTGGGCTTTAAGTACGACTGCTCGTTATTCCCTGCTGAGCGAGATTATGGCGGTATGCCAAATTATGGTATAGGTGAGCCTCGACAAATCAGCCACAATGGCTACATTTTCAAGGAGTTCCCGATAAACCCTGCCGATATTGCTGGTCGTAAGATTGTCTTCTCGGGAGGCGGATATTTCCGACTCTTCCCATATTGGTTGGTTAAGAGGTTGACCGAGCAACAAAATTATACGATGACCTACTTCCACCCAAGCGATTTCGATCCAGGACAGCCCGATATGAAACACCTTCCAATGTTGCGTCGCTGGAAGAATAGAGTAGGCTTGGAAGGTGCATTTAATAAATATGAAAAATATCTCTCTGATTTTGATTTTGTCAATTTGGAACAGGCCGACAAGATGATTGATTGGAGTAGGTTGAAAGAGGTTAAGTTATAGAAATGTTAAATAACACATCAAATACCCTTTTTCGGCTTGTGCGTGTAGCGATTGGTACGGAGAGTGCGGAGTCGGTGCATCTTGGAGATGTGGCGTGGGGCGACATCTACAAGCAGGCTCGCAAGCAGGGTGTATTGGCGATTGCGTTTGATGGCTTGACGAAACTCTTTGAGCAGAATGGCGAACTCGCAAAGTCGTTCCCTCAGTCGCTGAAATTGCAGTGGATAAATGCGGTATTCCATATAGAAAGCCGATACGACTACTCGAAGGCTATATGCTCGGAGTTGGTCGATAAGTGGGCGGAGCAGGGTGTTAATACCCTCTGTCTGAAAGGCTTGGCATTTAGCACCTACTATCCTGTGCCAAATCATCGTGAATGTGGCGATTTTGACTGCTATCTCTACGACGATTATGACAAGGGTAACGATATAGCAGGAGAGTTGGGTGCAAAGGTTGATGACGATTGGTACAAGCACTCCGAAATCATCTATCGCAAGGTGATGATTGAAAATCATCGCTATATTGTTGCTGTGCGTGAGGGCAGGAGAACGAAGAATCTCCATTTGCTCCTCGATAATCTCGCTCGCAACGAGGAGCGCACTCAGCTCTTCGATACGAAAATCGAGATGCCGTCGCCACTCTTTAATGCTGTGTTCTTAAATCATCACTCACTCTCGCACTTCCTTTCGGAGGGTATTCGTCTGCGCCATCTTCTCGATTGGGCATTGTTCCTCAAAACCGAGCAAAATCGCCTCGATTGGGAGCGCTTCTACGAGGTTTGCGAGGAGTATAATATGCGTGCTTTCGTCGATTGTATGACAGCGTTGGCTGTTGGTGTGTGTGGTGTAGAGATTGAAAATAGTGTGATTACCCACACCTCACCTTATGCCGAGCGTGTACTCGACTCGTTAATCAACGAAGATGGAGCCGTCTTCTCGCAGAGTGTGAGCAAGTGGAAAACCCGCCTACTATTGGTGAGAAATCTCTTTGCTTCTCGTTGGAAGTATAGAGCATTCTCTTCGCAGGGCATAATTTCGAAACTACTCTCTCTGGCGTGGGGCTTTTTGACTCACCCCGAGGAGGAGTAGACCTATTGTATTCGAAAAATTACTATATTTGTCAATAGTATGACAAGAGTTGCACTTTTTGCAGGGTCGTTCGACCCTTTTACTCGTGGACACGAGGCTGTGGTTGAGGAGGCGTTGCGCCTTTTTGATGAGGTGGTTATCGGTGTGGGCGAGAATGTTTCTAAAAAGGGACTCCTCTCGGTGGAGCAGAGATGCCGATTGATTGAGGAGTTGTATGCCGATAATGGGCGTGTGCGTGTAGCTAAGTACTCGACCTTAACGGGCGATTTTGCTCGTGAGGTGGGTGCTACGGCGTTGGTGCGAGGTGTGCGCAATACGGTAGATTTCGAGTTTGAGCGCACAATCGAGGCTACCAACCGAGAGCTCTTTCCGGAACTTACTACGGTGTTGCTTGTAACTCCGGCCGAGTATATGCACATCTCGTCGTCAATGGTGCGAGAGTTGCTCGCCTTTGGCCGCAAGGTAGATGACTATCTGCCCCAAAACATTAAAATTGAGAACTATTTGAATAAATAATAATGCTAATAGCCAATGGCTAACGGCTAATGGCCCAAAAATTAAGTAATATGGAATTTTCAGCAGGAATGATTGCGAGCCTTTTGGCTGGCGAGGTTGTGGGCGACGAGAACGCTTCAATCTACACTGTATCGTCTATTGAAGGCGGAAAGAAGGGAGGCTTGGCCTATCTTTCAAACCCTAAGTTCGAGCAATATCTCTATACTACACAGTGCTCAATAGTACTTGTGGACCGCAACTTCGAGCCGAAGGAGAAGGTTGCTGCTACACTTATCAAGGTTGATAATGTGAACGCTTGCGTGTTGCGTTTGCTCGATATGTATAACGCTATGAAGCCGCAGAAGAAGGGTATCTCGAAGTTGGCTTCTATTTCGGATAAGGCAACCATTGGTAAGGATTGCTACATTGGCGATTTTACCGTTATCGAGGCGGGTGCCGTAATTGGTGATGGCGCAAAAATCTATCCGCAGTGCTATATCGGCGACAATGTAAAGGTTGGTGCAAAGACTACCCTTAATCCGGGTGTTAAGGTTTATGAGGGTTGTTCTATTGGTGCAAACTGTATTCTTCACGCAGGTGTGGTTATCGGTGCAGACGGCTTTGGCTTTGCTCCGAATGCCGAGGGTGGATTTGATAAAATTCCGCAACTCGGAAATGTAATTATCGAGGATAATGTGGAGATTGGTGCAAATACTTGTATCGACCGTGCAAAGACCGACTCTACAATCATTCGCAAGGGTGTTAAACTCGACAATCTTATCCAGATTGGCCACAATGTGGAGATTGGCGAGAATACCGTATCGTCATCGCAGACAGGTATTGCCGGTACTACCAAGGTTGGCTCGAACTGCTTTATCGCAGGACAGGTGGGCATTGCCGACCATATTACAATCGGCAATCGAGTTAAAATTGGTGCAAAGAGTGGTATCGACAAGGATGTGCCGGATGGCGAGATTCGCTTTGGAAGTCCTGCTCTTGCAGGTATCAACTACCACCGTTCGTTTGCAGTATTTAAGGAGTTACCTGAGTTGCGTCGTCGTGTGATGAAGTTGGAAACTGAATTGGCAAACAAAGAGTAAATATGAGAAAGTTTATACTGTTTTTGATCGTTGCAATGACCCTTGTGGGTTGTGGCGGCGGGAAGTGCGACATTACGGTTAAAATCGCAAATTTCGATGGCGAGGAGGGCTATGCCTACATCACCGATATGTGGAATAATCGTGCGATAATCGACTCTGCAAAGGTCGTAAATGGCGGAGAGTTCTGCTTCAAGCGAGTGAAGTCGGCGCCAACATTTGCACAGGTTGTAATGAAGAGCGGTCGTCCGGTATCCTACCTTTTTGTCGAGCCTGGCAAAGTTGTAATTGAGGGTGATGCTGCCGAGGATAATATCAAGGTCGGAGGTACGCCTGCAAATGATGCTTTCGAGAGTATGATGACCGAGAGCAAGAACTATATGGCGGAGTATCGTAGCGCCGTATATGCGAACGATAAGGCTAAGGTTGCCGAGGTTGAGCAGGCCTTTGATGCGATGCAGAGGGGCTACTTCGAGGGTAATAAGGAGAATGTATTCGGACTCTTTATGTTGCAGCAATTCTCCTATTCGGAGCCTTCGGTAAAGGTTATGGAGTGGTTGGGCCAACTTCCCGAGAAGATGCAGGCGTTGCCTGTTGCTGTAAAGATGAAGGAGAGTGCCGAGCGTAAGTTTAAGACCGAGCCTCAGGCGGAGGGTAGCGACTATGTACCTTACTACATCAATATCGATCAGCCAAATGTGAATGGCGAGAATGTATCGCTCAAATCGGTTGTCGAGAACAAGAAAAATCGCTATGTGTTGCTCGATTTTTGGGCTTCGTGGTGCGGACCTTGTATGGGCGAGATGCCTGTGTTGAAAGAGGCCTATAAGCTCTACCACAAGCTTGGTTTCGAGATCTACGGAGTGTCACTCGATGCGAAGCACGCAGCGTGGAAGGGTGCTATCGATAAACAGAAGATGGACTGGGTGAATGTCAGCACTTTGGAGCGTTTCGATAACCCTGCGGTGGCAGAATATGCCGTAGAATCTATCCCTACAAACTTCCTTATCGACTGCTCGAATGGCGTTATTATAGCCAAGAATTTGCGAGGCGAGGCAGTACTCGAAAAGTTGGCGGAGTTGTTCAAATAGAGGTGGTAAAACAGAGCGAAACATATTGTATTTTAGGTATCGATCCCGGCACGAACTATACGGGTTATGGCGTGTTGGAGGTTGAAGGGCGCACACTGCGAGCCGTGGTGATGGGGGAGATCGATTTGCACAAAATCGAGGACCCATACGCCAAGTTGCGCTATATTTTTGATAGCGTGAGTCGTCTGGTCAAGGAGTATAAACCTCGTGAGGTGGCATTGGAGTCGCCGTTCTTTGGGCAGAATGTGCAGTCGATGCTCAAACTCGGCCGTGCTCAGGGCGTGGCTATGGCGGCGGCATTGAGCCAGGAGGTCGATGTTTTCGAGTATGCCCCGTCACGAATTAAGCAGGCAGTGGTTGGTCTTGGCTCGGCATCAAAGGAGCAGATTGAGGGCGTTGTTATGCGCACTTTGCACATTGAGCAGAAGCCGAAAAAGTTGGATGCAACGGATGGTATGGCGGTGGCGCTATGTCATTACTACTCAATCGCTTCGCCAATAAATCAGGCTCTGGGCGGAGTGAAGGTCAAAGGCCTCGGTGGCGACAAAAAAGCCCGCAAACGAGGAACTCAGTCGTGGGAGCAATTTCTGCGTGAAAATCCTGATAGGGTATTGTAAAAATGCCCTATTTTTTACTTTTTTATAAAAAAGTTGAAAGAGGATTGTTTATTCAAAATAAAATTCGTACATTTGCAACCCCAAATGGGATTTAATTAAAAAATTTAGTAACAATGAAAGTTTGCGAAATTACAGGAAAAGTGGCCATCGTTGGAAACAATGTTTCGCACTCCAATGTTAAGACTAAGCGCAAGTTCAATCCAAACTTGAAGACTAAGCGTTTTTGGTCAGAGGAGGAAGGCCGTTGGATTACCTTGAAGGTTTCGACTTCGGGAATCAAAACAATTAACAAGAAGGGCCTCGCTGCTGCTTTGAAGGATGCAGCTGCAGCCAAGAAAATCTATTAAACATTAACGAACTATGGCAAAGAAAGGTAACAGAGTTCAGGTCATCTTGGAGTGCACCGAGCAGAAGGAGAGTGGCGTACCAGGAATGTCTCGCTACATCACCACAAAGAACAAGAAGAACACCCCAGACCGTTTGGAGCGTAAGAAGTACAATCCATACTTGAAGAGGGTAACTTTACATCGTGAAATTAAGTAATAAGGAGGTTTAAGTTATGGCAAAGAAAGCAGTTGCTACCCTCAGAACTGGCGTTGGTAAGCAGTTCACAAAGTGCATCAAGATGGTTAAGTCGGAGAAGACTGGTGCTTACATTTTTAAGGAGGCAATCGTTCCGGTAGACCAGGTAGCAGAGTATATGAAGTAAAAGATGCTACAATGTATTCGGGTTCACCCGAAATACAAAAGGCTGTTCCGTTTTCGGACAGCCTTTTGTGTTTTCTTGTGATAAGACGCAATGTAAAATTAGGGTTGTTAGAGGCGTTAGGGGAGATTAAAAATTAGTTTCCCGTTAAAGATACAATTCTCCCTGCCAAGCATTGCGCTCGGTGAGGCGTTTTTCGAGCATATTCCAGAGGGTTTCGTTGCGTACCAAGCCCCAATTTCGGCCGTAGTGGTAGCGGGGTGGTGCTTCGGATGCAAAGCGCTCGACCACAATATCGGGGCGCAGACGACGCAAAATCTCGGTGAAGAGATCAAGATACTCCTCCAACTCCCAGAAACGGAAATGTTCGGGATGCTCATCGTATTCTCGCTCCATTGCCGTACCTCGAAAGACCTGCAACTGATGAAATTTTATCGTTGTAAGTGGCAGGTCGTTAATGCGTTGCACCTGTTCCAAAATCATCTCATCGCTCTCGCCGGGCAGTCCTAAAACAAAATGCGCTCCGATGGATAAACCTCGCTCGGCAGTCATCTTTACCGCACGCTCGGCGCAGGCGAAATCGTGGCCTCGGTTTATCGCTTTTAAGGTCGAATCGTAGGTCGATTCTATACCATATTCGATAGTTATATAATGCTCCTTTGCAAGTTCTGCAAAGTAGTCCAAAATCTCCTCCGAAACACAGTCGGGACGAGTGCCGATTACAGCCCCTACGACCTCGGGATGAGAGAGTGCTTCGGAGTATCGCTCACGCAGCACTTCGAGTGGTGCGTATGTATTTGAAAATGATTGAAAATAAGCAAGATAGCGTGATGCTGTGCGGTAGCGACGGCGATGAAATTCGATACCCTCTTCAATCTGTTGAGTAATGCTTTTTGATGGCTGACAATAGGAGGGTGTGAAGGCCTCGTTATTGCAAAATGTGCAACCTCCGAAACTCACTTTCCCGTCACGATTCGGGCAGGTGAAACCTGCGTTTATTGCCACCTTCTGCACACGCTCGCCGAAGTGTCGGCGGAAGTATGCCGAGTAACTGTTGTATCGTCTATCGTCGCCCCAAGAGTACATAATTGAAAAATTTTGGCACAAAAATAGTATTTTTATACTATTTAGTTCGCTTATTTGCGAGAAAATAGTTATATTTGCAAATAATAAAAATAGCTGATTATGGAGAAGAGTTTGGAGTTGAAGTATATCAAGGCGGATCATATTGAGGATTTGCCGGCTGCTGACCGTGAACTTATCGCTGAGGCTCAGAAGGCTACGGAGTTGGCTTACGCCAAGTATTCTGGCTTTAAGGTGGGCGCTGCGGTGCGTTTGCAGAGTGGTAAGGTGTTGCATGCCGCAAACTCCGAGAGCGAGGTTTTCCCTTCGGGCTTGTGTGCAGAGCGTTCGTTGCTCTACTATGTAGAGGCTAACCACGCAAATGATCCGGTTGAGGCTTTGGCTATCGCATCCAATCCTTCGGAGCGTGAGTGTTATCCTTGTGGCGGATGTCGTCAGGTTATTCTCGATGTCGAGCGTCGTCAAGGTGCACCAATCAGGGTGATTATGAGTGGTAACGGCTCGGCTTCGGTTGTCGCAAGCGCCCAGTTGTTGCTTCCATTTACATTCCAACTCTAATTTTGAGTGAGTAGTGAGTAGAGAGTAGTGAGTAGTTGTTTTTAACAGATGTAGAGTAATCGTGGGAAATAGTGTTATATTGGACAAGAGTAAGGTTTTTGCGTTGAGGATAGTGAAATTGTATAAATATCTCAATGAGCAAAAGCACGAATATGTACTTTCAAAACAATTACTACGCTGCGGAACAAGTATTGGTGCAAATGCGAAGGAGTGTGCCTTTGCACAGTCGAAAGCGGACTTTACGGCTAAAATGTTTATTGCTCAAAAAGAGTGTGCTGAAACTGAATATTGGTTGGAACTTTTGTATGAAAGCGAATTCATAAACAAGTTGGAATTTGATAGTATTTATATTGATTGTCAAGAATTGATGCGCCTAATTGTCGCCTCAACCAAAACCCTGCAAAGCAAAAAATAAAAGGAGAAAAAATAAAACTACTCTCTACTCACTACTCACTACTAACTGAATAAGATGTTTAACCCAAACGATATTTTGTACGAGGATAATCACTTGCTTGTTGTGAATAAGCGGGTAGGCGACCTTGTGCAGCCCGATAAGACGAGCGATGATGCGCTCGAAAACTACCTGAAAGCATTTTTGAAGGTGCGTGATCATAAACCGGGGGATGTATTCCTCGGTGTGGTGCATCGTATCGATCGTCCGGTGAGTGGTGCTGTATTGTTTGCAAAGACCTCGAAAGCGTTGGTGCGCTTAAATGAGATGATTCGCAAGGGCGAAATAAATAAACATTATTGGGCAATCGTGGAGGCACGACCTGCGGCAGAGCAGGGTAGCTTGCGTCATTATATCTTGCGAGATGGTAAGACCAATCGTTCGCACGCCTACAATGCACCTCGCAAGGATGCTAAGGAGGCGAAGTTGAACTACGAGATGATTGGATGCAGCGACCGCTATACCTTGCTTGATATTGAACTTTTGACGGGTCGTCACCATCAAATCCGTTGCCAACTCTCAAAAATCGGCTGTCCGATAAAGGGCGATTTGAAGTATGGTGCTAAGCGTTCTAACCCGAATGGCGGTATTTCGCTTCACTCTCGCTCGCTTGCATTTATGCACCCTGTGCGCAAGGAGTTGGTCGAGATTTTGGCACCGGTGCCGCAGGATGATAATTTGTGGAAGTTCTTTGCGGAGAACAACGATACTTTATAGCCTATGCGAGTAGTAATCCAACGAGTTCAGCGTTGCAGCGTTGAGGTTGAGGGTAAGATAATCGGCAAAATCGGCAAGGGTTTGGCTATTTTGCTCGGTGTGGAGGATGCCGATACGCAGGAGGATATCGATTGGTTGTGTGGTAAAATCTCTCGCTTGCGCATCTTCGATGACGAGAATGGAGTGATGAACCTCGATATCCAGCAGGCGGGAGGTCGTGTGATAGTGATAAGCCAATTCACCCTCTTTGCTTCGACCAAGAAGGGTAACCGTCCATCGTATATTCGCTCGGCAGGCGAGGCGGTGGCAAGACCGATGTATGAGAAGTTCTTGGCGACATTGTCGGCTACGCTTGGTGCAGAGGTGGAGCACGGTGAATTTGGAGCAGATATGCAGGTGTCGCTCGTGAATGATGGCCCTGTAACGATTTGTATAGACTCGAAAAATAAGGAGTAGAGATGAATAAAATTTTGAACTTGGTGGTGTGTGTATTGGCGCTCTTGTCGGTGTCGCAGGCTTCGGCTTGGGATGCTAAGGGGCACTGTGTTATTGCTCATATTGCCGATCAAAATCTCACTCCAAAGGCTCGCAGAATGTGTGATAAGTACCTCGGCCACTCGTTAGCCTACTACGCTTCGTGGCTCGACAATTGGCGCTATTCGCACGAGTATCACCATACGGCTCGTTGGCACGCTGTCGGACTGAAAGATGGCGAGTTTGTGCCAGGACAACTCGCCGGCGATGTTGCCGATTTTCTCGCTCCGCTTACGATGGATGATCACGGAGTGGCTCGTTTGGAGCAGTTGCAAAAGGCGATGAAGGATTATCGCCATTTGCCCGATTCGGCAGTGACGGTAAATTTGAAGTGTATAATCCATATGGTTGGTGATATGCACTGCCCTGGACACCTCTTCTTTGCTGACCAAAAGCAGTTTGTTATGAAGGAGGGTGGCGAGGAGATTCGCTATCATGGCTATAATGACAAGACCTTTGCCCGTTTCCACAAGGGTAAAACGGCGTGGGAGTTTCGCCAAAAGTATGCTCGCCTGACAGAGGCAGAGGTTGAAGCGTTGTGTAAGGGCGATATGAGGGATTGGATAATGGCAAATACATCGCTCTTTCGTGAGACATATAAGTTGCTCTCACCGACCATTGACTATAAGGATTTGCCAGAGCACAACAAACTCCGCATAAAGGAGATTACGGATCAGTTGTATATCGACGCAGGCTATCGTCTTGCTCACTTTATTAACCAAATTTTCAAGTAAGGAGGGCGGAGATTATGAGAGGTTTGCGATATATAGTTGTGTTGGTGGCGATGGTCGTTTCGGCCGAGGCGTTGGCTTGGTGTAGCGAGGTCAATAAGGCGATCTTGATATTTGTCGAGCAGAATATGACAAATAGGGCGAAGAGAGAGGTCGCAGCCATTTTAGGCGTACCGCTCTGTTCGGTTGAGTTCGAGAATGGAGGTAAGAGCAAGGCTCGCCTTGATGAGAACGGAAAGTCTGTGACTATGGATGTCGAGGATGCTGTTGTGCGACTCGAAAAGGCCGTTGCAACACTTTCGGATAGAGAGGCGACTGTCGACGAACGCAGAAAGGCGTTGAAAACAGCGATAGAGATGACTATGGATATCCACTGTCCATCGAATATCCTTGTGGCAAAAAGGCTCGAAGAGGACTTCTCGTTTGGTCGTGATAATGGTCGTCCGAAGGGCTCTCGCTGGCATAAGGTAGATGAGTGGTCGTGGCAGAAGATGTGGCATAGTGAGTTTCATACTTCGCACGGGGCTTTTTCGGCCGAGATGTACCTCTACGACTGGACGATAGCGACAAAGGGTTTGGCAAAGGAGTATAAAGCAGCTACGATATCGCCACGCCAATGGGCGGAGCAGACAGGCGAGGTGGTACTCGCAACACTCCCGACATTTAAGCCCGGAAGTGTGGTGAACAGAATTGAGATTTCAAAGTTGGAAGAGCAGAATAATGTGGCGATGTATAGAGCGACATTCCGCCTTGCAACACTACTTAACAGCATACTATAACAAATTACAAATAACCAAAAAATTAACACTATGAAGAGAAAAATTTCAATCATTCTGTTGGTGCTCGTAGCGACTATGGGCGTACAGAGAGCGATGGCTTGGTCTACTTGGGGACACCATGTGACAGCCTACATTGCAGAGCAGCACCTCACACCTGAGGCGAAGGCTAAGTGTGAGCACTATTTGAAGCACTCGTTGCCACACTACTCGTCGTGGCAGGACTATTGGCGTAATAGCGAGCCTTTCCAGGAGATTACCCATTGGCATATGAACTATGTGGATGCCGATTTCAACACTAAGGGTAAGGGTGGCGATGTTACTCGTGACGCTGTAACACAGTTGGAGCGTTTGATTAAGGAGATGGGTAAAGGTAAGTACCACAAGTTGTCGGACTCGTTGGTAGCAGTAAACCTAAAACTTATTATCCATATGGCCGGCGATATGCACTGCCCTTGCCACGTGGGTTACGATAAGGCTTCGGGCTTGAAGGGCCGTTCGATGTTCTTTAAGGGTAAGAAGTATGACCGCCACAAGTTCTGGGATGCAGTACCGCAGTTGATTCACCCTAAGTGGAAGCTCGATGACTTCCTCAAAGCGTGCGATACATACTCGCCAAAGCAGATTAAGAAGATTCAGAAGGGCACACCTACAAAGTGGGGCCTTGATAATGCTCACAAGATGGTTGAGACCTTCACATATTGGGAGCGCTACGAGGAGTACACAAAGATGGATCGAGATCAGCACGAAAAGATTGAGCGTACAACTCACGAGCAGTTGACCTATGGAGGCTACCGCTTGGCTGCGATTTTGAACAAAATTTTTAGTAAATAATTAAATTGAAAGAAGAGTATGAAAAAGATTATAATTGCAGTTTTGGCTCTTGCGGCAGTGGCAACCGAGGCTTCGGCATACAATCTTTATGGTCACCAGACTGTTGCCGCATTGGCAGATATGTATCTCACAGACAATGCAAGAAAGAAGGTGGAGCGCATTCTCGATTCTGATATGGTAGCCGCTTCGGGCTGGCTTATGGAGGTGCGCAAACATCCCGATTATCCGCACACTAAGCTTTGGGGAAAGACAAGACTCAATGAGGAGGGTAAATCTACTACAATGGACGAGAACGATGGCGTTGTGCAGATTGAGAAGTCGATTGCTGTATTGCGTAATCGCAAGAATGAGAGCGATTCGTTGGTGTTGGCGTCGTTGCGCACCTTGATTCACCTTGTTGGCGAGGTTCACTGCCTTTCGCACATCACTATCGATGGTAATGATGATACCAAGGGCTTTGTCTTCTATCATTGGAATGAGTTGACCGATAAGCGTCGCAGAGATTGGAAGTCGCAGTGGTATAACACTTGGGACAGAGCTTACTTTGGTCGTTACAGCATATTCTCTGTGCAGTACTATGCAAACGACATCGACATCTTTGCTCGTGATAAGCGTGCCGAGTACGAGAAGGGAACACCTCGCTTCTGGGTTGAGAATGGTGGCGAAGATGTAGTTCGTGCATTGGTCGATTTCCAGCCGGAGGCAACTGTACCTACACAGGTGTTCCAGCTTTACGAGTACCTTCACACCAAGTGTATGGCAAAGGCAGGCTACCGTTTGGCTGCACTCTTGAACGATATTTTCAAATAATCAATAAAAACTAAACTACTATGAAGAGTAAAATTATGGTTGTGGCTCTTGCGCTTATGATGATTATGGGCGTACAGAGCGCAAAGGCTTGGGGTTTGGTAGGCCACCACATTGTGGCTTATATCGCAGAGCAGCACCTTACGCCTGATGCAAAGGCAAAGTGTGAGAAGTACCTTCGTCATAAGGTTACACACTACTCGTTGTGGCAGGACTATTGGCGCAACACCTTCCCATTCAAGGAGACAAACGATTGGCATATGAACCATGTTGACGAGAAATTCAACACTATCGGTATCAAGCGCAATATCAATCGTGATGTTGTTACGCAGTTGGAGCGTATTACCAGCGAGATGGCGAAGGGACAGTATCGCAATATGACAGATTCGTTGATTGCCGTAAATCTCAAACTTATTATCCATATGGTGGGCGATATGCACTGCCCATGCCATGTCGGATATCACAAGAATACAGGTTTGAAGATTCCTACAATCCGCCACGGAAAGAGCAATGTTAATCACCATGCATTCTGGGATTCGGCACCTTCATATATGCATCCGAAGTGGAAGGCTGACAACTTCTTGAAGGCGTGTGATACCTACACAGCCAAGGAGATTGCAAAGATTCAGAAGGGTACTCCTACAAAGTGGGCAAAGGATAATGCCGAGAAGATGGTTAAGACCTACACCTATTGGGATGAGGGCGAGAATATAAAGACTCTTTCGCCGGAGCAGCGCAAAATGATTGACGATACAATGTTCGAGCAGTTGACCTTTGCGGGCTACCGCTTGGCTGCTATTCTCAATACTATTATGTCGAAATAATAAAGTATAGGAGGGGAATACAATATGAAAAAGATAGTAATAATGTTTGCCATGTTGTTGATGGCAGGTAATGTTTTCGCATTTGATACATTTACACATCAGACCGTTTCGGCCATTACCGAGATGTATCTTACCGATAAGGCTAAGTCTGAGGTTAATGCAATTCTTCAAAGTACCATTCAGAAGGAGTGTGTATGGCTTAATAGTTTGCGTAAGAAGCCTGAGTATGCTCACACCAAGAGTTGGCATACAACAGAGCTCGATATTAACTGCAAGTCGGTTACCACAAACGAGAACGATGGTATTGTTCAACTCGAAAAGGCTATCGAAGTGTTGCGTAACCGCACAAATCATAACGAAGAAGAGGTGCAGACTGCATTGCGCAAGGTGATTCACCTCGTACAGGATTTGCACTGCCTCTCTCACATCTATGTTGAGGGTTATGATGAGAGCCGAGGCTTCACATTCCGTGTATGGGATGAACTTACAGCGAAGCGTAGCAAGAGTTGGAATGTTACTTGGCACCGCCAGTGGGACGGGTCGTGGTCGAGCCGTTACTACATCTTTACACCTACCTACTACGGCGAGGATATTGACATCTATGCTCGTGGTATGAGAGAGGAGTACTCGAAGGGTACACCTCGTGAGTGGGTTGAGCAGGGTGGACGAGATGTACTCTATGCACTCAAAGATTTCTATACAGGAGGAAATGGCGACGAGGTGCGAATCAAGGTGGTTTTGCAGTACGAGTACCTTCACACCAAGTGTTTGGCAAAGGCAGGTTATCGCTTGGCTGCACTCTTGAACGATATTTTCAAATAGAATTAAATACTACTAACTATGAAAAGAATTTCAATCTTGGTGCTTGCACTCGTGGCTATTTTCAGCGTTCAGAGTGCAAAGGCGTGGGGAACATTCGGTCACGGCGCAATTGCATATATGGCTGAGCAACATCTCACTCCACACGCAAAGGCGGAGTGTCGTCGCTATTTGAAGCATACACTCCCTTGGTATGCATCGTGGATGGATTATTGGCGTGCTGTGCCTCCATTCCACCCAACTAATAATTGGCACGGATTCTCTGTTGGTGCCGATGGTGATGTAGATTGGGAGAAGGGTAATGGCAAGTCTATGGGCCAACTCTATACTATTATGAAGGAGATGGGCAATGGCAACTACAAAAACTTGCCTGATTCATTGGTGCACCACCACTTGTTGATACTTGTACACTCTTTGCCTGATATGCACTGCCCTGTGCATGTGGGATTCCCTAAGAAGTACTATCCTGAGTATCGCTACTCGTCGTTGTTGCGCAACGGTAAAAAGCAGTCATTCCACGGTTTCTGGGACTCGTCGCCTGCTTTCCAGCGTAAGGCTTGGACTTATGAGAAGTATGCTTCGGTGGTAGATAACATCACTCCAAAGCAGGAGAAGAAGATTATCAAGAAGGGTAATTTCGCATACTGGGGTCGTGATATTATCAAGCAGGCTCATCGTGCTTATGCTATCACTCCGGAGGATACCGATGTTGCAAAACTTTCAGATAAGGATAAGGTAGAGGTATTGAAGTTGGCTGACGAGATGGCTGTAAAAGCAGCATATCGTCTTGCGTATGTTCTAAATGAGATTTTTAAAGAATAAGGAGGGTACAAATATGAAAAAGATATTTCTTATTTTGGCGCTTGCATTGACCGTATCGGTTGCAAGTGCTTGGGAGAAAAGACCTGATGAAGGTGTTGTACTTTTGGCTGCAAAACACTTTACGCCAGCAACTCAACAACTTGTTACCAAGTATCTTGGTGAGAGTTTTGAGGATGATGTTATGTACCTTACAATGCTCGAAAGATCAAAGCGTGCGGAGCACAGCAAGGAGATTCACTTCCTTCACCTCGACAGCGAGTTTAAGCCGCTTCCGGTAGATGGTTACGATGCGTTTAACTCGCTCGAACAGGCTATGGAGGTTGTTCGTATGCGTGATAGTCGCACCAAGACCGAGGTTACGAAGGCTTTGCGTGTGATTATCAACCTTATGTGCGATATTCACAACTTCTCGTATGTTCGTATCGAGAACCACCCACATTCGCAGGCGGATTTCTCGTTCCAGTGCTATGCAGGAGATATTGGCAAGCGCAAGACAAAGTCGGCTATTAAGTGGTCGAGATTTTGGATGTCATACACCTATTGGCACGGCGGTACTTCGGGCGCATTGTGGGCAGAGGATATGGAGTTGAACTCTGGTCATAAGTTTGCCGAGTACTCGCAGGGTACACTTCGTGATTGGGTTGCACAGATTGGAGCAGAGGCAAATAAATTGTACTCTCGCATCAACCCTACCTACGAGATGACACGCCGTGAGCGTAACGAGTTGGAGGAGTTGAATTACGAGATGATGGTTCGTGCAGGCTTCCGCTTGGCGGTACTCTTTAACGAGCTTGCAAAGTAGTTTTACGGAGCAAAAAAGGATTGGCGGGGTGAAATTTATAATTTCACCTCGCTTTTCTTTTGTAGTTAGCGGAATAATCCATATTTTTGTGGTTAATTAGGATTGTTGTATTAAAAACATCAACAAAATGAAGAGAGTTATTCTTTCCGGTGGTGGTACCGGAGGTCATATCTACCCCGCAGTGTCGGTTGCTGAGGCGTTGAAAAGACGCTTGGGCGAGGAGGTTGAAATCCTCTTTGTGGGTGCAGAGGGTAAGATGGAGATGTCGTTGATTCCAAACTTGGGCTATAATATCAAGGGGTTGAATATCGTCGGCTTGCAGCGCCGTTTTACTTGGAAGAACTTTTTGCTTCCATACTACTTGTTGCGCAGCCTCAATCAGGCTCGTCGCATCATTAAGGAGTTTAAGCCCGATGTAGTAGCAGGCTTTGGTGGCTATGCCAGCGCTCCAATCGTATTTGTTGCACAGACAATGGGTGTTCCTACAATTATTCAGGAGCAAAACTCGTATGCAGGTCTGGTGAATAAAATTGTTGGAGGTCGTGCCAAGAGCGTATGCGTGGCGTACGATGGTATGGAGCGATTCTTCGATAAAGAGAAGATCGTTTTGACGGGCAATCCTTTGCGTAGTGCTTTTGGTAAGGGTGATATCGACCGTAAGGCTGCATTTGCACACTACGGCTTGGAGGAGGGCAAACCTTCGATATTGATTGTGGGAGGCTCACTCGGTACTCGCACCCTGAATAATATGATGAAGTCGTGGATTGTAACTCTGGGCGGTGAGGCTCCGGTGCAGGTTATTTGGCAGACGGGCCGCTTCTACGAGAAGGAGATGCGAGAGTTCTTCGCAAACTACCCAACCAAGGGTATCACGCTTGTGCCGTTTATCGATAGAATGGACTACGCCTATGAGGTTGCAGATGTTGTAATCTCTCGCAGTGGTGCTTGTACCGTTTCGGAGTTGTGCTTGGCAAAGAAGCCGACACTCTTTGTACCATCGCCAAATGTGGCAGAGGACCATCAGACAAAGAATGCGAAGGCGTTAGTCGATAAGGATGCAGCGATGATGGTGCGAGATGCCGAGGCTGTGGATTGTGGTGTCGCAACAGCGTTGAAGATGGTTGCAGACGAGGCGTTGCTCTCGAAATTGTCGAATAATATCGCAAAGTTGGCCACTCCCGATGCTGCGGATAGAGTAGCAGATGAGATAGTAAAGCAGATTAAATCGTAGAGTCGAAAGATGAAAGATAGGGTATATTTCTTGGGTATTGGCGGTATCGGAATGAGCGCCTTAGCTCGCTACTTCTTGCACGAGGGGTGGCAGGTGGCAGGCTACGACCGCACCGCAACCGACCTTACACGCAAGTTGGAGGAGGAGGGTGCACTTGTGCATTACGAGGATGATGTACGACTTATCCCAGAAGAGTTTCTTGATAAGGAGCATTCGGTGGTAATCTACACCCCCGCTATTCCTGCCGACCATTCGGAGCAGGCGATGTTCCATAAGGAGGGCTTCGAGATTAAGAAGCGTTCGCAGGTGCTCGGCTTGCTCTCGCAGGGCAAATATGTAATGGCAGTGTCGGGTACGCACGGTAAGACCTCGACTTCGACCTTGACGGCGTGGCTCAATCACGCAGTTTCGGGCGAGGGTTCGGCTTTCTTGGGCGGTATATCGAAGAATTTCGGCTCGAACTTGGTCTTGGGCGAGGGCGACAGATTTGTGGTTGAGGCTGATGAGTTTGACCGTTCATTTCTGCAACTCTATCCCGATGCGGCGGTTGTTACCTCGGCTGATGCCGACCACCTCGACATATATGGCACGCACGAAAAGGTTAAGGAGGCCTTCTCTCAGTTTATTTCGCAGATAAAGGAGGGTGGTGTGCTTATCATAAAGAAGGGCGTCGATGTGGCGATTACCAACGATAAAATTTCGGTCTATCGCTATTCATACAACGAGGAGTGCGACTTCTATGCCAAGAATATCGAGTTGTTGGAGGGCGGTTACTATCGCTACGATATAGTAACCCCTAATGGTGTAATCGAGGGGTGTGTACTTGGTATCCCGGGCTGGGTAAATATCGAGAACTCGGTGGCTGCGGTGGCTCTTTTGTGGTCGGTGGAGCGTAATGTCGCAGATCACGACGCACTGCGTAAGGCGTTGCAGGAGTTTTCGGGTGTAAAGCGCCGCTTCGAGTTCTATGTGAATACTCCGAAGGCAGTCTATATGGATGACTATGCGCATCATCCACGAGAGTTGGCTGCAACGATCACTTCGGTAAAGCAGATGTTCCCATCTCGCAAAGTTACGGCTATTTTCCAGCCACACCTCTATACTCGTACTCGTGATTTGTATGAGGAGTTTGCCGAGGCGTTGAATGAGGCTGATGAGGTGGTTCTATTGCCGATATATCCGGCTCGTGAGTTGCCTATTGAGGGTATCACAACCGAGATTATAGCCAATCTTGTTGTAAAACCTTGCCGTATTGTCGAGCGAGAGTTGTTGGCACAAGAGATAGGCAAAATGGATACAGATGTTGTGGTGTCGTTTGGTGCAGGTAACATCGATGCTTGTTGCAATGACATAGCCGAGGTTATGGCGAAAAACTAATTTTGAATATGTAAAATATGTGGCGTAAGATAGTACGAATAGCAGGCTTTTTGTTGGCGGTGGCATTGATTGTTGCCTACATCTGCTATGCCTCGAATCTTGCGCAGCAAAGAGCCGACACACAGCGAGTGGAGCGAGTGGTAATAGCACTGCCCGACAGTACGGAACTTTGTCGATTTACTTCGGTGTCGCAAATTCGCCAACACCTGCACGACGGGCAATTTGAACTCGAAAATGTAGTGGCAGACAGCATTGATGCGGTGAAAATTTCGCAGTATATAATGCAGTATGGCTTTGTGCGTGATGTCGATGTTTATACCACATATTCGGGCGAATTGCATATAGATATTCGCCAGCATCAGCCTTTGATGCGATTGCTGTGCGGAGGGTATAACTCCTACATTACCTGTGAGGGCGATATATTCCGTTCTCCTCGTGGCGGAGCCTACTATGCACCGGTTGTAACCGGAAGTTATAGACCGATATTTAAGAGCGACTTCGAGGGCGGACTTATGGACGACTTTGCTGCCTCGATGGCTCGTGAAGATGAACATCTTGCCAAGGTATACAAGGCGATTGCCGATACCGAGCAGGAGCAGCGCCGTTGCAAATCAGAGATAGAGGAGTTGAAAAAGAGCAAGCAAAAGAGAATCTTTGAGCGTCTGTTCAAGCGTGATAAGGAGTATGATATGCGTGTGGCGGGCATTAATTTAGAGATTGAGAAGCAAAAGAGATTGCAAGAGGATGTGGCATCTCGTTTATCATTGCTCAAAAACAAGAAACTCGGTGTGGAGTGTCGAAAAAAAAAGATAGAGAAACGCTATGATGATTTTGCTAATCTGATTAACTTTGTATCGCAGATGGAGCAAGACTCTTTTTGGGGCTCGGAGATTGTACAGTATGTGGCAGATACCACCTCGTTAGGCGAGATTTCACTTCGTTTGGTGCCTCGTAGCGGAGAGTTCGTCGTAGAGTTTGGAACGCTGGCAGAGCGAGAGGAGAAACTCTCTAAGTTGCAGAAGTACTACGATAACGGACTCTCGCAGTTCGGTTGGGATAGATATAAGAAAGTAGATTTGAGATATAAAAAACAGATAATTTGTACGGAGTAGAGATGGAGGTCAAGGATTACATAGTCGGTATAGATATAGGCTCGTCAAATGTGGTGATGGCCGTGGGTGCTCGTAACGATGACGGCACTGTGTCGGTTATTGGTGTTGAGGTGCAGGAGATTGAGGGTTGCGTCAAGGATGGCGAAATCACCAACTATATTGAACTTGGAAACGCAATAATCGAGGCAAAGAAGGCTTTGGAGAGTGAACTTGGCCGTAAACTCAACTCTGCCTATGTGGGTATCTCGGGCCGTTCGGTCTATTGTGTACGCTACGAGGACTATGTTGATATTACCAATAAGACAGGCTGTGTAACCGAGAACGAGATGCGAGAACTCCACTCTCGCATAGAGATGGTTGTGTCGGGTGGTGGCGATGCCATCATCGACAGAATACCTCTTCGCTACCGTATCAACGACAATCAGGATGTACCAAACCCGATAGGTGCATATGGTCGTAAACTCTCGGCTACATATCTCTTTGTACTTGCAGGAAAACAACAGATCGATTTTGTTGGTCGTGCCCTCTATCGTGCCGATATGAAGGTTAGCGGTATCTGTGTAAATCCAACCCTCTTGCCGAAGGTGTTACTGAGTAATGCCGAGCGAGAGGATGGTGTGGCAATTGTCGATATAGGTGGCGAATTGACCGATGTGTCGATTGTTAAGGAGGGTAAATTGTGGTACTTCTCATCGTTGCCTATCGGAGCATCCTCTATCAACGATGATTTGCAGGAGTTCTTGCGCACTTCGAAGCGAAATATCGATCCGCTTAAACGCAAGTATGGCTCGGCAATAGCCTCGATGGTACCGGACGATGTTACCGTGCCGGTTAAGACCGCAGGTAATGCTCGCAAGCAGATTCTTCAACGCAACATTGCCGAGATTGCCGAGGCTCGATTGAAGGATATTGCCGGCTTTGTGATGCGAGAGTTGAAGGCTTCGAAGTTCTTTACAAAGATACCTTGCGGAGTGGTGCTTACGGGAGGTTCGGCCTATTTGGATAATATCGACAAACTCTTTGCTCGTGAGTTGGATATGGAGGTGCGATTGGGCAATATGATAAATGGCATAGACGACGAGTCGCAGGAGATGATTAGCGCCTTCCCGCAGTCGGTAGTTATGGGCTTGTTGTGCTACGGAGCAAATCACAACGCTTGCGAGACTATGCCGACAAAAACGCCAAAGGAAACTCCTATCGACCTACCGCAGGAGGATACCAAGGAGGAGAATGACATCTTCTCGGGTGCGGGCGGTTATGATGAGCCTGCGGATAAGGGTGCCGAGGAGCCGACAACACCTCCAATCGAAGAGGAGAAAGTTGAGGAAGAACCACAGCCGGAGGATGATACTCCAAAGGATAAGGAACACGAGGACGATCACGAGGAGAAGCCGAAAGCACCAAAATCGAAACGAGGCTTGTGGGATCGCTTCCGTGGATGGGTTGATGATGCATTTTCAACAGATGAGTTTATTTAATCGGAGAGGAGAAGTAGAATGGAAGAGTTTAGCATATTGAATGATCTTGTGTCGATGAAGAGCCAGCCTTCACGCATTATGGCAATGGGTGTAGGTGGTGCGGGCGGTAACGCTATCGAACATATGTGGGAAATGCAGATTGAGGGTGTGAACTTGGCAGCGTGTAATACCGACCAAGACGACCTCAATAAGTTGCATATTACGCCTGAAAATCGTATCCTCTTGGGTGGTGACGGACTTGGTGCGGGAAACAACGCAGAGAAGGGTGCCGAGTGTGCTGTTGCATCGCTCGACAAGGTGCGTGATTTGTTGCAGGCACGAGGTACCGAGATGCTCTTCTTGACGGCCGGTATGGGTGCCGGTACGGGTACGGGAGCAACACCGGTGATTGCCGAGTTGGCTCACGAGATGGGTATCCTGACTGTGGCTATCGTTACCACTCCGCCAATCAACGACGGACCTCACCGCACAAAACAAGCGCACGAGGGAATCGAGAAGTTGCGCAAATATGTCGATGCAATCATCGTATTGAGCAACGACGCCATAAATCAGCTCTACGGCCATCTGCCTGCGGCTACGGGCTTTGGCAGAGCCAATGATGTTGTGGCATTTGCCGCAAAGGGTATCGCCGAGATTATCACCCACCGTTCAAATCTGGTAAATGTCGATTTCTCGGATGTTTGTACCGTGATGCGAGGTAGTGGTAGCGCCATTATGGGCGTGGCTACCGAGACCGGTGAGGATAGAGCCGATAAGGTTATTGATAAAATTTTAACTTCGCCACTCTTTGGAAATGTGTCAATTAGCGGTTCTCGCAATGTGTTGATAAATATCTCGGTGTCGAGCGTTGAGGGTTTGACTCTCAATGAGGCACATCGTGTTCGTGATCGTGTGCAGCATCACGCAAAGACCGAGGATGAGAAGGGTAATGTTCGCTATACAAACATTATTTGGGGCGTTAGTATCAAGCCAAACCTTAACGAGGATGAGATGGAGGTTGTGGTTGTGGCTACGGGCTTTGATAATGATACTCTTGCCCGTCCGGTTGTGATAAAGAATGAACCGGAAGAGCACGAGATGATAGTGGATGAGGTGCATACACCTATGCCGTCAGGCGCAGAGTCGGATGGCGAGACGGAGCAGACTCCAACCCCTGCCGCATCGCCGGTAGTACATAAGTATCGCTCTGCTCCTGCACCGATAATTCGTCCATCTCGCAACTTTGCCGAGATTGAGGAGTGTAAGCGTACACCTGCATATATTTCGCACGGAGTAGTGCTTTCGACCGCTATTAAGGCTCATCCGATAGGCGGTGCAGAGAAGGAGGCTCCGACAAATAGCAGTGCAGATATGCCGGCACTGTTTTAGATAGTCTGATATGGGAATGATTGAGTATATAGGTTGCCCGATTGAGGCGATTGTGCTGATGGTGGCAACGGCGTTGTTGCTGATGGTGTCGGGAATGATGTCGGCATCGGAGGTGGCATTCTTTTCGCTTCTGCCATCCGACATTCGTGCCATTAAGCAGCGCCAAACTATGGCTGCCGAGAGCGTGTTGAAGTTGCTTAAAAATAGCGACTCGCTGTTAGCGTCGATACTCGTGGTGAATAATCTGGTTAATATCGCCATCGTAATATGCTCCTCGAAGGTTGTGGGTATGATGTTTCATTTCCACCACGCCACAATAGAGTTCTTGGTTACGGGAGTGTTGGTAACCTTCTTGTTGTTACTCTTTGGCGAGATTATACCTAAAATTGTGGCGCAGACCTCGAATGTAAAGGTTGCACTTATGTTCTCGCAACCTCTTTCGGTGTTGCGATGGATATTTTATCCATTTACCTATATCTTGATAAATACAAGTGGTCGTTTTGGTAAACTCGCCACTCCTAATACCGAGAATATCTCTATCGAGGAGTTGGCAGATGCGGTTGATATGACTACCGAGCCTGAGAGCGAGGAGCAGAAGATTCTTTCGGGTATTGTGGGCATCGCATCACGAGAGGTTGAGGATATTATGCGCCCTCGTATCGATATTAAAGCGGTGGAGCAGACTATGACCTTTACCGAGGTTAAGCAGGTTATTACCGAGACGGGATATTCACGCCTGCCTGTCTATAATGAAGATATAGATGATATCAAGGGTGTAATCTTTGTTAAGGATCTGCTCGAACATATCTCCAAAGGAGATGAGTTCGGATGGCAGCGACTCATTCGTGAGCCATATTTTGTGCCTATGCACAAGCGTGTTACTGCGGTGTTGGAGGATTTCCAGCGCCAAAAGTTCCATATGGCAATTGTGGTGGATGAGTATGGCGCAACCCAAGGCTTGATCTCATTGGAGGATATTTTAGAGGAGGTTGTAGGCGAAATTTCGGATGAGAGCGATGTCGATGAATCATTCTATAAGCGTCTGAACGAGAATACATACCTCTTTGAGGGTAAGACTCATATCGTGGATGTGGTGCGAGTACTCGACCTCGATGATGATATTTTCGAGGATATTCAGGGCCGTGCCGAGACCATCGCAGGTCTGATGCTCGAAATAAATCGTAATTTCTTAAAGAAGGGCGACGAGGTGTCGGCACACGGCATACGATTTATCGTAGAGGCGATGGAGGGGCACCGCATCGACAAGATTAAAATCATAGTAAGTCGTAATGAGTAGTCGAGTCGTTATAGAACGAATTGCTACGGAGGAGGCACTGCGCAAAGGTGCAACAGCGGAGGATTTGGCCTTCGTTGAGCGGTTTGGTGCAGAGAGCCGAAGATGCGAGGTGCTGGCGTGGCGAGCGCTTGTCCGTAGAGAGTTAGGCAATTGCCGAATATCTCACGATGAGTATGGCGCTCCCAAGGTCGATATTGCGGATACCTATATTGGTATCTCTCACAGCCGGGATTATGTGGCACTTGTGGTGTCGGATAGCGCTTGTGCAATAGACATCGAGGATGTAGAACGCAATTTCAGCAGGGTTGCGACACGCTACCTCTCCTCTGCCGAGCAGACTTTGGCCGAAGAGAATAATCTCTTTGCCGAGATGTGGTGCGCAAAGGAGGCTCTATATAAGTACTACTCGAAGGGCAACCTCGACTTCGTTGCCGATATCTCAATCATTGACTATTCACCCGAGCGTGGCGTGCTTACCGCCACAATTCTTGACTGCACCCCAATCGAGGTGCATATCTCTCGCCGTGAAAACCTCGCCATAGCCGTGATTTAACAACGGAAAGCGGAAAACTTTCGAGAGTCGACCGGCTACCGCAGTTGAGAGTCGACCGCAGTGGGACTGTTGCAATCAGAGATTGTTGGCTTTGGCAGATGATGGCTGAAAATTTATCTTCAAAGACAATCATCTGACGAAGACAATGATTTGCGATAGCAAACAACAGTCACACACAGATTAGTTGCCCGAAGCGCCACAGGCTGACCGACCGAGCCGCCGAAACGAAAAAAAAGAGCGATTTTTCGCTCTTTTTTGAAGTGGAGGTGGCGAGAGTCGAACTCGCGTCCAAACAAGGAGCCCGAAGGCTTTCTACACGCTTAGTCGTCACTTAATCCTCCTCTCGAAGCCCGGCAGACGACCGCCAAACTTTGAGCCCAGCCTCTAAATTTCGCACGATAACCGAGGCACATATCGCACTATCTTCAAATAATTGATACCCCATATGAAGAGCCATTAAGAAGCGGAATGTCCCTTCGGGATACTCGTTGTCCGACAAGCCTTGTGTCAGTCAATTAAGCCGATTTTCCTGGAAAATTAGGCAGCGAGTGCATAGCTATTATTGCCATTTGTAGTTTGAGTGTTACATATTAACGAGCGCCCACACAATGCTCGGCGTGCTTACGATCAAACTCTACCTGCTGTCAAAACCGGTCACCCCCATAGTTGTTACCGGCGCAGTCGCAAGTAAGGCTTTTGAATCTACTGCGGTGCAAAGATAGTGCAAAAAATGGAATATAAAAATTCCTAAAATCTAAACGCAAATGTTAATGCTACATTGTGATTGAGAAGGTCAAGACCATAGAGCGGACTCTCATTCGGTGTGCCACTCAAATCGGTACGGAATGAGTAGTAGTCCGAGTAACGAGTGTTGCGATACTGGTATGCCAAATCCACCGATGTAACCTTGCCAAGTCGGAATCCTATACCTGCCGATGCGTACCACGAACTATCTGCCATAGGCTCGGAGAGTGCTACGGTGTTGTAGTTGTCGCTCAATAACTTGCTTCTATATCCTCCTCCTACTCGGAACGAGAGCCAAGGTGCGGGTTTTGCCTCGATGCCGGCACGAACGGTGTGTACACCCTTTAAGCCGTTGCGGAAAGTATCGTTATTGTAGCCCGTTTCGGTTGGAGCATAACTCAACTTCAATGAACTATATGCGTCGTACTGATAATCAACCGAGAATACGGCATACGGACCTACGGCATAGGATAGACCTGCCAAGAGTCGGGTAGGGGTGGTAAATGCCCAGCGGTTGTCGCCACTATCTTTGAGTGTCGGAGTGCTCTCCGAGGCGTAAACATTGCCCTCAATCACCTCCCAGCCGTTAGGGTTGTCGCCTGCGCTCTTTGCCATAGAGTAGAGCGAAGCCGAGTAGCGATAGAGTACCGAGTAGTAGGTCGGAGTGTGAAGTGCAAAACCGATACGCAAACCCTCGGTAGGACGCACCACAATACCGAGTTTTGCCCCTACGCCCGAGCCCTCGATGAGCATCGATTGCCCGAACTCGAAGTTGCGGAGTTGGTACGGATAGTCCGTAGCGCTCGGCTCCTCACCCTCGGCGTAGTTGATATACTCGTTGTAGTAGATGGTCTGCTTACGAGATATTGTCTGAATATCGAGCGATGCACCAAGATAAACGATATTGTTGATATTGAAGCCTAAGGCGAATGAAAATTCACCTGCCGAGCCACGACTTACAAGGTCGGTGAATTGGCGCATCTGTGCTCCCTGTGCAATCTCGTCAGGATACCAACCATTATTGCCCATATTTATCAGACCTCCCTTGTAGGCCATCACCGTACCCCAGTAATATGGGTTCATATCGTAGTCGTAGTAACCATTCGGATCGGTAATTCTATTCTCCGAGTTTATGCCGAGGCGACCTCCATTAGCGATGTCGGCAAAGGCATCAGCCAACGACGAAATGGTCGTAGGACCTTCGTATGCGATGTTGTAGTTGTAGTCCGCAGTCTTGTTATAGCCGAGTGCGAAATTTACTGCTGTAAGTGTTCCCGAACTCTCGTATACCTTGAATGAAGCACCGAAGCTATTGACTACAAAGCGTGTACTGTTGTTGTTTGTTGTGCTGTATGCGTTGTAGTTTTTGGCGTGAGTAGTGCCAACACCGAGCGAAACGGAAATTTCGTTACGCTGATACATACCAAAGCCCGCAGGGTTGTAGCCAAACGATGCCATATCTGCGCCAAGCGAGGTGAATGCTCCACCCATACCCATAGAGCGTGCCGTACCCATACTCTCACGCTGCGAGAGCGATACCAATGACGAAGCAGGGATAATATCTCTGTTGAGGAGTATTCCCGATGTATTTTGAGCCTCCGCCACAGCCGTTGTGGCGAGAAGTAATGCTGCTACGAAAAACCTTTTCATTGCCTTTTTCTCTTAAATTGTTAAACAACTATCTGCCTCGTGAATTTCCTCCACCCGAGTAAGAACCACCGCTCGAATGAGAACCGCCACCTCCGCTGTACGAAGAACTTCGGGATGAACTGCTACCACTACTGCGATAAGAACTGCTACTACTGCTGCTACCGCTGCGATAACTCGATGAGCCGCTGCTATATTGTGGTCTGCTGCTCGACGATGAGCCACTGCGATAACTTGGTACCGAGGTTCTTCCGGTCGAAGATTGCGAAGGACGAACACTTCCGCCTCTATCTGCCGGTTTTGAAGCCACAGGGTTACGACCTACGACCATACCCGGACGATTGTGGTGGTGTCCGGTGTTGCCGACACTTCCTGAGCCTGCGTATGGCGGTTTGTGGTGCGACGGACGATGATACGACGGTCTGTGTGGTCGGTAGTGGTGGTGATGATGGTAATGCGCCCGATAGTGCGGGTAGTTGCATCCCCAATACCAATTATAGTTCCAACGATAGTAAGGCATGTTCCAATAGTAGTATGGCGAGCCCCAGCCGTAGTACCAACTATACGAAGGTACAGCCACAGCACCCCAAGAGCCGAACATCGAGGTGATATACTTTGGCTCAACCCAAACCAAATCACCCGATACCATAACATTGTAGAATGCAGGATCGTATGCCGAGGCGTAGTCGAATGCATCCGAGTATCTCCAAGTGTAGTACGATGACGGCATACGGTAGGTTGGCGATGAGAAGCCGTAAAGACGACGGGCGTATGCACTTTCATAGCTGTCGGCCAATACTGCATCATATCCATTTATGACGGCATCCTCCGTTACGGTGAAGCCCTGCTTTGCAGCCTCTGCCTTTATCTGGGCGAGGGTAGCCTCATATTGAGCCTGCTGTGCCTCGTATTGCGCCTTTGCAAGTTCGGCCTCGGCCTTCTGTCGCTCGGCAATAGCCTTCTTGTTGTGTATGGCGTAGAGGTCGTCAGCATAGGTTACGCCTTGCCACGCCGCAGCACAACCCGACAATAATGCGACTTGTGCCACCACTGCGATTGATGCAAAAAACTTTCTCATAGCATTTAGGTTTTATATACTAAACGAGATAACAATCCGGTTTAGTATAACAAATATAATGCATATATTTGTAAAATCATATAGAATTCGTAAACACAAACAAAAAAAATATAAATTCTCGGAGCAAATAGTTGTAATTAAAAAATAAATTCGTACATTTGCAACCGCAAAACGGACTGGAAAGATGCCGGAGTGGTCGATCGGGCCGCACTCGAAATGCGGTGTACGGGCAACTGTACCGGGGGTTCGAATCCCTCTCTTTCCGCCACAGAGCAGTAGTGATACTGCTCTTTTTGTTTTATTGAAACGACCTGCAATTCTTGCAGTTTTTTTTGTATTTGATTGTATATCTTTGTAAATAAATTTGGCAGCTGCTATTTAATTTATTCTCTAAAATCTCTGATTTTAATGTCTATCGCTCACATCTCTGCTTGCTTTGCTCAAACCTGCTGCGACAGCTCGAATCGGCTTATAGAGAATGGCTGTTGTGGAATAGAGGTGCAGGGAATTTAATGAGTTTGGAGCGATAAAAAAGTGCCCGAGAGGTCGGGCACTTTTTGTGTTATTTGATATTCAGGTGTTTGAATATAGGCCATAGGGATATTAGAGCCACGGCGAAAGTAGTGGTTGTGATACTTGCTAAGAGTGTTTCGCCATAAATCCAGTAGCCAACCGAGAACATTGCCGAATAGACGGTTACGCAGGTTACCATCATTGCCAAGAGTCCCCACGCAATGTCGTGACGGGAGGTATTAATCTTCGACTGGAACTCTGCACACTTTTCCGGGTCGGTAGGTTTGGTTAGGAGTGTAACGCTCACCCACGCAGTCGTGGTGATGGCGATACCAATCAACAACTTATGCCACGAGAGCAATACCGGAAGGTCGAGGTGTGGATATATCAACTCCAAGAATACTGCCACCAAGAACGACACAATCATTGCGGTGATCTCGCTCCACGCATTTATGCGCATCCAGAACCAGCGCAACAGATAGATAAGACCTGTACCTGCACCAATCTGCAAGATAAGGTTGAATACTGTGCCTGCCGAGATCAAATATGGCGAGATAAGCGCAGTTGCGCACATCAATATCACAACCGATACACGACCTACGGTGATAAGCTCTCGCTCACTCGCCTCAGGGCGTACAAAGCGCTTCCAGAAGTCGTTGGCGATATAGTTCGAACCCATCGAGAGGTGGGCAGCAACGGTTGAGAAGAGTGCGCCCATCATTGATGCAGCGACAATGCCGAGCCATCCCGAAGGTACAAAGGTAAGCATCGCAGGGTATGCAACATCGCCCTTTACGAGTGAAGGGTCGATATGAGGGAATGCATTCTGCAATGAGAGCAGGTCAGGGAATACAATCAGCGACGCAAAGGCGGTCAAGTACCAAGGCCAAGGGCGAATAGCATAGTTTACAACCTGATAGAGGATACTTCCACCTACGCAATCCTTCTCGCTCTTTGCCGAGAGCATTCGCTGTACGATATAGCCACCGCCACCCGGCTCACTACCCGGATACCACACATTCCACCACTGCACAGCAATAGGAATGATAAATACGGCGATAAACATATCCATATTGCGAATATCGGGGAAGAAGGAGATATGCTCCCTTACAACGGGGTTGCTCATCATTGCCTCGAAGCCTCCGACAGCAGGGTGGTTAAGTGCGTAGTACATACCTACGACTGCACCCACCATAATGATGGCAAAGAGGAAAAGGTCGGTATAGATTGAGCCTCGAAGACCTCCCAATGCCGAGTAGATAACCGATGCCACGCATGTTATGGCTATGACGGTCCATTGGTCTACTCCGAAGAGTACCTGACCAATCTTGATGGCAGCAAGCATCACAAGGCCCGTACTGATTACATTGAATATAAAGCCGAGGTATATCGAGCGAAATGCACGCAGGAAGGCTGCAGCCTTACCGGTATAGCGGAGTTCGTAGAACTCTATATCGCTCTTTGCGCCCGAGCGCACCCACAATTTGGAGTAGACGAATACGGTGAGCATACCCGTAAGCAGGAAAGCCCACCACTTCCAGTTCTCGCCCAAATTCGAGTTGCGAATATACTCGGTGAACATATTTGCAGAGTTGGTAGATGTTGAGGCGGCACACATCGAAATACCGATAAGCCACCACGGCATTGAACGCCCCGAGAGGAAGAAGTCGGTGGCATTCTTTGATGCACGGCGTGAGCACCAAAGTGCAATACCGAACATAAGCACAAAGAATAGGATTATGGCAATCCAATCTATCGTATTGAGAAGCATAATAGGTTATAGGTTAGTAATAGTTTCGAAAATTTCGTCGCAATATCCACACTCCACGCACTCACGGTTGCAGTGCCCCACTCGCTTGGCCCACTCCTGTGGGAATAGGCGGTTGTCGAGTGCTACGCCGTGGCGAGCAAATGCGGGGGCAAATCCCGGCTCCAATAAATCGAGCAGGTTGCCCTTGTAAGAGCCTCTTGAATAGGCATCCACAACCATAGCCATACGGCCGTGTTGGCGTGTTGCCAACTTTATAAAATCGACATACGGAGCATACTCTGCCAAATCCTCTGGGCGAATCCAGGTCGCTTTGAGAATCTCGGCAAGTTGCTGTCTGTCTTCGTACATTGTCCAGCAAAGATGCGGATTGAAACCCTCGGCAGGTCGTACCGAGAGTGCCGCACGACTGTGCGAAATAAGGTTGTCGTGATAGGTTTGCCAAGGGCAGTTGCGCAGGCAGCCCGAGTTGGCCAATATGCCCACTTTTTTACCGTTGGCGTGCGCCCACTCGCTAAATCGCTTTACGGTATCGAGGTTGCGTTGAACATCTCGACCGATGTAATACGAGTCAAACCAAGGTGCGAGGTATCGCATTGCTTGAAGAGTCGTAAGACGCATATTTACCGAGGCACGAGTCTCGATATCAGGGTAGAACTTCTTGATGGTGCGTGCCACAAATGGCGAGGCCGCCGTTACAACATCGGGACGACATCCCCATTCGGACAACTCCTCCACAATGGCTCGGATACGATTTTCGAGCGCAAGGCTCATTGCCTCTTCGCCATAGCAGTTGGCGTTGAGTAGCAGGTCGAGTTTCTTGCCCCCTTCTCGCAGGGCAGTAAGTTCTTCTCGTAATACCTCCTTGATTGTTTCGGCATCGTCATACTCGCCGTAGCCGAGTATCGGTCTGCCACTCGGCTCTTCAACCCAAGGGAAGTATATCTCCTCGACCTCAGGGTACGACAACACCACCGAGGAGAATCGCTCCCCCTCGGAGATGTGTCTGTATCCAATAGCAAAACCCATATTGGGGGATTTTTATTAATCCAGCATAGGGTTGTAGGTCAAGCCTGCTGCATTAACCTTCGAGTCGTCGCTCGATACCTCGCTTACGCCTGCGGCAGCAGCGCTACCATAGTTCTCCTTGGCGTTGTACTCGGTCATAGCGTTATGAGGCTCGAAGCCTGCACCATTCTTGTAGTATTCGTAAACCTCAGGATCAATCTCATAAGGCTTCGAGCGGTCCATAGTCCACTGCTTCTTCTTCGGATCACGGAATTTGTTGCGGAATGTTTTGAGCAACTTGTTGCGCTCTTCGAGGTGAACCATACAAGCACGGGTACAACCGCAAGCACCCTCGATAGCACGGCCATAGCCATACTGGCGTGGATACTCTGCCTCGAATGGGTTGAGAGCCTTGTCAGCGCCACCCTGCAAGCCGTGCTCGCAAGCCATTTCGTCGAGTTTACCCCACTCAATTTCGTGGCCGGCGATGGTAACCTTTACAGACTCGGTCATAGAGATAGCCTTACCTGCACAATTCTTTACGCAGAGTTTACAACGGTCGCAAATATGTCCTTCGTAGATTGGATCCGGCTCCAACTCGGCGTCGGTGAGCAATACTACGAAGCGTACACGAGGACCAAACTCAGGTGTGAGGAATACCTTCGACCAACCGAACTCTCCGAGTCCTGCGAGGTATGCAGCCATACGGAAGTGTACCAATACATCCGGATGTGGCTTGCCCGGCTCAACCGGACGGCTCCAACCCTCACGGAATTTACCGGTTACGGTATTTACCGACTCACCGCCATTGGCGTTGATGAGAGGTACCACCTCGTAGCCGTGATCCTCCATAAAGTTACAGAATGGCCACATTACCATTGGGCCATACACCTGATTCAAAGCGGCATAACCCATTGTTGGATAGGTAGAGAAAAGCGTACCCTCTTCGATACCACGGAGTGAACCACGAGGAATACGGAAGCCAAAAACGATAAATGACTTTGCACCGGGGAAGATGTAGCGTGGATCGTTCTGCTTTGGAGCACCCTCCCAGCGATCCATGCTACCGATACCACACAAATCTGCACCAAATCTCTTGGCTGCAGCCTTCACTTCGGCACTTGTAAGTTCTTTTTCGTACGACATAAATTTAGGTTTTAGGGATGAAAAATAATGCTATATAAATGTTAAATTGCCATAATTATCACAAATATACGAATAAAGAATTGAAAATACAAATATAAAAGTGGTGTGGTTGCCTATTTTGCAGGGCGGTCGCAAGCAAATATTTTGTAAATATATTGTTTAATTCAAATCTATTGACTATCTTTGTATGGCGGGCGTGTGCAGATATGTAAAATTTAGCCTTTTGGTGGGCTGATATAAGCGATGCTCACAGCGAAAAATGCAGACAGGAGTTGTATTCAGTATCGAGGAGTTTGCCGTAAATGACGGGCCGGGAATCAGGACTACCATATTCTTGAAAGGGTGTCCGTTGCGCTGTATGTGGTGCCACAATCCCGAGGGACAGAAGGCTGTACCGCAACCCTTGACAAAGCAGGGACGAACCGAAACCTGCGGCTATACAATCGATGCCGAGTCGCTTGCTGCAAGAGTTCGAAAGGATGAAGACATCTTCCGTGATAGCGGTGGTGGAGTAACCTTTACGGGTGGTGAGCCTTTGGTGCAGGTCGATTTCCTCTGTGAGGTGCTGGATAGACTTGACGGCATACATAGAGCGATTGAAACTTGCGGACACGCCTCCGAGGAGAGTTTTAAGCGGGTACTCGACAAGGTCGATTATGTGCTCTTTGATGTGAAAATAGTAGATTCGGCCTTGCACAAAAAGTACACGGGTGTTGGTAACGAACTTATAAAGTCAAACTTGAAGACTTTGTGCCAATCGGGTAAACCGTTTGTGGTGCGTGTGCCACTTATTCCCGGTGTGAACGACACGAAGGAGAATATGGAGGCTACTGCCGAGTTGTTGCAAGGTGCAAAGGGGTTGCAGCGTGTGGAGTTGTTGCGCTACCATAAAACCGCAGGAGCAAAGTATCCGATGGTAGGGATGGAGTACAAGCCAGACTTCGATGAAGATGCAACGCCCGAAATTTACGATACATATACAGAACGAAATATAAAACTATTAATACTATAAACTATGACACCAAGAATTGAGACTTTGCGCTCTTTCATTAGAGCGGAGAAACATCACCAATTCCGTCGTACTCCCGAGGAGTTGGGATTGGCAGATTTGAACGAGAAGTTTAAGGTTGAGGGTGTGCCGGCAGTAGAGCGTAGTGCTCGAATGTTGAGGGCTCTGCTCGATGCCGAGACTCCTATTATTATCGAGGGCGAAACAATCGTTGCTACCCGCACGATTACCCGTATCCCTTCGATTTTTACAGATGAGGAGTGGGCGGAGATTCGTTCGAAGCACACCTTGCACGAGCGTGGTACAATATCTAACCTTTCGCCCGACTATGAGGGTATTGTTGCTGACGGTTTGGGTAAGCGCAAGGCCGATATTGAGGCTCGTTTGGAGGATGCAACCCTCACTGAGGAGCAGAAGCAGTTCCTTGCAGCAGCGAAGGCAAGTATCGAGGCTGTGCAGGACTTTATTCTCAAATATAAGGCGTGTGCCGAGAATGCAGGCTTGATAGAGATTGCCGAGGTGCTTGGCGCAATTCACTCGGATGGAGCAAAGACACTCCACGAGGCGTTGCAGTTGCTACGCATCGTTCACTTTGCGTTGTGGGAGAACGACTGCTACCACAATACACTCGGACGCTTCGACCAATACATCTACCCATACTACAAGAGCGATATCGAGAGCGGTAAAATCACCGACGAGGAGGCTTACGACCTTATTACCGAGTTCTTCCTCACCTGCAATAAGGATAGCGACCTCTATGTCGGTATGCAGCAGGGCGACAATGGTCAGAGCCTTGTTCTTGGTGGTCGTGATAAGGATGGCAACTGCCTCTTCAACGAGGTGTCGAGAATGTGCTTGAAGGCGAGTTACGATTTGAACCTTATCGACCCGAAGATTAACCTCCGATGCGATGCAAATACTCCGTTGGATATCTATAAACTCGGTGCAGAGTTGACTAAGCGAGGCTTGGGCTTCCCACAGTACGACAACGATGATGTGGTAATCCCTGGCTTGATGAAACTCGGCTATTCAGAGGAGGATGCCCACAATTATGTTGTGGCTGCGTGCTGGGAGTTTATCATTCCGAAGAATGGTATGGAGATTCCGAATATCGACGCTCTCTCGTTTGCCGAGATTGTCAGCGATGCGGTAAATCATCTTGGCGAGTACTCGACCTATGAGGCGTTCTATGCCTATATCGTATCGAAGATTAACGAGGAGTGTAAGCGCATTACATCATCGCACGACAACCTCTATATTGCTCCTGCACCATTCCTCTCTACATTTATGGGTGGCGCAATCGAGAAGGCGAAGGATATTTCAGAAGGAGGTATGTCGAATAACTATGGTGTACACGGAACGGGTCTTTCGACCGCAGCCGACTCGCTCGCAGCAATCAAGAAGTTCTACTTCGAGGAGAAGAGCGTAGGCTTGGAGGAGTTGTTGGATGCATTGAAGAATAACTTCGCAGGCCACGAGGCATTGCAGGAGCGTCTGCGTAACGAAGCACCAAAAATGGGACTTGACAACGATGAGGCAGATGCTATCGGTACTGCACTCTTAAATTCGTTTGCCGAGGGATTGAAGGGCTACCGTAACGAGCGTGGCGGTATTTGGCGTGCAGGAACAGGTACTGCGATGTACTACATCTTCCACGCAAAGGATCTTCCGGCTACACCGGATGGTCGAAATGCCGGTGAGGTGTTGCCTGCAAACTTCACTCCAAGTATGTTCTTGAAGCAGAATGGCCCTGTGTCGGTGATGCGTTCGTTCGCAAAGCCTGATCTTCAAAATGTGGTGAATGGTGGACCTTTGACCATCGAACTCGATGAGAGTATCTTCCGTAACGAGGAGACTATCGAGAAGTTGGCTATGCTTATCCGCTCGTTTATCCGCTTTGGTGGTCATCAGTTGCAACTCAATACTCTCGACCGAGAGAAGCTGCTCGACGCTAAGGCTCATCCGGAACTTCACCGCAACCTGATTGTTCGTGTGTGGGGTTGGAGTGGCTACTTCGTAGAACTAGACGAGTGTTATCAGGATCATATTATTGAACGAATTAAATACAAACTATAATGAAGGGATATATTTTTTGGGTAGCCTTTGTAGCGTCGCTCGGAGGTTTGCTTTTCGGATTTGATACAGCAGTTATCTCGGGTGCAGAGAAAGATATTCAGGCTGTATTCGGAACAAGCGGTTTTTGGCACGGATTTACCATCGCAACGGCTTTGATTGGTACAATCATAGGTGCTTTGGTGTGCGGTAAGCCTGCGCAGAAGTATGGCCGACTCAAATCGTTGATTGTAATCGGTGTGCTCTACTTTATCTCGGCTGTGGGTAGCGGATTTATTGTAGATTGGTACTCGTTTATGATTTTCCGCTTCCTCGGTGGTCTTGCCGTAGGCGCATCGTCGGTAATCGGCCCTATGTATATTGCCGAGATTTCGCCGTCATCGTGGCGTGGTCGCTTCGTGGCGTTCTTTCAGTTCAATATCGTGCTGGGTATCGTTATTGCCTACTTCTCGAACTACTTTATCTCGAAGGCTGCTATTCCAAACGACTTGCAGTGGACTATCGGCTCGTGGGTAATCAATGTGCCTGATACTTGGCAGTGGATGATTGGTAGTGAGGCTGTGCCTGCATTGCTATTCACAGTTTTGCTTTTTACCGTTCCCGAGAGTCCACGCTGGCTCGTTTCGCAGGGCCAGGAGCAGAAGGCTGCCGATATCTTTGTAAAGACAGGCGAGAAGGATGTCGAGGGCGAGATGATTGCTATCAAGGAGTCGTTTGTCGAAGAGTCGAGCGTCAAGAAGGAGGGTTTGTTCCAGAAGAAGTTTATCAAACCTATTCTCATTGCATTCTTTATCGCCTCACTCAATCAGTTGACCGGTATCAACACTATCCTCTACTACGCACCTCGCTTGTTGGAGCAGTCGGGCGCATTCTCAAACTCTATGTTGCAGTCGGCGATTGTGGGCTTGACAAACCTAACCTTTACAATGCTTGGAATGGTGCTTATCGATAAACTTGGTCGTCGTACCCTTATCGCTATTGGTGCCGTAGGTATGGTTGTGGCGCAGGGCTTGGTAGCTCGAGGCTTCTACCTCGGAGAGTTCGAAGGTTATACACTCCTTATCTGCGTATGTACTTATGTGGCTTTCTTTGCAATCTCGTTGGGTGCAACAATCTGGGTGGTTATTGCCGAGGTATTTCCTAACAGCGTGCGTTCGGATGGTCAGGTGCTTGGAAGTATGACTCACTGGGTGTGGGCAGCACTCCTGACCTGGATTTTCCCGCTCTGCGTAGGCGACGAGCTGGTTGCAGGATTGACACCGAGTGTATTTATCTTCGGCTTCTTCTCGATTGTCGCAGCGCTCTCAATCCTCTTTGTGTGGTGGATGCCTGAGACAAAGGGTAAGTCGCTAGAACAAATTCAGAAAGAACTTGTAAAATAATGGATGTTATGAAACCAACTATCTATACAATCAAGGGCGGTAACTTGGAGATGACCGTTACAAATTTTGGCGCACGAGTTCTCACATTGACCGCACCCGATCGCAATGGCGTAGCGGGCGATGTGTCTGTTGGCTATGCAACCTTGGAGGATTACTTGGAGTGCAAGGGCGAGCGTTTCTTTGGTGCTGCGGCAGGTCGTTTGGCAAATCGCCTCGGTGGAGCAACCTTTACACTTGACGGCAAGGAGTATAAAATCTCGGTAAATGATAACGGCAACACTCTGCACGGTGGCTTTATCGGCATCGATAACCAGCTCTGGACAGTTGAGGCTCACGACGAGCACTCGATTACCTTCACTCTGCTCGATGCAGAGGGTAATGACGGCTGGCCGGGCAACCTCCATATTTGGATGAAGTACAGCCTTACTGCCGACAATGAGTTTAAGGTGGAGTACGAGGCAACGACCGATGCTCCGACACTTGTAAACCTCACACATCACACCTTCTTCAACCTTACGGGCGATGCTTCGAAGAGTATTCTTGGACACGAACTAGAAATAAAGGCTGATAAGTTTGTGCCTATCTCATCGAAACTTATCCCTACGGGAGAGTTGCAGGCGGTGGAGGGTACTCCATTCGATTTCCGCACTGCAAAGGCAATCGGCAAAGATATTGAGGTTGATGACGAGCAGTTGCGCAATGGCGGCGGTTACGACCACAACTGGTGCCCGGAGGGCGAGGGAGTACGCTGCGTAGCGACACTCTACGAGCCTGTGTCAGGACGAAAGATGGAGGTCTTGACTGACCAGTGCGGTATCCAATTTTATAGCGGAAACTTCTTCAATGGCACTTACGCCGGTAAGTACGATCAGGTTATTGGTCATCGTTGTGCACTTGCACTCGAAACTCAGAAGTGGCCGGATGCAATTCACCACGAGGGATTTCCGAATACCGTTCTCCGTCCGGGTGAGAAGTATACACACCTCTGCATCTACAAGTTTAGCTACGAGTAGTAATGCGGCATAAAAGAAATAGAGGGTTGCCTTAATAGGCAGCCTCTGTTTCGGAAGTGAATAACACTTTTTTTTCGAATTAACTGATTGACAAAGTGTTAAGTTGTTTAATGGTGTAACGACTTTTCGTTAAAAAACCGTTTAAACCTTTATTTTACGAAGATTCTACTCTTCTCATGTAGTCTTCTATGTAGTCTAAATTAAGACCAAATAGTGCTACTAGGTAAAATAAAGTAACAACTTAACACTTTGCATTTTTTTACACATCTTATATCTATGATATAATGTCCTTTTCGGGGAGGGTTTGAGAGAAAAATTCTCCCCAAAATAGTGTCTTGTATTAAATTAATTACTATCTTTGCACTACATAAGGAGCCTTTACGGACTACGCGTTACGAAAGGTGAAAAGGGAATCCAGTGAGAATCTGGGACAATACCAGTTGCTGTAAATCCCACTCCGTCAGGAGTTTATTTATCGCACTCTTTGCCACTGATTGAAATCGGGATGGCGCGATAAAGGGGATAAGTCAGAAGACCTGCCTTGTGTTTTAATGGATCTCTACCTACTGGGATATGGGTTGAAATCAACATTTTTTAATTGCTACATTTTTTAGCCAAAGAAGTCTAAAAACAAGGGCGTATTGTATCTTGTTCTTCTTGCAACTGCTGCGTTTTGTGTGCGGAAAACTCTGCTGTACGCTCGTGGTATATTCGATTGGCGGCTATTCGTGTGTGCAATTAAAAGTCATTTAATTAGTTGCAATATAACCAGTTAGTAGTATGGATAGTATCCAGACTAATAGCCACAAGCAGGATAATTATATCCTAAAAAGTAACTTGTGGAAGTTTTTTAAGGCGCTACGAGCGCAGGCAAATCCAATCTATTGCCTGCTCGTGGCGAGCCCTATTTCGTATGCGTGGATTACGATTTTCGACAAGTCGGACTCTGCAGTTCAAAAGCGTATATCCATTGCCCAGTTTATCAATTCGCTCAAAAAGATGCCTTCTACAAGTAAATATTATCGTTTAAGCATCAACACCTATGATATAGATATGGATAGCAAGCAATCTGTCGAACTATCCTTGCAACACGAACTATCACCGGAGGTTGTTACCCGATTACTGCCTGCCATCATCGCAAATCACTGCATAGAGGCAAACAGACGAGGTGAGCGATTTGAGATGAATGATTCTATCCGAAAACAGTACAAGTTCAAGGAGAAATATATAGACGAACTGCAACTAATTATGGAGCAGTGTAATAATGCAATAGATGAAAAATCCGAATAAAATAAAACATATACACACATTCACACATTAAAATTAAAAACTATGCAGACGACTATTTATCAATCTCCCGAAGTGGAGATTCTCGATGTAGCAATTGAGCAAGGTTTTGCCCTATCTGATTCACAACAAGAGCCATCTCCTTGGGAAGATATGTAATGTTATATTATTAAATTATACAACTATGAAAAAGAGTCTATTAATCATTATGACAGCGGCACTGTTTGTTGCTTGTCAAAAGGAAGAAACCTTTGTTTCATCAACGGAGGAGAGTCTAATTGTAACCGGAAATTGTAACACTGAAACCCGTACCGCTTTTGGCACGCCAAGCAGCACCGAGATACCGTATAAGTGGAGTGCTGGCGACTATATATGGTTGGGTAACAACAAAAGTTCTGCCATTGCGGAAGAGTGCACCTTGGCTCAGTTTGAGTTTAGGGGAGGTACTGCCATAATAGGAACTGGCCACATATTCTACAATATGACTGGTCAGGCAAAGAGTGCCAAGGTGCTATCTTCGCAATCGGCTGACGGCAACCTTGGCAACGATGGTGACTTTGGTTACGCAACGCTCGACGAATA
>JAZONG010000083.1:0-49103 GCA_045654385.1 Alistipes sp.
TCGATGAAGAAGTCGGTCAGTTCGGCCAGCAACTGTGGGTTTGAAGGTTTGTTCTCCTCGCACCAGTTGTCGGGCTCGTGAACGATACCCTTGCCAAAGTCCCAATACCACATACGATTGACCATCACCTCGGCAAAGCGACGGTTCTTGACAAGCCAATTTACATACTCCTCACGCCAGTCGGTGTTGGGGCGAGGTTTGAGGATAGTACCGTCCTCCAACTCTATTGTTCGCCACGGCACAACCTTGTGAATGTTGAGGTAGATAATCTCCTCCTTCCACTCCTTGGTCGATTTAAACTTTACCTGCGAGAAGCAGATATGACCATTGTCGGTGCAATTTCTGTTGCCAAGGAAGAGAAGGTTTATGTTAGCGTAGTAGTTTTGAGGAGTTCTGCTCTGGAAACCTCGGTAGAAGTTGGCTGCCGGAGCACGGAAGTTACTACCCTCGGAGAGGAGCAACTTGCGCACCATCTCATCGTATGGCACATTGTAGAGCAACTGCTCGTATATCCAACGGTTGTAGGCCTGCACGCCGTTTGGCCACAGGTTGCTTGGGAACTCGGACTTTATGCGCAAAATATCGCCCCAGTGCATCTGCATATATTTCAGACCGAGCTCGCTCTGAATAAGTCTGTTGATTAGCACCTCACGCTTCTTCGGGCTCTCGTTATCAAGAAAACTTACACTCTCCTGCGAGGTTGGCAGAGCGCCCGTTACCGTAAGATATACACGCCTTAAAAAGACCTCATCCCGGCATTGATTTGAGGCTGCTGCCTGCATTGCCGACAGCGCCATACAAACGATTAATATCAGCGTTTTTCTCATAGTATCACGATATTAAAATACCCTCTATTTCCACCAAAAGTTCACTTCTGCACACATCCGCCACCGTATAGACGGCAGGGGTGTGCGGGAATGCCGCCTCGACCACCTCTTTCACCTCGATATAATCCTCTGCACTCTTTATAAAGACTTGGAGTTGGGTGTATTTCAGGTCGTATGGCTCGCATCCGTATCGCACCAAATTCTCTTTCGATACGAGGTGCTCGATATTTTCGATTGTCTTGATGGTCTGCATCCTTGCCGATGAGTTGCTTATGCTCTCCTCTCCACGAATTGCCGCTGTGCCCGATACAAAACAACATGCTCCTCGCTCTGTCTTGATAACCTTCGCACGCTCGAACTTCGGAGTGCTCTTTACGGCGTTCTTGTCATCATCCACAAGCACTCGCTTCGAGTAGATGTGCGCTGCCACCTGCAATGGGTTGTCGATAGGGTAGATACCACCCTTATCGGCCCTCTTGAAGGCGATACCTCCAACAATTATACCCTCGCCCTCTACACCTATACCCGTAGCCGCAGGGTAGCCGTTGTGCCAACTGCCCTTTGCGTAGTAGGCCGAGCGAGCATCGTTGAACTCCTGATAGTTCTGTTTGCCGTTTTTGTAGGATACGATATTGCCAATGTAGTTCCACTGGCGCACGATATCATCCACCTCAAAACCGAATGAGGTGAGCAGAGAATCCAACTTATTAAACACCTCGTCACTCTGCTGTCGTACGCTGCCCGTGAAGTCGGACGACGGAATGCCCTCCACAAAGAGTAACTTCTCCTCCTCGTTCTCGATAAGGCCGTAGCAGACGCCTGCTCGCTCTTCGATGTGCAGTTGGGTGGTGCAGTCGATGGTGTATATATCGATAGAAAGCCCTCCTTTGGGGAGTAGGTATTGTGGGATGAGTGTTATTGGGACTCTTCGCCCCAATGCTTCGCAAACAGCAGATTTTATCTTGTCGAGGAGTTGGTGATACTCCATAGTGTCGCTTGTGCCACAAAATACAATGCCGCAAATGTGGTCAGCCGTAAGCGAATTCAACACCGTTTTAATGCGGTTTGAACTCAAATCGCATAGGTCAAGAGTCGAGGAATATAATCTCAATCCCATAAGCTCTGTTGATTAGCATTTACTTATAAGACAAAGTTACACTAAAAAAGTTAAATTGCAAAATAAAAAAATCCATCAAAAAACTGAGAATTTTTTAGTTGAGAGGTGACCGAAGTAGGGGTGTTGCAATCGTAGATTGTTGGCTTTGGCGAATGATGGCTGAAAATCTATTTTCAAGAACATTCATTTGACAAAGACAATGATTCGCGATAGCAAACAACAGCCATACGCAGATTAGTCACCCGAGACGCCACCGACTGACCGAGTCTCCGACCGCAACAAAAAAAACGAGAGACAATCTTTCGATTATCTCTCGTGAGTTGAACAAACAATCAACTTATCTGACCTTTTTGTAATAGACTTTACATCAGTAGTTGAGTTTGCTGATTGGATTCAAAAAAAAATATTCCGTCATAGTGGACTCGACCGGTCGCCGCAGGTTTGAGCAGACCGAGCAAATGAGGGATATTGATGGGTGCGACAGCAACCAAAGGTTGGATAGCATAGGCGGAGACGAATAAGGAAATTCATTTACTTATTAGACTACGACTATGATATCGAAAATCGCATAGCGATTGTCGCACACAGCAATAGCACTATACGCAGCGCAGACAAGTCTGCCACACCGCTACCGACTGACCGAGTCTCCGACCGCAACAAAAAAAACGAGAGATAATCTTTTGATTATCTCTCGTTTAGTTGCGGGAGGAGGACTCGAACCTCCGACCTCCGGGTTATGAGCCCGGCAAGCTAACCAGCTGCTCCACCCCGCGATGTATCTTTACTCTAAAATGGAGTTCCTGTGTTTTGCGAGTGCAAAGGTATGGCAAAAAAACGACACTTCCAAATTTACCCCTAAAATAATTCGAAATAATCTGAAATTGGCAACTTTCGTACCACTTTTACCGCTCTATATCCCTTTTTAGCACTTGCGAACCATCGCCAAGTCGTGAGGTACGGAGCCTGTACCGAGGTAATCGGTGGCGGAAAAGAGCATCGGTCGCTGAATATCCTCAAAGCCCAATCTCTCGTAGAGCCGTTTCGACTCGGTGCTGCTCGGAATAAGGGCAGCGCAGTCAAATTCGCCACTCTCGTCGATATAGCGCAGAGCCTTGTCTAGCAACTTCGAGGCGATACCCTGACCACGATATTCGGGGAGTGTGGCTACGGCATAGATATATGCCACACGCACATTCCACATCTGCAACGGCACTATAAAAAGCATCGACACAACTCTGTCATCAACCTTATGTATCATCGGAATGGCCTCTGCGTGGCGAATGAAGAACGACTCTATCTCGTGGCGCTCATCGCCGAAAATATCTTGCCACATTGCACGCATTTGGCGCTGTTCGAGTGTGAGGTACAGAGCCGAGATTTTATTGAGCAGGAGCGTAGGGTGGTAGGACATCTTCGCAAAGCGCAAACCCTCCAAGCCGAGGTCATCTTCACGATTTATGAACTCAAACTCACCCTCCAACGACTGCGCCATCAGGCGATTTATCATTGTAGCAGCACCCTCGATTGTGCTGTCGTGCTTCTCGATGTGGGTGCAGAAGGTTGTGCGACTTATGGGCGTGCCATACGAAAAGGCCACCGCTCTATCCTCGACATACAGGACCAAACCTCGCAAGCCCAACGCTTCGAAGTTATCGAAGGCGCAATGCAGAGCCTGCTGCTCGGCAAGTTCTGCCTCGCCCATTGTGCGGCCGTTTAGCCACCTATCGTAGAGCGCAAGGCAATCTTTGATATTTGCTTGTGAAAGGGGCTCGGCGTGCCAAGTGTAGCGTGCCACAAAGCGGTTGAGGTGGTTGCGCTTGGGTTGATACTTTCGCCCCGGCAACTGCGCCAAATCATCGGTGCGGTAGATGTAGTCGCATAGGGCTCTCGGAGCGTCGAAAGCAAATTCGTCGGGATAGTTCTCCTCCAAAAAGGTGCGCCACTCGGCCGACAGACCGTAGAGTCGCAGAGGTGTGCGCTGCTCGAAGGCGTCTTGGCGCAATAACTCCAAGATTGTAGCCTTGTCGCCCTTGCCTACGGGCTGCATATAACACTTTGCATCCCCGTTGTCGAAGCGAATAACGAGAAAACCTTCCACTTCGGCAACTTCGCTGTGGTAGGTTGAACTCCAACAGAAGATATTGGCGAAGTTGAGATCGCAGTTCTGCTCCTCGGAGGCGAGCATATAATAGTCGAACAGTGGCTTGTCGGCCACTGTTACGATGTGAAAATCAATATGTTGATACTCTGTCATTAACACGCTTTAAGCGACATATCGAGCGACTTAATCTGGTGTGTCAAAGCACCTACTGAGATGAAATCGACACCGGTCTCGGCATAATCACGCAAGGTTTCGAGGGTGATACCGCCACTCGACTCTGTTTCGCAACGACCGGCCACGAGTGCCACAGCCTCACGAGTCTGCTCTACCGAGAAGTTGTCGAACATAATTCTGTCGACACCGCCCGCAGCAAACACCTCCTTAATGTCCTCCAACGAGCGCACCTCGCACTCGATAGGAATGTTCTTACCCTTCGCCTTCAAGTACTCCTTGGCACCGGTTACAGCCTTAGCCACGCCACCGGCAAAGTCGATATGGTTGTCTTTGAGCAAAATCATATCGAAGAGTCCGATGCGGTGATTTTCGCCACCACCCATCTTCACTGCCATCTTCTCCAAAACACGCATACCCGGTGTAGTCTTGCGGGTGTCGAGTACCTTGGTGTGCAAATCGGCAATGCGGTCGGCATATACTGCGGTCTGTGTTGCTACGCCGCTCATTCGCTGCATAATGTTGAGCAAAATTCGCTCCGCACGCAACAACGACTGCAAGTTACCCTCTACATAGAAGGCTACATCGCCCACCTTAACACGGTCGCCATCGTTCAAAATCTGCTCGAACTTAACCTCAGCATCCAAACGCTCGGTAACCATCTTTGCTATCTCGATGCCTGCGATAATGCCCTCCTGCTTGCACAAAAGGCGCATACGGCCACGCTCCTCGGCAGGAATACAGCACAACGATGTGTGATCGCCATCGCCAATATCCTCCTTGATTGCAAGTTCAATCAACTCCTCAACATAGGGTTTGTACTCAGTTTTCATACTTATATCTTTTTATTTAAGTTCGTTACTCTGTGGTGTCGTAGTTGGTCTTGAAATAGACGGTCTTGTTCTTCGACGGCATAGTGAAGGTTATCTCAACCTCCTTGCCTACGCATCCCTCGAACTTGCCTATTTTGTACTTCTCGTACTTTACACCACCTGCCGTAGGCACGATATTGCCCTTTTCAAATACATAGTTTATCGAGTTTTGATCCTCCGATACGGTTGTCGTAAATGGTATATCTGACACCTCGATATTTAACTTTACGGGCATTGCATCGTCGAACTTCATACTGTGGAATATAAAGTCAAACTTCGGCTCGGTGATATTCGGAATCCAGATAGATACCGAGGCCTTATCGTTGGTGTAAGACACCTCGTTTGTGTCGGTGTCCACGACTGTAAGTTTACCGTAGTATGTTGCCGAAGATTGGCCGGGGTTTACACTACCATTCAGACACGATGTTGCAAAGAACAACGCTGCAATACCGATTAAAAATATAAACTTTTTCATTCTTTTATGCTTTACAATATATTAATCATTACTCTCACTCCGCCCGTCATTGGTCGGCCACGCTGCACAAAGCGGTTGCCCATAGATTCGAAGTAGAAGAGGCTGTACTTCGTATTCGTAGCATTCTTGCACCACAAATCGACCGCCCACTTCTCGCCCTCGAAGCGTACCGAACCCTCCAATAGGGCGTAGAACGGTTGCGATACATCGTTTGCTTCGTTCCAATAGATGCGCCCTGCGCCCTGAACTCCCACACTCAAAACCATACGGTCAATCCACTGTGAGCGGAACGGAACGGTCTGCATCAGGCGCAAAGATAACGAATTTTTTGGTGCATATGGTATAAAATTACCTGCATAATTTACGCCACCCGACTTAAATTCCCTAAATTTGGCATTTGTATAGCCGTATGAGCCACTCACAACGAGAGTCTTTGCCAGTCGTGCCGTAGCCGACACCTCCGCTCCAAAGGAGCGTGTGCGACCTGCGTTGGTCATCATTCTTCCTGTACTGTTCTCGTCGGGGAAGATTGTGAGTTGTTGATCCACGCACTCGATATAGAACAACGATGCATCGGCTGTGAATGTGCCGTCGTTTGTGCCAAAATGGCCTCCCAGCTCCAAGTTGTAACTATGTTCGGGATTGTAGGCGCATAACTTGTCTACATCTATCTCCTGCGACAAACCCATCTTCTCTTTAAGTTGGCGTTGCAACACCTCCGAGAACATCTGCGTATTGAAACCGCCCGCCTTGTAGCCCTTTGACGCCGAGAAGTAGAGCATATTTCGCCCCGTCGAGTCCAAATCAACCGAAGCCGAGAACGATGGCAGAAACTCTAAAAATCCACGAGATAACACCTCGCTGTTAGAGATATTTACAGGCACAACCGTTGGTGTGAGGGCGGGATTATTCGGCACCGCAGTATAGCAGGTTGTGGTTGTTGTGTGGTAGAGCATCTGCACCAACTCATAATCCACACGCAATCCCAATGCCAAACGCCAACGCCCCAGATGCACCTCGCTACGATGATATGCCGCCACGCCACTATTGTGAGTCGTAAAACGACTGTCGAGCAACAACTCATCAGCGCCATTACCCTCTGCATCTCCCCAGCGATACGCCCCATCGTATGGCGAGTTGGCATTTATATTGTCGATGATAAGTCGTTGGATACCCGTCTGTCCAAATGTTACGGGTGCCTGCATCTGCTCCCTCTTGAAGAAGCCATAAACTCCTGCCAACCAACGATAAACACCCTTCTCATTCGAGCGCAGCACAAAATCTTCAGCGATGTTGTGTTGCTGCTTGCGCTGTTCGAGTGTGAAGTAGTACTCGGGTAGAAAGTCGTTGTCGATGTGCATCTTATCACTCATATACTGATACGATGTGATACTTGCCAACGAGAACTTTCCGAAGTCGTAGCGTATGCTCAGGCCGTCGTTTGCAGCGATACGGCCATAGGTCGAAGGCTCATTATAGCATATTTTACCCACCAACTCTTCACGGTACTTTTCGCTATTTGGCGAGCCGATATATTCGTATGGATAGCCGCCCTGCTCCACGATGGAGAAGGCGAGCGTGTTGTCGATACTCAACGCCCCCTTGCGATACTGCAATTTGGTGCGGAAGTTACCGCTATCCTCTTTGTCGCAGAGAGAGTTGTTGTAAGAGTTGCGCCAATAACCGTCGTGGCGTGCATATTGAGCCGAAACCGAGAAGCCGAACTTATCGCCCAACTTGTTGTAGGTCGATGCAGCCACTCGCACTGCGTTGCGAGAGCCGTAGTCGGCACGCAGACGCACACCCTGATAGGTTAGGGGCGAGAGGGTATAGACATTTATCACTCCGCCCATCGTGTTGCGACCATAGAGCGTAGCCTGCGGACCACGCAAAAACTCGATGCGCTCTATATCGGGGAGTTCGGTGTCGTATAGGTTTTTGTCGGCGAGAGGCACATTATCGACCGTCATACCCACGACGGGTTGGTCGATGCGGGTGCCCATACCACGCACATAGATTGAAGATGTGGTGCGTGAGCCATAGTCGGGCATAAAGAGGTTGGGTATATCGGTTACGATATCTTTTACTGCCGCCACACCTCGCATTTCGAGTGTGCGACCACTCAATACCGAGGCTGCCACCGCCTCACGGCGCAACTCCGAGCCCTGCTTGATGGCTGTAATCTGCACTCTGTCCACCGCAATAAGGGTATCGACCTTCGCCTCGTTGTCGGAGGCAGAAGCCACCCCCGCAACGGCTACAAAAGCCACCCACAGCAGATATTTGCACAGACTCTTAATCATCCTCCTATTCGTTTACTTTTTTACCCCAATTAAGCAGGGGCAGGAGGAACGAAATTACCGATGCTCCAATCCAGAAAATTGCCGCATCCGAGAAGTCGTAATGCTTCACGATTTCGCCCATATCGTTTATTGCCTCGGTTATATTCTTGTCGATAAGCCATCCGCTTACAACATCCTGAACACCCGCAGCCGCATAGCTTGCAATACCCACTACGCCGAGCGCAGCACCTGACGCCCTGCGTGGTACAATATCCACCGCCATCAAGCCGCCCAAAAAGGCTATCAAAACACCTATTGCTACTCCGAAGAGTACCATCGAGGTGACATTTATCCAATACTTGTCGCCACCGTAGACAAATAGTGCGTAAGAGAGTGACAGTACAATGCCAGATACCAAAGCCGGCATCTTGCGGTCACCCTTAAATAGTACATCCGACATCCAACCTGCCAGCATCGTACCAACGATACCGAGCAGGGCGTTTATCGAGATGATAAATGTTGCTGTTTCGAGCGAGAAGCCCTTCTCCTCCTGCAAGAAGAGAATACCCCACGAGTTCAAGGAGTAGCGAGAGATATACATAAATGCCGAAGCGAGCGCTAAAATCCACACCGCAGGGGTGCGCAACACCTGCTTCTGAATATCGGCAACAGACTCGGTCTTGCTCTTAACTTCGACCTTTTCGCCCGACAACACTTCAATCGAAGGAAGACCCTTGCTCTCGGGGGTGTCGTGCAACATAGCGAGAATAATCACCACTCCGATAGCACCGGCCAACGCCGAGCCAAAGAAGCCCCACTGCCAACCGCTAACGGCCACAAGCGAGCCTACGAAGATGAATGACAACCACTCACCGATGTTGTGGCTTGCCGAGAAGAAGCCATAGAATGTACCTCGTCGAGAGAGTGGAAACCAACGAGATAGCGATACAATAGCCGGAGCAGCACCCATCGACTGCGCCCAGCCGTTTATGCCCCAAATGATTGCAAAAATTATAAATGTGGTTGTTGACGGAATTATGGCAGCACCCACAAACTCGTTATTCGAGCCAAAGAGGCCTACAATGCCCATAGTCAGGTTTACCAAGGTCGAAACCAGCAAACCCGTAGCCATAAATCGCTTGATGTTGGAGTGGTCGGCAATAAATCCGTTGACAAACTTGCCTATGGCGTAGGCAAAGAGGAGTGCCGAGCCTATAATACCCAACTGCGTAGCATCGAGCATACCGCTGTTGAGTATCGGCTTCTTCATCACATTGAGTGATGTACGGCAGACGTAGTAAAGACTATAACCGAGTGTCGCTGCCACAAACGACTGCAAAGCCAACGAGCGGTGCAGTTTGTGTTGTCCCTTCTCGTCAAGCTCCGTGCGTAGTGGTTTAGGAGAACTTATGCAAAAAAAATCGATTATATTCATCCGTACAGACTATTTTAGTGTGTGACGACCCTTGCCTTCGAGATACTTTATAAGCATTGCAGGGCGGTCGGTCTGAATCATTGTTGTGCCGTATGCGAGGATTTTGCCATATACTCTATCCTCGTTGCCTACCGCAGCATCATCCTCCAAATCTGCCTGGTTGCCACCGCACAACTTATTCCACAAGGTGTTAATCCAGAGTCGCTTACCACTCTTTACAATTTTGTTAAAAACTCTCTTCTCGCCCTCCAATGTACCATTCCAACACATCTCCACAGCGATGTATGGGAGGCTACTTGCGAGGTAGTCGTTGAGTAGAATCTCGTGACGACCCCACGACTTATCATTGTAGTTAAGAACAGGCATATAGAGCATATTCTTCTCGTGCTTGGAGAAGAACTCCTCCATTGCTGCCACCGACTTACTGCTCTTGATGATAACCTGCTCGACCATCTTGCGCTCAACGAGCATCTCTAAAATCTGGTCGTAGTAGTTTATGCCTTTGTCGATATTGATAAGTACACGGCCATTGCAGAGGTCGAGAGCCTCGGCCAAGGTCGGCATCTTGTAGCGAGTTACCGCCTTGTGGCCCGCACGAAGATTGCGAGAACGGATATAGTCGAGCGTTAGCTCGCTAATTTTACCCCTGCCATTTGTGGTGCGGTCGATAGTGCGGTCGTGGCACACCACCAACTCGCCATCGGCGGTGCGATGCACATCCAACTCGACGATGTCGACACCCATCTGAATAGCCGATTCGATAGCCTCTAACGAATTTTCGGGGAAATTTCGCCAGTCGGCACGATGGGCCACTACAAAGACATATTTTGACTTGGGGTTGTGCAATTCACGCAAGAGCTTGTCGGTGTGGCGCTCCGCCATTGCAGAGAGCGCCACAACAACAAACAGAAGTGAACAGAATAATCTCTTCATTATTTTTATTTGAGGGTGAATACGCCTTCGAGTTGTGCATTAGAGTCAGCACCAACCCAAACCTTAAATTCGCCGGCATCAGCCTTGAAACTCATATCACGGTGGCAGTATGCCAAATCCGAGGTAGGGATTTCGAAGGTCAAAACCTTCTCCTCGCCAGCCTTCAACGAGAAGCGCTCGAAGCCCTTTAACTCACGCATCGGGCGAGTGGTCTCGGCAACAACATCACGCACATAGAGTTGAGCCACATCGTCGCCGTCGTACTTACCCTTGTTGGTAACCTTTACGCTAACCTTCACTACGCCGCCAAGCTCAACCTCAGGGGTTAAAACCTGCAAGTCCGAGTACTCGAACTCCGAGTAGCTCAAACCGTAACCGAATGGGAACAACGGCTCGTTAGGGGTGTACATATAGCGAGAGAGGTACTTTGCCTTATGCTCGTTATTTCGACGAGGGCGACCGGTAACCTTCATACTGTAATGGATAGGCGCCTGACCTACGCAGTATGGGAACGACATTGTAAGGTGTCCCGAAGGGTTCTTATCGCCCGATACGAGGTCTGCCACTGCCGGACCCTCCATTGTTCCGCCGTGCCAAGTTACAAGCACTGCGTCAGCCTTCTCAACCTCATTGCGGATATCCATTGCACGGCCTGTACCGAGCAAGACAACAACCTTCTTGCCGGTCTTCTTCAATGCATCGAGCAACTCCTGCTGTGCCTCCGGAACGGTAATCTCGGTGAGCGAAGTAGCCTCTCCCGACTCCTTATAAGACAAACCAATCGAGAGCAGCACTACATCGGCCTTGCGAGCCACACGAACAGCCTCTGCAATGCCACCCTTAATAGGGGCACGGAAGTCAGAACCCTTTGCATAGAGGACATTATTTTTGCCATAGCGCTTCTCCAAAGCCTCACGGATAGTTACCGAACGCTCCTCTTCGCCATAGCCAATCCAAGCACCCATCTGATCACGCTTAGAGTCTGCCAACGGACCTACAAGAGCAATTTTTACACCCTCGTTGAGTGGGAGAACGCCATTGTTTGTGAGCAATACCATAGACTTGGCAGCCACCTCACGAGCGAACTCCAAGTTCTCAGGGCGATATACCACCTCTTCCTGATTTTGACGGCCATACTTGAATGGGTCGTCGAACAATCCAAGGCGATACTTCACGGCCAAGACCTCACGACAGAGTGTGTTGATGGTCTTCTCGCTGATTTTGCCCTCTTTTACCAACTCCTCGCCAAATGCGATATAGTCGCCACGCACCATATCCATATTGAGGTGCGCCATCATAGATTGATAAGCAGCATCCTTGCCGTCGGTAGCGGTGCCGTGCTTAATCATCTCGTGTACGGCAGCGTAGTCCGAAACAACAAAGCCGGTAAAACCCAACTCCTCACGCAAGAGTGTGTGCATCAACCATCTGTTGCCCGATGCAGGTACGCCCATAAAGTCGTTGAACGACGACATAGCGGTTACTGCACCCGCCTCAACAGCCGCTCTGTAAGGAGGGAGGTAGCGGTTGCGGAACATCAACTCCGACATATCGACGGTGTGGTAATCACGGCCGGCCTGTGGCGCTCCGTATGCGGCAAAGTGTTTAACGCAAGCGGCAACGGTCTTGTCGCTGCTCAAATCATCACCCTGGTAACCACGCACCATTGCAGCGGCAATCTTTGAGCCGAGGTAAGGATCCTCACCCGAACCCTCCGATACACGGCCCCAACGAGGGTCTGCCGACACATCGCACATAGGCGAGAAGGTCCAATGAATACCCATTGCGGCACTCTCCTCTGCTGCTATACGAGCGGAGTGTTCGATACCCTCAATATCCCAACTGCAAGATGAAGCGAGATTTTCAGGGAACTGAATACGACAGCCGTGGATAATATCGAAACCGAAGATGAGCGGAATACCAAGACGGCTCTGCTCGACTGCAATCTTTTGCAAGTGGATATACTCCTCGGTGGAGTAGATGTTGAGGAATGAACCTACTGTACCCATACGGATAGCCTCTTCAATATCTCGCTTTTCGCCATCAGGACCGGTTACAACGCCCTTACCTGTAACAAACTGCTGTAACTGACCAATCTTCTCCTGCAAGGTCATCTTCTTGATGAGTTTATCGGCGAACTTAAACGCCTCCTTCTCCTCCTTTGACATCTGTGGTGCGGTTGAACACGCCACCATTGCCAAGGCTGTCAATGCGAATAAAAATCTCTTCATATTATTTAGTTATTAGTCTGCATAATTAAGGGTTGCAGAAGATAATTCGGCAACCCTTGATTGTAACATATTACTGTCTTGCCTGCCAAACAAGTGCTGCCGCACCCAAAACAGCCGCATTCTTATTCTGCAACTCCGAAGGAAGCACCTTCACCTTATTCTTGAAGGCGATAAGCATTGTCTCCTCCATATAGTGCTTGATAGGATCGAATATCAAATCGCCTGCCTTTGCCAAACCTCCAAAGAGGAATACTGCCTCCGGCGAAGTGATTGCTACGGCATCAGCCAACGCATAGCCGAGTTTCTGACCTGTAAGGCGGAAACACTCCTTAGCGATAGGATCGCCATCCTTTGCGAACTTCGAGAGCATTGCTGCTTCGAGTTTATCGAACGAGTATTCACGAATTGGCGAAGGATCGTTCATTGTAGCCAACAACTCGAATGCGGTACGCTTGATACCACCTGCCGAGGTGTAGGTTTCAAGGCAACCCTTGCGACCACAACCGCAATCACGACCACCACGCTCAACGATAACGTGGCCGAACTCGCCTGCAAAGCCGTCGTGTCCGTAGATCATCTCGCCATTTGCCACAAAGCCAGAACCTACGCCTGTGCCGAGGGTTACCATAATAAAGTTCTTCATACCCTTTGCGCCACCGTAAACCATCTCACCGATAGTTGCTGCGTTAGCATCGTTGGTGATGTATACCGGTACACCTGGGAAGTGCTTGCCCAAATCCTCCGAGAAGTTGAAAAGACGATCCTCATCCTTCATACCTGCTGCAACCTGCTCATCGGTGTACTTCCACATATTCGAAGGAATCTCGACAGTACCCTTGTAGTAGTTTGCGTTTGGAGCGCCAACACCGATACCTACCAACTCAAACTCAACATCAAGGCTCTCAACCAAAGCCTTCATTGCTGCTGCCAAATCCTCGATGTAGCGAGGGTAGTCATCGTAGTGAGCATATGCTCTCGACGAGATAGACGATTCGCCGAAAATCTCACCAACTTCATCAACGAGTCCGAATGCGGTGTTTGTGCCACCGATGTCAATACCAAAAACAAGTTTTTTCATAATTAGAATAGTATTTTAATTTGTTAGTTATAAAAATTTCATTTTTAAGCAGTCAAAGTTAGGTATTTTTTATGAGATTGCAAATTTTAGTCCATTGAAAATTCGCTTTTTCCGCAATAGGTGGAATTATTAGGTTTTTTTCGTATATTTGCACTTTAAAACACTTTTAAGAAAACCAATCGAAAAAAGTTATGAAGCGCTATTTGATTCTGCTTGTCGTTGTCGTACTCTCTGCGATGGCGTGTATTGAGAAGGACCAGAACACCTCTCTGCCTACTGCACGACAAGAGGTTGAGACCTATCCGCAGGTTGTTGTTCCGACAATGTCGGTCTATAATGGCGAAATCTTCACCAACGAAGCGCCTTCTGCACCAAAGGGTTACAAGCCGTTTTACATCACGGCCTATCTTCGCCACGGCTCACGCTACGAGGTTAATCAACTCTATACGGATGAGAGTTACAACTACTTTGTCGAGGCGGACAAGATGGGTATTTTAACCCCGCTTGGTCAGCGTGTAAAGGACTATATGGAGTGGCTTCAACTCAGCCATATAGACCACGCTGGCGATCTTACCCAAACGGGCTTTAACCAACATAAGGATATAGCGAAGCGATACTACAAACGCTACAAGTCGCTCTTCAAGGGCGATGCGGAGATTGTATCGGTCAGCTCCACCTCGCCACGAGCCATATTGAGTATGGCAGGCTTCAACGAGGGGCTCAAATTGTGTAATTCTCGTATGAATAATACAATGAAGGCCTCAGAGAGTACCGCTGCGGCTATACGCCCACAGAAGTCGGCTCACAATCCGGCCTATTCGGCTGTCGAGGAGAAGTTGTATATGAATTTCTTGATTAACGATGTCTATTCGCACCTTCTCGAATGGGGAAATCGCCAGGATATGAGCCACGCTCTCAATGGTATGTTCACCGATCCCGACGCCTTCTTCACCCGCTTTGCGGACTACAAGCATCGCTTTAAGATTATTACCGACATCTACAAGCGTCTGGCATTTGCGCAGAACTTTGATATTCACGACCGCTCGTTGATCGACGAGGTGTTCAACACCGAGGAGCACTTCGTGATGTATATGCACGAAAATTGCGTTTGGCACTATCGTTGCGGTTCGGCTGCGCACCCTATTTTGGCAAATAATATGGCGCAATCACGAGTGTTGGTAGATTACCTTGTGGCTCGTGCCGAGGAGGTTATCTCTGGCAAGGTCGGCTCAAATGCCCACCTCTGCTTTGGCCACGATTTGAACCTTATTCCGTTGCAGAACATCTTCGGTTTGGAGGGTATGCCTCTCTACTTTGGAGAGGGTAAGGAGACCATTGAGTATGTAGCCGAGCATTGGCGAGCCTACAAAATCACCCCTAAGGCTGCAAACATCTTCTTTATCTTCTATCGCAACAAGGAGGGTAAGGTTTTGGTGCGCCCACAGATGAATGAGCGTGATGTCGATATGCCAATCGAAACCGACACCCCATACTACTACGATTGGGAGAAGGTTAAGGAGTTTGCATACGCACGCCTTGCCGAGATTGATGAGTTGAAGAAGGGTGCTTTTTAGAAAAATTTTTGGACAATGAAACTATATACCAACAACGAGGTACTTGCAATTTTTGAGCGCACGGTTGCTCAGATGCCTACACCAGAGGAGCCTCAGCGCCTCTATGCCCCTATAAAATATGGTTTGGAGGTGGGTGGAAAGCGTATTCGCCCAACACTTTTGATGTTGACTTATAACCTCTATGCCGAGGATATTGAGCGAGCCTTGATGCCGGCTATGGCGGTGGAGATTTTCCATAATTTTACACTCCTGCACGACGATATTATGGATAATGCGGCGGTGCGTCGTGGTCGCCCATCTGTACCCGCTAAATGGGGTAATAATGTAGCCATTCTTTCGGGAGATGCGATGTTGATTTTGGCTTATAACTACTTGCAGCGCACCTCTTCGGAGCGACTTCCGCAGATTTTCGAGCGCTTCAACAAGATGGCAGCCGAAGTGTGCGAGGGACAGCAGTTCGATATGGACTTTGAGACGCAACAAAAGGTGTCGGTGGTCGATTATATGCGAATGATTGAACTCAAAACGGCTGTCCTGCTTGCCGGCTCGGCAACTATCGGAGCTCTCTTGGCGGGAGCGTCGGAGGAGGATTGTAAGTTGCTCTACAACTTTGCGTTGGAGGTGGGCTTGGCATTCCAACTTCAAGATGATTTGCTTGATAGTTATGGCGACGAGCGCTTGGGTAAGAAGATTGGCGGCGACATCCTCGAAGGCAAGAAGACAATTTTGATGATTGAGGCCTTCTCTCGTGCAAACGAGGAGCAGCGTGAGGTGTTGCGCACTACGCATCTTCGCAAGGATTTGAGCGATACCGAGAAGATTTCGACAATAAAGGCGCTGTACGATTCGTTGGGTGTTCCGGAGCGAGTAGAGCAGCAGATTGCACAGAAATTCCAGAAGGCAATCGGTATTCTCGACAACCTTTCTGTTGCAGCGGAGCGCACCGTAGAGTTGCGTAAATATGCCGAAAACCTCGTAGGACGAAAGAGTTAAAAGTATGAAACGAACAGATATAGAGATAATGGCTCCGGTCGGATGCTACGAGTCGTTGCACGCTGCGATAAATGCGGGTGCAAACTCGGTATACTTCGGCATCGGACGATTGAATATGCGCTCGGCATCGGCGGCAAACTTTTCGGCTGCCGATATGGAGCAGATTGTCGATATTGCTCACAAAGCTGGCGTTAAGACCTACCTTACAGTGAATACCATCATCTATGATGATGAGTTGCAGGTTATGCACGAGGTTGTCGATAAGGCCAAGGAGGTTGGTGTCGATGCAGTTATCGCCTCGGATTTGGCGGTTATAACCTATGCTTATCAGGTGGGCGTCGAGGTGCATATCTCTACGCAGTGTAACATCTCGAACTCGGAGGCCGTGAAGTTCTTCTCGCAGTGGGCCGATGTGGTAGTATTGGCTCGTGAGTTGTCGTTGGAGCAGATTGCTACGGTGCATAAAGCCATCGTGGAGCAGGATATTCGTGGCCCGAAGGGCGAGTTGGTCGAGATTGAGATGTTTGCTCACGGTGCATTGTGTATGTCTATCTCGGGCAAGTGCTACCTGAGCCAACACGAGACAAACTGCTCGGCAAATCGTGGTGCGTGCCGTCAGATTTGTCGCAGAAAATATACCATTCAGGATAAGGATACGGGCGAGATGCTCGATGTGGATGGTCGTTATATACTCTCGCCGAAGGATTTGTGTACGATCGATTTCCTCGACCAATTTATCAACGCAGGCGTGCGTGTATTGAAGATTGAGGGTAGAGCACGAGGTGGCGAGTATGTCAAGCGAGTGGTTGAGGCTTACGACAAGGCGTTGCGCCTTATCGAGTCGGGCGAGTACACCCGTGAGAGTGCCGAGGAGTTGAAAAACGGACTTTTGCGAGTATTCAATCGTGGCTTCTGGGGCGGATATTACGCTAATAAACTTGTCGTGGAGCACACCAATGCCTATGGATCGTCAGCAACCCATCGCAAGGAGTATGTGGGTAAGGTAACCAACTACTTCAAGAATATCGGTGTGGCGGAGATTACCGTCGAGGCTTCGACTATGGCCGAGGGCGATGATATTCTCATTATGGGCGAAACTACGGGCGTTGTGGAACAGAAGGCCGAGGGCATTGTTCTCGACAACAAAGTTGTCGCAGGCGTTAAGCAGGGCGATGTCTGCTCAATCAAGACAGTCGAGGTTGTCCGCCGAGGTGACAAACTCTACAAAGAGGTAAAACGATAAAACTACATATATTATGTTCAGCGCAGAGACTTACAAGCAGCGTCGTGCAGAGTTGGCACGCAGAATTGGCAATGGTTTGGTATTGATTGCGGGAAATTCGCTTTCGCCATTCAACTACCCTAACAATACATACTCGTTCCGTCAGGACTCGACCTTCCTCTACTACTTCGGTTTGAATATCCCGTCGTTGATGGCAGTGATTGATGCTGAGTCGGGCGAGTCGATGCTCTTTGGTGATGATTTCACCGTTGAGGATATCATCTGGACAGGCCCGCAGCCTTGCCTTGTGGAGCTTGGTGCACAAGTGGGTGTATCAAACTGCCAGCCATTGAAGGCTCTTGACGGTGTGGTTGCTACGGCAATGAAGCAGAGCCGCCGCATCCACTTCCTTCCGCCATATCGAGGTGAGAGCAAGATTGAACTTTCACGCCTTTTGGGCTTGCCACTTTCGGAGTTGTACCCACACAAGTCGGTCGATTTGATGTTTGCCGTAGCCGAGATGCGTGAGGTGAAGTCGGCCGAGGAGATTGAGGCTTTGGAGCGTGCCTTCCAGCTCGGTTATGCTATGCATACTACCGCTATGAAGATGTGTAAGGCTGGTGTTGTCGAGCGAGAGATTGCAGGCGCTATGGAGGGTATTGCCAAGTCGCAGGGCTTGGGTGTGTCGTTCCCAAGCATCGTGTCGCAGCACGGCGAAACACTCCATAACCTCAATAGTGACGGCGTGTTGGAGAATGGTCGTTTGTTGTTGGTTGACGGTGGCGGAGAGTCGCTCGAAAACTACTGCTCGGACCACACTCGTACCTATCCTGTATCGGGCAAGTTTACCCAGAAGCAGAGAGATATCTACGAAATTGTTTTGAAGGCTCACGACGAGGCTCCAAAGAATATGAAGGCGGGTGCAATGTATATGGAGGAGGTGCACAAGAAGGCGCTTCTCTCGTTGGCCGAGGGCTTGCACGATGTGGGCTTGATTACCTCGTCGGCAGAGGATGCTGTCGAGGCAGGTGCGATGTATCTATTTATGCCTCACGGGCTCTCGCACGGTATGGGTATGGATGTTCACGACTGCGAGGCTATGGGCGAGCGCAGTTATGACTTCTCGGAGTTCAAGGAGCGTGCTGTTGCATCGGGCACTTGTGTCTATCGTGCAGCGTGGAAGTTGCGTGAGGGCACCGTTATGAGTAACGAGCCAGGTATCTACTTTATCCCTGCCTTGATTGATAAGTCGAAGGCTGAGGGACTCTATAAGGGTATTGTAAATTATGATCTTCTCGACGAGTATCGTGACTTTGGCGGCATCCGCATCGAGGATGATATTATCGTAACAGCCGAGGGTGGCCGTATTATCGGCGACAAGCATATTCCTTCGTCAGTTGAGGAGTTGGAGGCAGTAGTGGGCAAGTAGTATGATTTTTATCTTCCCTACCGAACTCGAAGCGGCAAAGCTTAAGGCGTTGCGTCCCGACCTCGATATTCGCATCTGCGGTATCGGAGCAGTCGAGACAGCAACCGAGGTGGCTCGCATACTCCGTACTGAGCGCAAGCCGTTGCTTCTCTGTGGTATTGCAGGGGCGTATGACCGCAACCTCAAAAAGGGCGATGTTGTAGCCGTTACCGAGGAGCGATTTGCCTATCTGTCGTCGGGCTACGACCGTTCCTACCTCGCTTCGATGGTGGTTGAGGGGTTGCCGATGGTGCGTAGTAACACCGTATCGCACTGCTCGATGACGGCCGATGGTGCAGAAATCGAGAATATGGAGGGTGCCGCACTCTTTGCTATGGCGCAAGCCGAAGGTGTGCGCTGTGGCGAGATAAGAGCAATATCGAACTATGTGGGCGAGGAGCGTAGCGAGTGGGATATTCCGCTTGCGCTCGACCGCCTGACTCAAACAATTTTAGACCTAAATTTAGAGGAGGAGTAATGCATCTTTCACTCCATATTTCACCCTGCCCGAACGACACTTTCGCCTTCGATGCGATTATAAATCGACGCCTTGCGCACGACTTCGACTTGGCTGTCGAGTACCACGATATTGAGGTGTTGAACGAGGGTGTTTTGCGTGGCGAACCAGCCATTTCGAAGATTAGTTATGCGGTCTATCCGCTGATTGCCGAACACTATGTTTTGCTCGACAGTGGCTCGGCACTTGGTCGTGGTAACGGCCAACTTCTGGTGCGACGCAAAGGAGAAACGGGCAAAATTCGTAAAGTTCTCTCTCCCGGATTGAATACTACGGCAAATGCTCTGCTTAAACGATATTTCCCCGATGTAGAGGAGGTTGAGCAGCGCCTGTTCTCGGAGATTGCCGAGGCTGTGGAGCGTGGCGATGCGGATGCAGGTGTTCTTATCCACGAGGGGCGATTTGTCTATGAGCGTCGCAACTTGGAGCTTGTGGCCGACCTCGGAAAGTTGTGGGAGAGCGAAACAAATCTGCCACTTCCGCTCGGTGCAATAGTTGCCAAACGAGAGTTGGGCGAGGAGATTATCTCGAAATTCGAAAAACTCTTGGCCGAGAGTGTGCAATATGCCTTTAATAACAGAGTCGCATCCCGTGATTTTGTGAAGGAGCACGCCCAAGAACTCGAAGATGAAGTCATCGACAAACACATCTCACTATTTGTGAACGACTACACCATTTCGCTCGGTGATGAGGGTCGCAGGGCGGTGGAAATGCTGGTCGGCAACAGCAAAAATTGACGATTAAGGGTACATTTTTAGATAAATTTCCTTATTTTTGCGTAATCAAACAAACATCACAATAAAATGAAGAGTGATTTTTTGGTTATCGGTTCAGGTTCGGCAGGCTTGGGATTTGCCCTCAAAGTTGCCGATTCAGCAACCGTAACTCTCGTTACCAAGGGTAAACTTGACGAGTGTAACACCAACTATGCGCAGGGCGGCATCTGCTCTGTAACCTATGCACCCGACACATTCGAGAAACATATCGAGGATACTCTCATCTGTGGTGCCGGCAAGTGCGATCCAAAGGCAGTCGAAATCGTTGTGAAGAATGCTCCTCGCTCGGCCGAGGACCTTATTCGCTGGGGTACTCGCTTCGATCGTCGTGAGGATGGCGGTTTTGACCTTCATCGTGAAGGAGGTCATTCGGAGCATCGCATTCTCCACTATCAGGATTTGACGGGTGCGGAGATTGAGCGTGCTTTGATTGAGCAGGTGCGCAACCACCCGAATATCACCGTCTTGGAGGACCATTTTGCCGTCGATTTGCTCACACAACACCACCTTGGCGAGATTGTAACCCGTCATACACGAGGTTTGGCCTGCTTTGGAGCATATATCCTCAATACCCAGACAAACGAGATTTTTACAGCCCTCGCAAAGTTTACCGTTGTGGCTGCGGGCGGTTGCGGTAATATCTACCACACAACCACCAATCCGAAAGTTGCTACGGGCGACGGTATTGCGATGTGCCACCGTGCCAAGGCTGTAACCGAGAATATGCAGTTTATTCAGTTCCACCCGACTGCACTCTACCATCCGGGCGAGCGCCCATCATTCCTTATCACCGAGGCGATGCGTGGCTATGGCGCTGTACTCCGACTCCAAAATGGCAAGGAGTTTATGCATAAGTATCATCCGATGAAGTCGTTGGCGCCTCGTGATGTTGTGGCTCGCTCGATTGACCACGAGTTGAAGATTAGAGGTGAGGAGTTTGTCTATCTCGATGTTACACATATGCCTGCCGAGGAGACCAAGCAACACTTCCCTAATATCTACGAGAAGTGCCTCTCGATAGGTATCGATATCACCAAGGATATGATTCCTGTCTGCCCTGCGGCGCACTACTGCTGCGGAGGTGTGAAGGTTGATTATAATGGCGAAAGTTCTATCCGCCGCCTCTATGTCTTGGGTGAGAGCTCTTGCACAGGACTCCACGGCGCAAACCGCTTGGCATCGAACTCGCTTACCGAGTCGTTTGTCTATTCGTCCATTGCAGCCGAGCACGCACTTGCAAAACTCGATAAGGTGGAATTTCAGGAGGGTATTCCTGATTGGGACTTTGAGGGCACAGCTGAGGCCGAGGAGATGGTACTCGTGATGCAGGATAGAAAGGAACTTCGCTCGATTATGTCGAACTATGTGGGTATCGTGCGCTCGAACCTCCGTTTGGAGCGTGCCTTGAAGCGTCTGGCAGTAATCTGGCAGGAGACCGAGGAGCTATATAACCGCACCAAGCCGTGTCGTGAGTTGTGCGAGTTGCGCAATATGATTGCAGTAGCCTACCTCACCATCAAGCAGGCTCGTGAGTGCCGAGAGTCGGTAGGACTTCACTATACCATCGACTATCCGCCTCAAAAGTAACGGATAATAGACCTATACAATAAACGCCGAGCAAATTGTATGCTCGGCGTTTGTGCTGTTAATATGTTCCTTTTGTTAATCTCTGCGTTTTTCGATTTGGCGTTTTACAGCGTCAAGTGCCAAGTCTACCGCCTCTTCGAATGTGCGAGCACGCTGCTCGCTTACAATATCTCCGCCCGGAACATGGAGTGCTACAAGTGCAAGTTTATTACCCTTTTCACTGTCCTTGTCCAACTTCAAAGTTACATCTACTCCTGTCGAATTAGCCTCAAAGCGCTCCAACTTCGACATCTTCTTCTCCACAAATTCAAGGAGCTGCTTGCTCGCATCGAATTTTACTGATTGAATCTTAACCTCCATAGTACAAAAAATTTAAGGTTTGTAATTAAAATTGTTTCGGTTGGCTCTTTTTGCACCTCGCTACGGTCTCCAAATTCCTCACATAGGCTCACTATGCTGCGGATTTGTCGCCTTGCGACTCACAAAAATACCCTAACCGCCAACAATTTTATGTTTTTTTATCGCTTCGGTTGGCTCTTTTGCACCTCGCTACGGTCTCCAAATTCCTCACATAGGCTCACTATGCTGCGGATTTGTCGCCTTGCGACTCACAAAATACCCTAACCGCCAACAATTTTATGTTTTTTATCGTTTCGGTAGGGTCTTTTTGCACCTCGCTACGGTCTCCAAATTCCTCACATAGGCTCACTATGCTGCGGATTTGTCGCCTTGCGACTCACAAAAATACCCTAACCGCCAACAATTTTATGTTTTTTTATTTTGCCATTAGCCGTTATCTTTTGTTTAAGTGTGTTAATGGAAATCGACTTTTCGCTGTCCGTTTTTAACCACTCTCTACTACTTATTTATGCGGGTGCGCCCGCTTGTATACCTCTTGCAGTTGCGATATGCTGTTGTGCGTATAGCACTGCGTTGTGCGTAGTGAGGAGTGTCCCATCAACTCCTGTATATCTCGCATATCCGCATTTCGGTTGAGGAGATGCGTTGCAAAGGTGTGTCGCAACACGTGGGGCGACTTCTTACCCTGCACATTTGCCTCTTTGAGTTCCCTCGCTACGATGCGCTGTATGGTCGAGCGAGAAACCCTCTCGCCACTCTCCCAAACTATCAGCGGGGCATCTGGCGAAGTATCAACGCCCAACTCTTTCAACCTCTCTAAGTGGGCTTGCAGGCGTGGCGTCAGTTCCGAGATGATAGGTATCATACGGTGTTTGCCACCCTTACCTCTTATGTGCAGCGACTGCAAATCTGCTGAGAGATCGCCAATACGCATACCCTGCAACTCGGCAAGACGAATGCCACAACTGTAAAAGAACGCTATTATAAGAGCATTTAACTGCTCCTTAAACTCCTCATTCTCGCTCTTTGCCCGAATGGTGTCGAGTACCCCCTCCATACGGGTTTCAGGGATAAATGTCGGCAATTTGCGAGGTGCTCGCTGTGTGGATATGCGGCAGAAGATATCTTGTTGCATCGCCCCTTTTTGTCGCAGATACCTGAAAAAACTACGCAGCGACGATAGTTCTCGGTTCATTGACGAGGCGCCGATGTCGCACACCTCCGTACGATATATTATCCACTCACGAATATCCTCGGTGGTAACCCTTGCAAAGTCAAACCCTTGAACTTCGACGCCTGCATTTGCAGCACACCACTCCGTGAAAATCTCTATATCTCGGCGATAGTTGCGCACCGTAAGTGCAGAGTATCGTCTTTCGGTCTGAATATATGTCACAAACGCATCAATCATACGCCATATTGCCCTTAAAAAAATTGACAGATGCAGTGGCTTCCACTCCGAACTTATACAAATATAGAAATTCTTGTTGAAAAATGCAACAATCTTTCGCTATTTTTGGGGAATAAAAAAATCATTATTGAAATACAATAAATAGTTATTAAAATTATTTTATTTTGCAAATCATTGATAATTAGTTGATTGGCTAACATATCTAATAAAAAAGTAAAAAATAATTAAAAATTTTTAATAAAATACTTGCACGGAATAAAAAAAGTCCTTACCTTTGCAGCGAAGTTTTAAGGTTCATTTTAGGTTAGTAGTTTTAGGTTGGTTGAGGAAATCGGAAGGTTGCGACATATGGTCGCTAAGACTGCGGGAGGTGCTCTCTCGTGAGTCGAACCACCTCCGAAGACCTCATTTTTTTGTTTATACCTATCCTATACGACACCTCTCGTTTCGTTTTACTCACTTTTGGCCTCTGCAAAATCCCAAATTCAAAAAAAAACTTCGATTTTAGGGCAGAAGTTGAAAATTTTTTCATACTTTTGTAGTTAGGAAAATTTCGAATTTATAAAAATATACAGTTATGGCTAATGATTCTATTTTGACAAAGGGTGCGGATAATATCCGTATTTTGGCTGCTTCAATGGTCGAGAAGGCAAAGTCTGGTCATCCGGGTGGCGCTATGGGCGGTGCAGATTTCGTGAATGTATTGTTCTCGGAGTTCTTGCGTTACGATCCTGATAATATGCTCTATCCTTATCGTGATCGTTTCTTCCTCGATCCGGGACATATGTCGCCAATGCTCTACTCGGTGCTTGCTCTCGCAGGCCACTACTCGATGGAGGATTTGCAGCAGTTCCGTCAGTGGGGTAGCGTGACCCCCGGACACCCTGAGGTTGATTTCTTGCGTGGTGTAGAGAATACATCGGGTCCTCTCGGTCAGGGACACGCAATGGGACTTGGTGCTGCTATCGCAGAGCGCTTTATGGTGGCTCGTTTTGGCGAGTGGCAGGCTCACAAGACCTACATCTATATCTCGGATGGTGCAGTTCAGGAGGAGGTTTCGCAGGGCGTAGGTCGTATTGCTGGTAACCTCGGTTTGTCGAACATCATTATGTACTACGACTCGAACAATGTTCAGCTCTCGACCAAGGTTGATGAGGTTGATCAGGAGGATATTGCAGCGAAGTATCGTGCTTGGGGCTGGAATGTCTTGGAGATTGACGGCCACAATGTAGCACAGATTCGTGAGGCTTTGACCACTGCAAACGCTTCTACCGAGAAGCCTACACTCATCGTAGGTCATACCGTAATGGGTAAGGGCTTGGTAACTGCTGATGGCGAGTCATTCGAGGATAAGGTTTCTACTCACGGTCAGCCTGTATCGGCTGCCGGTGCAAACTTCGAGGCTTCAATACGTCACCTCGGTGGAAATCCGGAGAATCCGTTCCAGGTATTCCCTGAGGTTGCAGTGTTGTATGCAGAGCGTGCTAACGCATTGCGTAAGGAGATGGTTGCTCGCAAGGCTGTTGAGGCAGAGTGGCGTCAGGCTAATCCGGCGTTGGCTCACAAACTCGACACATTCCTTTCGGGTAAACTTCCGGAGATTGACTACCGCTCTATCGCTGTTAAGCCTGGTTCGGCAACTCGTGCCGCATCGGCTACCGTATTGGGAACATACGCAGAGCAGGTTGAGAATATGATCGTTGCTTCGGCAGATTTGAGCAACTCGGATAAGACTGACGGCTTCTTGAAGAAGACTCACGCATTTAAGCGTGGTGACTTCTCGGGTAAGTTCTTCCAGGCAGGTGTTTCGGAGTTTACAATGGCGTGCGTAATGAACGGTATGGCATTGCATGGTGGTGTTATCCCTGCTTGCGGTACATTCTTCGTATTCTCTGACTATATGAAGCCGGTTGTTCGCTTGTCGGCATTGATGGGCTTGCATGTAATCTATATCTGGACACACGACTCATTCCGTGTAGGTGAGGATGGTCCTACCCACCAGCCAATCGAGCAGGAGGCTCAGATTCGTCTTATGGAGCACCTCCACAACCACAAGGGCGAGCGCTCGATGGTAGTTCTCCGTCCGGCAGATGCTGAGGAGACTGTTGCGGCGTGGAAGATTGCTCTCGAAGAGCACCGTCCGGTAGGTTTGGTACTCTCTCGTCAGGATATCAAGTCGTTGCCAAGCCACACATCTCGTCTTGATGAGGCTATGCAGTCGTATAAGGGTGCTTACACCGTTGTTGATTCGGCTAACCCTGAGGTTGTGTTGTTGGCTTCGGGTTCGGAGGTTTCGACCTTGGTTGCAGGTGCAGAGTTGTTGATGCAGGATGGCATTGCGGTTCGTGTTGTGAGCGTTCCGAGCGAGGGCTTGTTCCGTGATCAGCCAAAGTCTTATCAGGATAGCGTACTCCCTGTTGGCGTAACTCGCTACGGTATGACTTCGGGATTGCCTGTAACATTGCTTGGCTTGGTAGGTTCGATGGAGAACATCCACGGCCTCGACCACTTCGGCCACTCGGCTCCTTACAAGGTTCTCGACTCAGAGTTCGGTTACAATGGCGAGACTGTTTACAACGAGGTTAAAGCGTTGTTGGCTAAATAGTGACAAATAGAGTGAAGAGGGGTAATCTCGTAGGGGATAATCCCTCTTTTTTACTCGATAAGAAACCAATTTTAAAAGATACCTATTATGAAAAAACTTACATTGATTGTTATTGCTGCCCTCTCGGCACTCTCTGTGTCGGCGCAGTACTATGTTGACAATAAAAATCACGAGATGTTGCGTATAAACAAGCCACATTCGTTCAATCGTAAGGAGTTCTATGCTCCGAGTGTGGACGGCTATACCGCTTACAAGGCCGATTTGCACACCCATACAATCTACTCTGACGGACACCTCTCTATGGAGGCTCGTGTGCGTGAGGCGTGGGGCGATGGCTTGGATGTTATGGCTGTAACCGAGCATCTCGAATATCGTGCGCAGGAGAAGAACCTTTTGAAGTTCTTGAAGGGATATGTAGGCGAGGGTACAAAGGCTCAGGCTTACGACTTTGTAAGAGGTGAGGGCCCTGCAAAGGAGGATATTAAGGTTGATTTTAATGTGCCTGTGGAGATTGCTCGCAAGACGGCCAAATACTACGATATTACAATTATTCCGGGCATTGAGGTTACTCGTAAGCCGGATGAGTATTGCCACTTCAATGCTCTCTTTACAACCGACAACAACACCATCTACGATCCGGATCCGTTGCAGTCGTTGCGCAATGCCAAGGCGCAGGGCGCACTCGTGATGCACAACCACCCTGGTTGGTTGCGCAAGGATATGTCGATGACAAAGTTCGAGAAGGAGGCATATAAGGCGGGTGTAATCGACGGTATCGAGATTATGAATGGCCCTGAGTTCTATCCTAAGGCGCTCACTCGTGCGTGGAAGCACAACTTCTTCATCACCTCAAATACCGATATCCACCAGCCTACATCTGACGCATATGACGACTACGGAGAGTTCCGTAATATGACTCTCATCTTTGCTAAGGATAAGTCGTTGGAGTCGCTTCGTGAGGCTATCGAGGCTCGTCGTACACTCGCTTACTCGTATGGTACGATTGCAGGCGACAAGGAGTTGCTCCGTAAGTTCTTCGATGCGTCGGTGTCAATTCGTCAAATCTCGGTAGATTATAAGGGCCGTCGTCAGGTTGTTTTGACAAACAACAGCTCTGTTACTTGGTGGATGGTTCGTGAGGGTAAATCTCCGTTCATTCTCAAACCTCACTCTTCGATAATTATCGAGGAGCGCAGCTCTACCGACAACCTCTTCACTGTGAAGAATGCTTGGTGTGGCGAGAACGAGAACTTGACTGTATACATATTTAATAGATTGCAGTAAGACTGTCAGGTCGAAAAAAAAGTGGCTACCTATTAGGTAGCCACTTTTTTATTGGGCAATATCAGCCTATAAAATCTCTTTCAGCGCCTGATAAAGGCGTTGGGTTGGAAGTCCCATAACATTGTAGAACGAGCCCTCGATACCCTCGATGCCGATGTAGCCAATCCACTCCTGAATACCATATGCTCCTGCCTTATCCATTGGGCGGTACTTCTCGACATAGTAGGCCACCTCTTCTGCATCAAGCGCTCGGAACGATACAAGGCTCTCGGCCGAGAATGATATTGTACGCTCGGCAGTGCGGAGAGTAACGCCCGTAACGACCTTGTGCGTAGCGCCAGAGAGCGACGAAATCATCTTGATAGCCTCCGTCTCGGAGTGGGGCTTACCAAGAATTTTATCGCCCAAAATCACAACCGTATCGGCGGTAAGCAGGATGTCGCCCACGCCCAATGCGTGTGGATAGGCGTTGCTTTTCAGCTGCGAGAGATACTCGGCAACTTTGTCGGCAGCCAAGTCGGCAGGGTAGCACTCCTCGCATTCGAACTTTTCGGCGAGTACGAAATCGAGGTCGCACGCTACCAATAACTCACGACGGCGAGGTGATGCCGAGGCGAGAATAAGACGATGGTTTCTGAGTCTATCTTGCAGTAACATAGTCTGTTATCTTCTGCGGAATTCGGAACAGATAACGGCTGTTGCAACCGCCACATTTAGCGATTCCGAGCCACATCGGTCAGCCGGATAAGGCGGAATAAGCAACTTGTGCGATACGCACTCGGCAACCTCCGCCGAGATACCCTGACCCTCGTTGCCCATCACGATTATGCCCGACTTTTTGAGTTTTGCCGAGTAGATATTTTCGCCTTCGAGGAATGTGCCGTAAATCTCCGTATCGCCCTGCTCCGAGAGCCACTTTGCAAGGTCGGTGTAGTGTACTCGTACACGCAAAATAGCGCCCATCGTAGCCTGCACAACCTTCGGATTGAAGCAGTCGGCTGTATCCTCCGAGCAGATGATGTCCGAAATGCCAAACCAATCGGCAAGGCGGATGATTGTGCCGAGGTTGCCTGGATTTTGGATGCGGTCAAGGCATAAAACCAAATTCTTGGCAGGGTTTGCAAGCGAGAGTTTATGCTTCGGTAACTCTACCACAGCCAAGACCGAATTGGCGCTCTTCAACTGCGAAATGCGCTCCATCTCCTTCTCGGAGATGAGTTCTCCATCGGCAAAAATCGGCTTAGTCTGCAAGATGCGTCGAATGTGGAGCGACGAGTTGCGAATCTCGCCCACGAGCTTCTCGCCCTCGGCAATGAATGCGCCCAAATCCTCACGCCCCTGCTTGGTTGCAAGTGTTTTAATATCAAGTATTTCGGCTCTCGTTATCATATTTTAAATGTTTCTCCCTCACGGGCAATTTCGGTATTCTCGAAAATTGCTTTTGACTCCGCCAACAATGGCTCTTTATCTTTGTAGCGTGATGAAAAATGACCTATCAACAACTTTTTCACTCCCGCTGCCAATGCCGTCTTTGCAGCATCTTCGGTTGTGGCGTGCCCTCGCTCTTTTGCCTCTTTCTTCTGGGCGGCAGCGTAGGTCGCCTCGTGGTAGAGCATATCGACTCCGGCAACATATTTTGCTACTGCGCCCGAACGATTTGTGTCGGAACAGTAGGCATACGACTGCGGAGGGTGTGCCACGAAGGTTATCTTCTCGTTTGGCAAAATAGTGCCGTCCTCTAACTCGATATCCTCGCCCTCCTTTGCTGCAACAATCTGCTTGATTGACAAGCCCCAACGCTCAATTGCAAACTTATCTACATTGCGTTGCAACGGCTTCTCTCGGAAGAGGTAGCCCGATGTCGGTACTCGGTGGCGAAGCGGTATGCTCCACACCTCCAAAGTGCGGTTTTCAAAAATTATCTGGTGCTTCGTGGTGTCGACCTCTACCCACTCCACCTCATAGGGCAAATCCTTGTCGAAGTAGCGGAGGTGGCACTCCAAAATCTCACCAAAAGGCTTTGGAGCATAGATAGTTAGCGGAGTTTTCTTGCCATAGAGCCCGAGCGTCGAGATAAGCGGAAACAATCCAAAGCAGTGGTCACCATGCAAGTGCGAGATAAATACACCTCGCAACCGCAACGGGTTTATGCCACAGCGAAACATCTGCTGCTGCACCCCCTCACCCGCATCGACCAAGTAGTATTGCTCGTTGCAGTTCACCACCTGTGCCGATGGGTGACCGTTTGCGGTTGGCTTCGCTGACGAAGCTCCCAAAATTGTTACGCTTATCATCTCTATTCTTTATGCCCTGGTCCCTTTGGAAACCACCCTTTTCGCACTCGTTCTCGTTGCTGGAACAACTCCAAGATGCTCCAAAACGAAGAGAATGCCGTTACGCCGAGTATTGTTGAGGCGATAAGGTTCTCAATTACGATTGATAATGTGCAGAAGATTGCGCCCGCAACCAAGAATATCCACCAGCACTTTGTGCCGAGGTGATATTCTGCCTTGATGACAATGGGGTGGAAAAGACCTATCACCAAGAAGGTCGCCAAGCCTACTATTATTCCCGTAAAGTTCATTTACTATAAACTATTTCAACGAAGCAAGATAGCGCTCTGCGTCGAGAGCAGCGATACAGCCAGAGCCTGCAGCAACGATAGCCTGACGGTAGTGTGGATCACGAACATCTCCAGCAGCAAAGATGCCTGGAACCGAGGTCTTCGATGTGCCTGGCTCAACTACGATGTAGCCTTGCTCATCAAGCTCAACTTTTCCCTTAACCAACTCTGTGTTAGGATGATGACCAATAGCGAGGAAGAAGCCCGAAATCTCAATATCGTACTCCTCACCATCGCCCTTGCGAAGGCGTGCGCCAGTAACTCCGTCCATATCGCCCAAGACCTCAACGGTGTTGTGCTCGAACAAAACTTTGATGTTTGGAGTGTTGAAAACACGCTCCTGCATAGCCTTCGATGCACGAAGGAATGGCTTACGAACGATGAGGTATACCTGACGGCAGAGCGATGCAAGGTAGGTAGCCTCCTCGCAAGCGGTGTCGCCACCACCAACTACGGCTACATCCTGCTTGCGGTAGAAGAAACCGTCACAGGTAGCGCAAGCGCTAACACCCATACCACGGAACTTCTTCTCCGACTCCAAGCCAAGGTACTTTGCAGATGCTCCGGTGCAGATGATAACTGTTTCAGCCTCAACCTTTTGCTCGCCATCAACGGTAACTACAAACGGACGAGCCGAAGTGTCAATATCGGTGATAATGCCGGTGCGCACATCGGTGCCGAGGCGTGAAGCCTGCGCACGCAAATCGTTCATCATTTCAGTGCCCTGAATACCTTCCGGATAGCCAGGGAAGTTCTCAATTTCGGTTGTTGTAGTGAGTTGTCCTCCCGGCTCGATACCCTCATACAAAACAGGGTTCAAAGCGGCACGAGAAGCGTAGATTGCAGCGGTAAATCCAGCAGGTCCGCTACCAACGATTAAAACTTTTGTTCTCTCCATATCTTATTGTTTTTTGTTGTATTTCACTTTGTCGTACAAAGGTAATAAATCTATCGTAAAAGAAGAAAAATGGTGGTAGAAAAAAGATGTGAGTTTGCAAAAACAAAAAAAAAGTCCTATATTTCGGACTGTAATATGCCTAATTTTGGGTTGTAAGCGGCAGGAAAATAGGGCTAACCATTTGTAGCATAAGTGGTTATGTTGTATTTGGCGGCTCTGTTCCAAACGGGCATAAAGAGGTGTGAAACGATATTTTTTACAAAAAACACATAAACACAAACAACAAATTTTTAATTTATTAAAAACTATGAAAAAATTATTTTTGGTTTTGGCAGCTGCTGCAATGACTTTCAGCACTGCAATTGCACAGGAGACTGCAACTGCAACCGCAGAGCAGCCTGCAACTGAGGTAGTAGAGACTGTTGCTCCTGTTCTCGACGCAGAGACAGAGATTGCTGGTGATTCGATTCACTATGTCTTGATGCAGAAGTTCCTCGAAGGTGGTTGGGGTTGGATGCTCCCTATCCTCGTAGTATTGGTACTCGGTATGGCTATCGCTATCGAGCGTATCCTCTTCCTCTCGCTTTCAACCATCAACACAAAGAAGTTTATCGCTGAGGTTGAGGCTGCTTTGAACGAGGGTGGCGTTGAGGCTGCTAAGGAGGTTTGCCGCAACACTAAGGGCCCTATTGCTTCTATCTTCTATCAGGGTTTGGATCGTTACCACTTGGGTCTCGATGCAGTTGAGAAGGCAGTTGTATCTTACGGTTCGGTTCAGACAGGTCAGTTGGAGTCAGGTCTTGGCTGGTTGTCATTGTTCATCTCGTTGTCGCCATCACTCGGATTTATGGGTACCGTTGTTGGTCTCGTTCAGTCATTCGACTCTATCCAGGCAGCAGGCGATATCAGCCCGGCACTCGTTGCAGGTGGTATGAAGGTGGCCCTCTTGACTACCCTCCTCGGTTTGATCGCAGCAATGGTTCTCCAGGTATTCTACAACTATGTTATCGTTAAGATTGACGGTATGGTTAACGAGATGGAGGATGCATCGATCACTTTGACCGACATCTTGACCGCTTACAACAAGAAATAATTTGATTAACGAATAATCGTACACAGACGAATTATGGAAAAGAAGTTGAATATGTTGATGGTGGGATTGTTCGTAGTCACTCTCGCATTTGTTGCTTGGGCGATGATTTCGGGCGGTTCGGAAGTTGCCATCAGTTGGAACCTCATTTGGGGCTATGTATTGCTCGTAGCAGCAGTTGTTAGCGTCATCTGGGCAGCTATCAAAGGTACGATTACCCATCCTGCTGGATTGAAGAATACACTTATCGCTGTTGGTATTGTTGTAGTTGTTGTAGGCGTAGCCCTCGGCATTGCACTCAGCCACGACGGATTGGTTGTACCAAACTCGGCAGGTGGAGTTTTCGATGATCCATTTGAGTTGGTAATCTCAGAGACAGGAATTCTCGTAACCTATGTGGTAGCAGCAGCAACCCTTCTCGTTACCATCTATGGCGAGGTTCGCAACGCATTAAAGTAGTAGAGATTTTATGGCTAAAAAGAAAAATATACCTGAAATCAACGCCTCATCACAAGCGGATATCGCATTTACCGTGCTTATCTTCTTCCTTGTGGTTTCCACAATGGATATCGATACTGGTTTGGTGCGTATGTTGCCTCCAATGGCAGATCCGAATGTGAAGCAGGAGGATATCAAGGTGAAGGAGCGTAACCTTCTCTTGGTGTTCGTATCCGGTTCGGGTAACATCATGGCCGGCGGTAAGGTTATCTCTTTGAGCGCCTTGAAGGACAAGGCAAAGGAGTTTATCCTCAACCCGCTCGATGACAAGGACCTTCCGGAGAAGAAGGTTACCGACATCGAGATGCCAGATGGCTCGAAGTGGGCATATCCTGTCAGCGAGGGTGTGATTTCGTTGCAGAACACTCGTGATACAAGTTATCAGCGCTACATTGAGGTACAGAACGAACTTACTCGTGCCTTCAATGAGGTGCGTGACGAGGTTGCAATGAGCAAGTTTGGCAAGGAGTTTAAGGACCTCGACGAGGCAGAGCGTAAAGTAATAACCAAGGCAATTCCGATGAAGATTTCGGAGGCAGAGCCACGAAAAATGACAAAGTAATATGGCAGTAATGAAGAAAAAGGGCGAGCGTGAAGTGCCTGCGATGTCAACTACATCGTTGCCCGATGTTGTGTATATTATCTTGTTCTTCTTTATGCTCTCGACTTCAATGCGTGATCAGGAGTTGCTCGTAACTTACAAGTTGCCTGAGGCTACCGAGGTACAGAAACTCGAAAAGAAGAACTTGGTGTCGTATATCCATGTAGGTGTTCCATCTTTGAATATGCAGGCAAAGTTCGGTACAGCACCTCGTATTCAGTTGAACGACTCATACAAGACAACAAAGGACATCTTGGACTTTATTGCCGGTGAGCGTGATAACTTGAACGAGTCGGACCGTGCTTCGATGACCGTATGTTTGAAGGCGGATGAGAACACAAAGATGGGTGTTGTGGCCGATGTTAAGCAGGAGCTTCGTCGTGCTAACGCCTTGAAATTGTCCTACGCATCATCAAAGGTGTTGAGTTACTAATTGATACCTTTTATATAAAAAGAGCGCAGCCATTCGGTTGCGCTCTTTTGTTTGTAGGTGGTGGCTTTTGAGTTGAGAAATTAAGGAGGTTAAGGAATATAATGATAATGAGTCTAAGGACATCCCTAAACTCCTTAAATTCCCTAATAAAGCCCCCTTTACAGAAAGGGGGTTTGGGGGATAGGTAGCACACTGTACGAAAGAAGGAGAGGTTTTATCCTCTCCTTCTTTTCGTACCCTATGATGTCCTATTTTCGAACGAGTTTCTTCGTGACTTAGGTCGTCTTTGGTCACTGCGTGATATTGCTCCCGACCCGAATAATCTTTGAGTGGGTCGAAGGTCCTCCGCAGGCGAGAGCAGACCAAGCAGATGAAATGTGCAGAAAACCGAAGGTTTGGAAGCTTGATTGAAAAGCCGAAGTCAAATTTATTTGAACAGAAGATTTTCAATTAAGATTCTAATGTTGCGCAGCAACACTGCACATTTACATAGCGCAGACAAGTCTGCCGAGCCGCCACAGGAGCAACGAGCACGGCGAAGGGTAACGAAAAAAGAGGAAGACTTTCATCTTCCTCTTTTCGTACCCAGAGCCGGGGTCGAACCGGCACAGGGGTGAACCTACTGGTGTTTGAGACCAGCGCGTCTACCGATTCCGCCATCTGGGCTTCTGCCGATGCTCTTTCGAGCGGTTCAGCGGTGCAAAGGTAAGAATAATTTTTTGATTTACAACTCTAACCCGAAAAAAATCGTAAATTTTTATTGTTTTCCTCAAAAAATCGATATTCTCTATCGCAAAAGTGCTATTCTTATTCGTGGTGGTAAGGCTCCCCCTTGATTATTGTGAATGCACGATAGAGTTGCTCGGTGAAGATTGCACGAACAATCTGGTGCGAGAAGGTCATCTTCGAGAGTGAGATTTTGCCGTTTGCTCGTGCGTATACCGCTTCCGAGAAGCCGTAAGGGCCACCAATCATAAGCACCAGGCGGCGCACTCCGCTATTCATTCGCTTCTGCACCCACTGTGCAAATGCTACACTACGCATCTCCTCACCCGCTTCGTCGAGCAGAACTACATAGTCGCCGGCGGTGATATCCTTCAACAACATCTCGCCCTCAGCCGTCTTTTGCTGCTGCTCCGAGAGGTTTTTGGTGTTGCGCAGGTCGGGCAAATAGGTAATCGAGAACTTGGTGTAGTGGTTTATACGCTTGGAATACATCTGCACCAGCGCATCGACCTCCTTCATATCGGTCTTACCAACTACTATAAGTTCTATATTCATAAATTAAACTATTTGAACGGGTATTTCGTTATTGAAAGTAAAAACTACTCTCTTCTAACTACTCTCTACTCTCTATTATTGCAAGTCGCTGTTCCACTCGCCATCCGCCGAGGTGCAGATTACGGCACGATTTTTCTCTACGCCTTTGAGCCACTGGTATGCCTTGTACATATTGTAACCATTGCCGGCTTGGTCGCCACCAAGTGCGTAGGCGATGATGCAGGCGTGGTTACGAGTGCGGTAGTACATTGCCTTTATGCGTGAGAGGTACTCGCCCAAGAGTGCGGGGTTATTCGAAGGTGTACCGCCTATTTTACGATTTTGCGACTCCTCCACAGGGTTGATGTTGGCACGCTCGATAACATAGATGCCAACCTTGTCGCAGATGTCGTAGAACCACTCCGGCTGAGGGTTATCGGGCAGGAGGGTGTTGATACCCTGTGCCTTTAAAGCCTTAATCTCGGCAAGTGCCTCGTCGTAGGTTGTACGGGCATTGTAGCGAGCTGATTTAAGGGTTATAGCCTTGCCGTTGCGGAGTATTGCGCCGTTGGCAAATGTGGTTGCGCCTGCGCCAATGTAGAATGATATATACTCACGAGGCTTACCATCTCGCTTGGTGTAGAGAGTCAAGCGGTAGAGTTTTGGGTTTGAGGCGCTCCACAAGAAACGGCTTTCGTCGCCCAACAGAGTGTTGATGCGAAGAGTGTCGATGCTGCGACCCGCCACCGGGAACTCACGCACAGCATAGTCGATGAGTTTGTTCTCAGGCGAGTAGATGTCGTAGCCCACCTGCACCACCTCCTCGAAGTTGAAGTCGTTGCGTACGGCAATATCGAGTTCGAGAGCGAGCCCCTTGCCGTTTTCGGTAGGTACGATGCGTGCATCGTAGTCAAAGATGTGTTTGCGGTGTTGTGCGAAGAGATACGAGCCGTGAAATTGCTCCACAAGGTTGCTCTTCGAGCCGTCGTGGAGGTTTATGACCTCCGAGCGACGAAGGAGCAACAAAATCTCGTTCTCTCCCTGACGCAAATAGGGTGAGAGGAGGAAGTCGGCAGGGGTATATGAGTCCTCGACCGAAGCAACCAGCTGCTCATTTACAACAAGGTCATACGCCTTGATTGTATTTTGGATATGAAGATAGACATTATAGTCGCTCCACGCAGTAGGTAAATCGACCTTCTGCCCAACGACCTCGACTTTGTCGATAACCTCTACGGTTTTGGGGTTGAAGAGGATGTGTCGCTCGGTGCGAGAGTGGTCGTTTTGGAGCGCACCCTCACGGAGGTCAAAGACCGAAAACTCGGTGCGATAGACCTGCTGTGCCTCCACGGCGAAGATGGCCGAGAGTGCGAGGAGTGCTAAAATGGCTCGTTTCATATATGGTGTGTTCTAACTCTCGTAAATTAGATTGAGATGTCGAGAATCTCGAATTTGAGAACGCCGGCAGGAACGGTTACCTCTACGATTTCGCCCTTCTTCTTGCCGAGCAAAGCCTTAGCGATAGGGGTGCCGATAGCCAACTTACCCTCACGGAGGTTAGCCTCGTTCTCCGATACGATTGTGTAGGTTACCTCTCGCTTGTTGTTGTGATTGAGAAGTGTTACCTTGCTCAAAATCTGTACCTTATCCTTGCTGATAAGGCTCTCGTCAATAACACGAGAGTTGTTGAGTGTAGCCTCCAACTGTGCGATGCGCAATTCGAGCAAACCCTGCGCCTCACGAGCAGCATCATACTCTGCATTCTCCGACAAGTCGCCCTTATCACGAGCCTCTGCGATAGCCGCAGCCGCAGCAGGACGCTCCACTGAGCGCATATGGTCGAGTTCGTCCTTCAATTTCTTGTAACCCTCAGCGGTGAGGTAGTTAATTTGTGCCATAAGTATTGTGTTGTTAGTTAATATCTCTTTTCAAAAAACAAAAAAATAAAGAATTTCAATCCCTTTGAGATTGAAACTCCGATTGCTATTGCAGTGCAAAGATAAGGCAAAAAAATTAATCTGCCAAATATGATGCCAAATATCGTTGTGTCTACTCCGCTTTCGGTGTGAAAGGTTTTGTACCCACAAAAACCTCCTCGTGTACCTCTCCAAATGGCGATGTGGTTCGTACCTTTATGGTCGAGGTTGGCGATGTGCGTGCAGCTCGGAACATATGACGGCAGTTGCTACGCCCGAAGCGAGGCTTGTTGTTGCGATTTTGGTGCTCTTTGAGTGTTATTGCAGGCGATGATGCGATAAATGTAGGGTCTGCCTGCATAATCTGACGGGTGCGGAGTAGTTTATCGTTCTCGAACACCTGTAACTTTGCACCTCGCTCGAAGCCCCACCAATTTATATATATATACTTGGCGAACTCTTCATCTCCGTGGTCGATAAAGGTCTTTGGATACTCTCGAAGAAGATTTTGTATCTCGACATTATCACGATAGTAGGCTCCGACACTTGCCATATCGTAGACTCTGAACGGCTTGCGCTCGTTGGTGTCGGTACGGTGGTGCCACTTCATCTTTCTGCCCTCGATGTCGAAGATTTCGAAGCCCGCAGGCGTACCACCCGAGTTTATCGAGGTAAAGCCGTTGTAACTTGTGCGCCAACGGTCGCCCGAAGTCGAGGCGATGGCGTGCTCTGTGATGTGAGGCAGGTCCTTGGTGCGAGAGATTGCTCTATCCATCGAACCAGAGGTTACAAAGTGAACATTCTTGAACTCGGCAAAGCAGTTTGTTAAGGAGTCTACCTGCTCGGGCTTGGAGTATCGCTTCGAGATGCGCTGCTTGGAGGTGCTGGTGAAAGTGGTCTGATGCATACATACCACAATAGGCTTCGATTTATCATCGATAAGTGCAAGGTCCTTGCGCAACCAGTCGAGCTGGTCGGAGGTTACAAAGCGGTCGAAGTTGCGCCTACCGACAATCTCGGCAGGGTATTTACCCTTGCCGGGTTCGTTACGAAAAACGGTATTGTCGAGTACGATGTAGTGTACATCGCCGATATTTGTTGCATAGTACTTTGGACCGCACGAATAGACATATTGTCGCTCGGCCTTGTAGTCGGTAAGTCCCGTACCTGGGACAGCACCGTCGTTGTCCTGATCGCCCATAACGGTGTAGAGCATAGTGGGGTAGCGCAACGATGCCACCAACGACACCGCATCGCCCACATCGAACTCACGGGAGTACCACACGGGGCAGTTGCTTATGTCGCCCAGCAGAAAGGTATATACCGCCGTGCTGTCGCTTACCTCCTTGGTGATTTTGCGTGCCGCAGGTATGGTGCGACGCTTAAATTGCAGGAGGTCGTCGTTTGAGTTCTGCAAAAAGAGGTTCGACATAAAAATTATGCGATGACGCTCCTGGTTGCGCTTTGCGAGGTGAAAGTTATGCTCCTCTGCCACCTCACGCTTCTTGCGCAGAAGCGACCAAAATTGCGGCATTATGCGCTTGCGACACTCTGGCTCATAACCCGAAGGCGTGATTACAAAAACGGTGTTTTGGAACTTGTTCGAGGCTATGGAGTAGCGACCGAGAGAGTCGGTCTTTACGATATGTACTCCGTCGGATACGGGCACATCGGCAAGGGGCTTGCCCTCGCATAAAACACGACCAAAAATAGTGATTGAGTCACGCAAACGAGGCTTTGCTTCGAGTGAAAACATCGAGAGCAAAAGTGCTATGCACAGAGATATTTTGCGCAACTTTAACATATTGTTACTCTGCTGAATAGACTACTTGCTTGGTGTCGAAGAACTCCTCCGAGAAGTACTCCGAAATATAGTGGCGCTCCCACTTGCGACGGCTTGCACGAAGTTCCTCGGTCAAGTCGCCACCTTTGAGGTAGAGAATACCATTTGGACGAGAGCCTTTTTCTCCCTTGCGCACCATTCCCTTAATCCAACCCACGAAGGTCGGCATATCGGTTACGGCTCTCGAAACGATGTAATCGAACTGCTCCTTCAACTGCTCTACACGACCATTTACGGTGCGTATATTTTTGATGCCTACCGCCTTGCAGACGCCCTCGACAACACGGATCTTCTTACCTATCGAGTCGCAGGCCGTAAATTGCACATTCGGGAACATAATAGCGAGTGGCACCGACGGAAAACCTCCTCCGCAGCCCACATCGAGTACCTTTGCGCCATCCTCGAACTTGCACACCTTGGCAATAGCCAACGAGTGGAGGATGTGGTGCAGGTAGATGTGCTCCATATCCTTGCGGGATACGACATTTATCTTGGCGTTCCATTCGGCATAGACCTCGCCAAGACGAGCAAACTGCTCGTGTTGCTGCTCCGATAAGTTGTCGAAGTACTTTTCGATAAGTGCTACACTATCCATTGTTACTCTGTTTGTCATCTCTGTTTTCACCTTCGGTGATGATGCGACACATAAGGTTGCGCACTCGGAAGATGCGTGTTTTAACCGTTCCGAGTTTCATATCGAGCTTCTCGGCAATCTCCTCGTAACTATACTCGTCGATAAATCGCAACTCAAAGAGTTGGCGGTAATCCTCAGGCAACATCGAGATGTAACGCTCGATTTGTGCTCGTTGCTGGGCATTTATGATGTAGTCCTCGGGTGTTAAGACCGAAGGTTGTGTCGAATTGCCACTTTCGAGGGGCAGATTTTGCGAGTTTAGGGCGCTATTCTTCTGTGTGCGGGAAAAGTCTACGAAGGTGTTGCGGGCGATGGTGTATATCCAAGCGCCGAAGTCGTACTTGGGGTTGTATTGTCCGATTTTAAGATACGCCTTCATAAAGGCCTCCTGCATCAAGTCCTCGACATTGTCGCTATTACCTGTAAATTTGAATAATGTGCTGTAAATCATATCGCTATGGCGTGTAAACAGGGTGTCGAAGGCGCTGCTGTCGCCCTCGATAACCATATTCACAAGCGTACGGTCATCGTATGAGTTGTACTCTTTTACAGCCACGATTTCTTATACTTTTTGTGCGAGAAAACTGCTATTGCAAGTCGCAATGCCGGTTCGATAATATCGTAGATAAAGTGGAGCGGTGCGAGTCCGCTTTCGCCCAATCGGCGACCATTTCTTACCACTACAAACATCACTACAAAGTAGCGCAAAAGTGCTACAACGAGGGCTGCCAATTTATACTCCCACGGCATACATATTACCGCTGTCAGTATCGCCGCAAAGAAGAGAATTCGGAACAGGAACTCGACGATGGTCGGTACCATAGCCCACTTTGGGTAGTAGCGATGGGTTGTTTGGAGCATCTTCTCACGACGCCACCACCAGCCCCAGCCGCCCCAGGTGCGCTCGGTGCAGGTTGCACGAGGCGAGAGCACTACGCTGACATTATCTCGTGTGGCAATCTGCTGTACGAAGAGGTCGTTTTCGCCCACATTCATATTGAGGTGATTGAAGCCCCTCACATCGAAGTAGAGGTGCTTGGCAAAGCCCAAAACATTGCGAGAAGCGGAGTAGGTGCGACGGCGTACAGCCGAAGAGAGCCACGCCACCGAGTTCGAGAAGAGATACTCTCGGAAGATAAAATTCTGAAAACCTCGCTGTCGAGCGATGCCGCTATAACCCAAAACGATGTCGCCATAGAGAAAGCCCTTTGCCAAGAGTGAGAGCCAACGCTCCGAAGATGGTGTTGCATCGGATGAGGTTGTTATGACAAAGTCATATTTTGCACTCTTGATACCCACATTCAGTGCAATTTTGGTCGATACGGGGTAGTGTGGCGAGTAGTCGATATGTACCGGCGAGAAGTGAGGGTAGAGTCTTTGCAGCGACTTTGTATCTTCGAAGAAGTCGTTGCTGTTACCCACATATACAAGCACAACTTCGAATTTCGAGTAGTCTTGTGTAAGGAGTGTTGTGAGTGTAGTGTCGAGGTAGTCATAATCCTCAGCAAAGAGGGGTACAACCACTGATATTTCAGGCTCTTCGTGACGAATTTGTTTACGGCTCATAAGTCGGAACGACGCTATGCGTCCGTAGATGCCGAGTTGTAGCGAGATTTGAACTATGAACAGCACCAAAATAACTACGCCGAGTACTATGCCAAATACGCCGTAAGTAGTTAAGGCTCTGTAAATTATGTCGTAAATTACCTCCATTTTCGTGGTTAGAGTTATCAATTATTTTGCAAACTTACGCAAAATTTCGTGAAAATTAGTAATTTTGCACAAGATTATGAAGTTTACTTTACAACATAGGGATACAAAGACTAACGCACGTGCGGGTGAGATGGTCACCGATCACGGCGTTATTCAGACTCCGATTTTTATGCCGGTGGGTACTGCGGCGGCGATGAAGGGAATTTTTCATCGTGATGTTCGTGACGAGGCGAAGGCGCAAATTATATTGGCAAATACCTATCACCTCTATCTCCGCCCCGGAATGAAAATTTTGGAGGAGGCGGGCGGTGTGCATCGCTTCTCGACTTGGGACAAACCGATGCTTACCGATAGCGGTGGCTTTCAGGTATTCTCGCTCGCAGCGTGTCGTAAGTTGAAGGAGGAGGGTTGCCACTTCCAGTCGCATATCGACGGTTCACGCCACCTCTTTACGCCCGAGAGCGTAATCGACACGGAGCGTACCATCGGAGCCGATATTATGATGGCATTTGACGAGTGTCCTCCGGGCGATGCTCCAAAGGAGTATGCTGCCAAGTCGTTGGCTTTGACCGAGCGCTGGTTGGATCGTTGCTTCAATCAGTATCATAAAACCCAACCGAAGTATGGACACTATCAGTCGTTGTTCCCTATCGTGCAGGGTTGTGGCTATCCTGATCTTCGTGCCAAGGCGGCAGAGAATGTCTTGCAGTATAATGCCGACGGCTATGCCATTGGTGGTTTGGCCGTAGGTGAACCTACCGAGGTTATGTATGCGATGATTGAGGTTGTAAATGCTGTACTTCCACAAGATAAACCTCGCTATTTGATGGGTGTGGGTACTCCGATAAATATCTTGGAGGCAATTGCACGAGGTGTTGATATGTTCGACTGCGTTATGCCTACCCGAAATGGTCGCAACGGGCAGTTGTTTACCAGCGAGGGTGTTATTAATATCCGCAATAAGAAGTGGGAGAACGACTTCTCGCCGATTGACCCGAATGGAACAACCTTCGTGGATCATCAATACTCGAAGGCCTATTTGCACCACCTTGTGGTGTGTGGCGAGATGTTGGCAGCGCAGATTGCATCGTTGCACAATATAGGCTTCTACTTGTGGTTGGTGGGCGAGGCTCGCAAGCACATTATCGCAGGCGATTTTGCCGAGTGGAAGACGATTATGGTCGAAAAACTCAGCAGAAGACTTTAAGAAAGAGAGGAGAGAGTAGTTAGAAGATAGTAGATAGTAGTTGATAACGGAAAACTAATTCTGCATTTTGAATTTGACCAATGATGGAGCCACAATATAAAACAGGTCGTAGTTGGTGGCCGGGATTGAAAATTCTCGACCGCTACATCATTCGTAAGTTCCTCGGAACATACCTCTTCGCTATCGCTATGATTATCGTAGTGGTAGTGATATTCGACTATGTCGAAAAGATTGACGGCTTTACTGCTACGCACGCACCATTCAAGAGCATTATTTTGGACTACTACTTGAACTTCGTGCCATTCTTCATAAACCAATTTAGTGCGCTGTTTACATTTATAGCCTGCATTTTCTTCACCTCGAAGTTGGCATACCAGACCGAGATTGTGGCGATGTTGTCGGGCGGTATGAGCTTCCGTCGATTGATGTGGCCATACTTCATTAGTGCACTTGTCATCACTATCGTGTCGCTTGGTTTGAGCCTTTGGGTTATTCCGATTTCGCAGCGTACCTGCGTGGCATTCGAGCAGAAGTATGTACCTCGCCGACAGCACGTGCAGTACGACCGCCATATCTACCGTCAAATCGAGCCGGGAACATTCCTCTATCTCCGAGGTTTTAGCAAGAGTTCCTCTACGGCATCGTTTATGGCGCTCGAAAAGTACGAGGGTAGTGTTATGCGTTCATCGTTGGAGGCTTCGGATGCGAAGTTCGAGGAGGAGAGCAAGCGCTGGAAGGCCTCTCGTTACATCACTCGCACCTTCGATGAGAGCGGCCGAGAGGAGTTTGTGCAACATCGCAACCTCGACACCCTTCTCAACCTCGACATTGTGGAGTTGGGTAATCTCAAACAGCTTATCAAGACGATGAATATCACCGAACTGAACGACTTTATCGATCAGCAGCGAGCAAAGGGTTCGGACTCTATTCGTCATATCGAGGTGGAGCACCACACCCGCTTTGCCTATCCGCTTGGAACATTTATTTTGACACTTATCGGCGTATCGCTCTCCTCTCGCAAGGTGCGAGGAGGTACGGGCTTGCACATCGGTATCGGTATCGCCCTCTGCTTCTCTTACATTATGCTCAACCGAGTATTCGAGGAGTTTGCCAAGGGAGGTTCTTTGCCACCGATGGTTGCCGTATGGTTGCCAAATATAATCTATGGCGTAATCGCCGTTTATCTCTATCGTAAAGCACCGAAATAGTATGAGCGTAGAGCAGATTGCCGACATCGTGTTGCGTAGAGAGCGCATCGACGCTGCCCAAGCCAAAGTGCTTTGGGAGCAGGCTCCACTGTGGATGTTGGCACGCTTGGCTACCGAGGTGAAGGTGTGTAAGAGTGGCGACAAGGTCTTTTACAACAAAAACTTCCACCTCGAACCAACCAATATATGCCTTTTTGAGTGTCGTTTCTGCTCCTATCGTCGTCGTAAGGGTGAGGAGGGTGCGTGGGATTACTCTATGGAGGAGATGCTCTCGCAGGTTGAGACTCGCAAGGAGAGTGGTGCCACCGAGGTGCATATCGTTGGCGGAGTACACCCGGAGCGAGATATATACTACTATGCCGAGATGATTCGACGCATCAAGGAGATTATGCCCGACATCTGCGTCAAGGCATTTACGGCGGTGGAGTTGCACTATATGATTCGCAAGGCGGGGCTCTCTATTAAGGAGGGCTTGCAGTTGTTGAAAGAGGCAGGTATGGAGTCTATTCCGGGTGGTGGAGCCGAGATTTTCGATGAGAAAGTCAGAGCCGAGATATGTCCCGGTAAGTGCTCCTCGGCAGAGTGGTTGGAGATGCACGAGGAGGCTCATAAGTTGGGATTTGATTCTAATGCCACGATGCTTTATGGTCATATCGAGAGTATCGACCACCGCATCGACCATTTGATGCGTTTGCGTGATTTGCAGGATAGAACAGGCGGTCTTAATGCCTTTATTCCGCTGAAATTCCGCAGTGCGAACAACGGCTTGGAGTCGTTGGGCGAAACCTCGGTGGTGGATGATATGCGTACACTTGCGATGAGCCGTTTGATACTCGATAATGTACCTCATATCAAAGCCTATTGGGTGATGTATGGCAAGGAGGTGGCGGAGTTGGCGCTCTCGTTTGGCGCAGATGATATAGACGGCACAATCGAGGACTCAACAAAGATATACTCGATGGCGGGAGCGAAGGATCAGCGTCCACGCCTGACTATTGGTGAGATTGAAAAGATGTGTGCGGCGGCAGGATTTCGAGCAGTAGAAAGAGATACACACTACAACGAATTATAATCGTTCTTATTGGTAAATTTTGCACCTTGCTTCGGTCGCCAAATTTCTCACATACGCCTTAGTATGCTGCGAATTTGTCGTCTTGCAACGCACAAAATTTCCTCAATAACCTCCGATTATAGGGAGGGAGAAGAAAGAGAATTTTTAATTTTTAATGAAATGAAGAAATTTTGGACTTGGTTAAAGAGATATACAATCCTCTATCACTTGGTAGTGATAGTGTTGTTGCTTTTGAGTGTGGCGATAGTATCGTTCTTGGCAATGGCCATCGGAACACGCCATAGCGCACGCCGTACCGTGCCCGATTTTGTCGGTTTGAGGATGAACGATGCCGAGTACTTTGCAGGTCGCAGAGATTTGCATATAATAATCAACGACTCACTCCATGTATCGGCCTATCCGGGAGGTGTGGTGCTCGACCAACTGCCAAAGGGTGGCGTTGTAGTTAAGCCGGGCCGTAAAATCTATGTTACGATAAATTCGGTGCGTCAGCGAATGGTCGATGTGCCTTATGTCGCAGGTCGCTCGTTGCGTCAGGCGAAGAATATGCTCGAAACGGCAGGCCTCACAATCGACCGCCTCGAATATGCCGAGGATATGGCTACAAACTATGTTTTGGCGGAGTTTGTCGATGATGTCGAGGTGTTGGAGGATAGTCTTGTGGTTCGTGCCGAGAAGGGTAGTGGAGTGGTGTTGCGTGTGGGTGTTGCTCCGCACGATGTAACCGCCGTACCGCAGGTGCTTGGTCGCTCACTCTATGAGGCTAAGAGCCGACTTTGGGAGTCGGGACTGAATATCGGCGAGATTGAGTTCGATGAGGGTATGCCGGCACTTGAACGCAATCGTGCCAAGGTTTACAAACAGTCTATGTTGCCGAGCGCCGAGACAGCGTATGGCTCGTATGTATCGTTGCGCTTGACTCTCGATGCAGCATTGGTTGATAGTATGATTGTGGAGGAGGAGCGCCGTGTTGCCGAGGAGTTGCGCCTGAAAATGGAGGCCGATTCGATTGCCAAGGCGGAGCAGCGATTGCTCGACTCTATTGCAAATGCCAAGAAGGCGCAGCAGAGCGCACCGCAACAAACCGAGGAGAACTTCTTCTTTTAGCAGAGAATTATGACAGACGAAAGATATTTAGACGAGGATATTGATATCGATTTCGAGGGCGATGATGAGGAGTGTGGTGTGGGCGTTATGCCTCGCAAGTTCCTCTCCGACCAAGAGCCCGACGAGAATGGCCTCTATGAGCACTACGCCATAACTGTCGATAAGGGGCAGTCGATGATGCGTCTGGATAAGTATCTCACCACGCATATCGAGAACTGCTCACGCAACCGCATCCAAAATGCGATTGATGACGGTGGAGTATTCGTGAATGACAAACCGCAGAAGGCGTCGTACAAAATTAAGCCATACGATAAAATTTCGATGCGATTGGCATTTCCTCGCTACGAGGTGTTGCTCACACCCGAGGATATTCCAATCGATATTATGTACGAGGATGATGATGTTATCGTAGTGAACAAGGAGGCAGGTATGTGCGTGCATCCGGGCCACGGAAACTACTGCGGAACACTTGTCAATGCCCTCACTTTCCACTTGAAGGATAATCCGATGTTCCAGCAGGGCAACGAGCGTGCCGGCTTGGTGCATCGTATCGATAAGAATACCTCCGGTATTCTCGTTGTTGGTAAGAATGAACACGCTTGCCAGCACCTCTCAAAGCAATTCTTCCACCACACCACGCAGCGTCGCTATGTGGCACTCGTGTGGGGCAATCTGGCGGATGATGAGGGTACAATTACGGGCCATATCGGTCGTAACCCGAAGAACCGTCACCAGATGTATGTCTTTGCCGATGGCTCGGAGGGCAAGCACGCCGTTACGCACTACAAGGTGTTGAAACGCTATGGATATGTAACGCTGGTGGAGTGCCGTCTCGAAACGGGTCGTACGCACCAGATTCGTGTTCATATGCAGTATATCGGTCATCCGCTCTTTAATGACGAGCGCTATGGTGGCGACAAGATATTGAAGGGTACCACCTTCTCGAAGTATAAGCAGTTTATCGAGAACTGCTTTGAAACAATGCCACGCCACGCACTCCACGCACGCCTTTTGGGCTTCGAACACCCCAAGACTGGCGAGTATAAGGAGTTTACCCTCGGCTTGCCAAAGGACTTTGAGGCGGTACTCGAAAAGTGGGACAACTACTCCAAGAATGCTCAGAACGCATTCCAAGAGTAAATAAAAAGCGAATTTCTGCGTTACGCTTGTGAGGTCGCCTTAAATAAAGGGATAAAAGCCAATAGCTAAAAGTTTATGAGTTTTCTGCCAACAACAGTCAAGGAGATGCGCCAAATGGGTTGGGACTATGTCGATATAGTCCTCTTCTCGGGTGATGCCTACATCGACCATCCGTCGTTCGGCACGGCGGTGGTATCACGACTCTTCGAGGATGAGGGGTTGCGTGTGGCTGTTGTTCCGCAGCCAAATTGGCGAGATGATCTGCGTGATTTTAAGAAGTTCGGCACTCCACGCCTCTGCTTCTGCGTTACGGCGGGTGTGATGGACTCGATGGTGAACCACTACACCGCCAATAAGCGTCTCCGCAGCAATGATGCCTATACCGCAGGTGGTGCGGCAGGATTCCGTCCCGACTATGCGGTTACGACCTACACCCAAATTCTTAAAAAGTTATTTCCCTCGACACCCGTTCTAATTGGTGGTATCGAGGCCTCTTTGCGTCGATTTACCCACTACGACTATTGGCAGGAGGGTCTGAAACCGTCGATTTTGGTCGAGAGTGGAGCAGACTTCCTGCTCTATGGTATGGGCGAGAGAGTTATTCGTGAGGTGGCGAGAGCAATGCGCAACGGCTACAACGCCAAGCTCCTGCGAGGCTTGAAGCAGGTGGGCTTCGTGGCGGATAAAAAGTATGTTGATGCACTTCCGAGCGAGAGGGTTATTATGCTCCACTCGTTTGAGCAGTGCAAAAAGGATAAGCGTGCCTTTGGCGAGAATTTCACGAAGGAAGAGACCGAGAGTAACCGCCTGCAAAGTGAGAATGTATTGGTTGAGAAGACGGGCAACGACTATGTCGTGATAAACCCGATGCACTCGGCACTGTCGAGCGAGGAGTTGGACTCGGCATTCGACCTTCCATATATGCGAGCACCGCATTCACGCTACAAGGGGCGTGGCGACATCCCTGCGTGGGAGATGATTAAGCACTCGGTAAATATCCATCGTGGTTGCTTTGGAGGTTGTTCGTTCTGCACCATTTCGGCACATCAGGGCAAGTTTATCTCCTCCCGCAGCGAGGCTTCGATTATGCGTGAGGTTGATGCGGTAACCAAGATGGCCGACTTCCGAGGTACTATCACCGACATTGGTGGCCCATCGGCAAATATGTATGGCTTGGGTGGTAAGAACAAGGAGTTGTGCGCCAAGTGTCTGCGTCCGTCGTGCCTTCATCCGAAGGTCTGCCCGAACTTGAATAACGACCACCGCCCACTGCTCGATTTATATCGCAAAATTCGCACCTTTAAGGGTGTTAAGCACGCCTATATTGGTAGTGGCATCCGCTACGACCTGTTCGATAAGTCGGACTATCTGCGTGAGGTTGTTTTGCACCATACCTCTGGCCGCTTGAAGGTTGCACCCGAGCATACCGAGGATGGCGTGTTGAAGTTGATGCGTAAGCCGTCGTTTGCGCTCTTCGAGGAGTTAAATCGCAACTTTAACAAGATTTGCCGTGATAATGGTCTGCGCTATCAGCTCATACCTTACTTTATATCGTCGCATCCGGGTTGTCGTGAGGCCGATATGCGAGCCTTGTCGCAGAAGGTACTCGGTAAGTTGCACTTCACCTTGGAGCAGGTGCAGGATTTAACACCTACGCCAATGACACTCTCGTCAGTTATGTTCTACACCGGCGAAAATCCATATACAGGCGAAAAGGTCTTTGTTGCCCGCAACCAAGAGGATAAGCGTAAGCAGAAACAGTATTTCTTCAAGCAAAAATCGTTTTGATTGACTCTTTTTGCACAATCCTTCGGATAGCGAAATGCTCACATAGGCCTACTATGCTCCGCTTTCGCTCCCTCGCCTTGCACAAAAATAGCCTAATCATTTACGATTTTTGTGTATTATGGAAAGAAAAATCCCTGACTGAGTCAGGGATTAACTTTTTTGGTATGTAAATACTTATATTAGAAAATATAGTTCAAACCGATATTTACGCCCGGTTTGTAGGAACTTTTCATCTTCAACTCCTCCACCGGAACATTCAAATCGGTGTTGGTATAGACCTTGGTGTTGAGTGGCACGGCAACCTCGGCCGAGAGTATGAAGTTGCGGTTCATAGCCAACTTCAAGCCGACACCCGCACTCATATGTAACTTCTCTTTCTGGCCTGTGTAGATAAGGTTCTTTTCGGCCTGCGACAACTCGTTGTTGGTAAGCACCGAGCGCATCTCGTTGAGGCGGTAAGGTTGTACGCACGCACCCATATCGAAGAATGGGTTGGTTGCGAGGTAGAAGTTCTGCTTGATAAAGCGGAACGATACCAACTTAAATCGCATCTCGAAGTTTGCCCACGCATAACCGTCGCCAATTACGCTGTTGTATGGCACACCACGCACGGTGTTGATACTTCCCAAACCGTCCGAGATAATCTGTCGGAGGTAGAGGGTGTTGATATTCTGCAAGGTGTAGTATGGAGCACGACCTGCGATCAAACCCTGATATGCGAGGTGGTATGCGAAGATGATTTTGTCCTTCCAA
>JAZONG010000084.1:0-46047 GCA_045654385.1 Alistipes sp.
GAGTTGCACCGGCTGGTCATTCACGAAAGCACGGCTCTTACCGCTTGGCGAGATTGTGCGGCGAATGATAGTTTCGTGGTCGTAGTCAATATCCAACTCCTTGAAGGCCTCCTCCAAGCCGAGTCGTGCAATATCGAACTCGCCCTCAACGACACAAGCACGCGAGTTATCCTTGATTGCTGCGCTATCGTTCTTGGCTCCGAGCAACAACGCCAAAGCTCCCATCAAAATCGACTTTCCGGCTCCGGTTTCGCCCGTAATGATATTGAGCGAGGAATCGAACTCGATTTCGAGATGCTCGATAAGTGCGTAGTTCTCTACAACCAATCTGCGCAGCATAATCCTTCTATTTTAGGAGATTTTCAATGCGGTCGGCAATGCGCTCTGCCACCTCCGCCTTCGATGCAAGAGGCAACTCTGTGCGTGAAGAGCCGTCGATGAAGGTAACCTTATTGGTATCACAGCCAAAGCCTGCACCCTCGTCACGTAACGAGTTAAGAACAATCATATCGAGGTTCTTCTCGGCGAGTTTCTTCTCGGCATTCGACTGCTCGTTGTCGGTTTCGAGTGCAAATCCCACAATTTTGCGTGCGCCCTTCACCTTACCCAACTCACGAGCAATATCCTTCGTCTTGCGAAGTTCGAGCGAGAATGAGTCATCGTTCTTCTTGATTTTGCTCTCGCTAACTGCCACCGGGGTGTAGTCTGCAACCGCTGCGCACATCACAGCGCAGTCTGCCGACTCGAACTCCTTGACCGAAGCCTCATACATATCCTCTGCCGAAAGTACATCCACACAACGAACACCCTGCGGTGTCTGCAATGCGGTCTTGCCGCTCACCAACACAACCTCTGCACCACGCTTTGCCAACGCATCGGCTATGGCGTAGCCCATCTTACCGGTCGAGTGATTCGATATGTAACGCACGGGATCAATAGCCTCGATTGTAGCACCTGCGGTAACCATCACACGCTTGCCCGACAAGCTCTGCTTCGGCGAGAGCATCTGCGAAATAGCCTCGACAATCTGCTCCGGCTCCATCATACGGCCTTTACCCATCAAGCCGCTCGCCAACTCGCCCTCGGGCGACTCCAATACCACCACACCTCGCTCACGCAACTTTGCGAGATTCTCCTGTGTAGCCGTATGGCAGAACATATCGCAATCCATAGCGGGTGCGACTACGGTTTGACAACGAGCCGAGAGGTAGGTCGTAAGCAAGAGATTATCGGCGATGCCGTAAGCCATCTTGGCAATAGTGTTTGCCGTAGCCGGTGCGATGAGATAGCAGTCCGCCCACTCGCCCATCGAGATGTGCGAATGCCAATCTCCATTCTCCGGGTTATAGAACTCCACGGCGATAGGATTTTTCGACAAGGTGGCCATTGTAACTGGGGTGATAAACTCCTTGGCGGTAGGTGTCATCAACACCTTTACCTCCGCCCCTGCCACACGCAAAAGACGACAAAGCATAGCAGCCTTATACGCCGCTATGCTTCCGGTTATACCGAGCAGAATATGTTTGCCCTTCAACATCTTATTAAAGTTTTAGTAAAACTCTTCTCACTCCATTAAAAGTCGTATAACAAGTGGGATTTCAAGGCTTGCGAGGCGTTGAGTGCGGAGCATACTTAGCGTATGTGAGCAACTCAACGACCGAAGCGTAACGCAGAAATCACCTTGTTAGGCGGCTTTTACTCTTTGCCGTCACGGAAGTAAATCTCGTCGTCGAGATACTCCTCGGTCGCAATAATTACCGGCTTTGGAAGACGCTCGTAGTAGCGAGAAATCTCAATCTGCTCACGATTCTCGAAGGTCTCCTCCATAGTGTCGGTAGGCGATGAGAAATCTGCAAGTTTGCGGTTCAACTCGCTCTTCAACTCTGCTGCAATCTGATTTGCACGACGAGCGATAACATTGATGCTCTTGTAAACATTGCCTGTCTCGTGGTCGAAATCTACAAGTTTACGAGTAACAGTGTTGTTCGGAATGTTCTTCTTAATCTCCATCTTTTTATTGTTGTTTATCTATGTTGTTTTTATCCAAATAATCTTTTGCCTCCTTGGTGTAACGCTCCAACTCCTTGCGGCGCTTCGACTCGGGAAATTCGTTGATAAACGAGTAGTACGAATCGAGCAAATTGAGGTATCGCTCACCCTGCTTCTCGGCCACAGAGTTGTGTGCCAAGCGATAGTTCGACACCGCAATCAAGTAGAGAATCTCCTCTCGGTGCGGAGTGTCGGGGTACTCCTTCAACGCATTACGCAGAGCCACCACTGCCGACTTATATCGCTGAACCTTGTAGTAGGTGTAGGCATTGAGGTAGGCCTTCTCCTTCAAGCGCTCAACTAATTCTGTAATCAGGTTCGAGAACGCCTCCACTCGCTTGGAGTTCGGGTAACGCTCTATAAACTCGGAGAACGCCACAATAGCCTCACGGGTTATGGTCTGATCTCGTGTAGCGTCGGGAGCAAGGTAGTAGTGGCACATCGCCAACATCGCCTCGGCATCCTCAACGAAGATACTGCGACCGAACTTACGACGGAACTCGTCAAGACGAGTGGTCGCCTCGACATAGTCACGATTTTTGAACTTGCTTCGTGCCGAGAAGTATGCAATCGAGTCCTCCTGCATATTTCCCACGAAGTATGCCTGACAAGCATCGAACAAATCACCCGCCTGTCGCCACTTCTCACGGCCGTAATACTTCAAAGCCTCCGAATAGATGAGGTCGGGATCGGCACTCTTCACGATACGGTGAACACCCACCTTCTTACCGCTCTCCACAAGATCACGCACGCTCAGTTTCTCCGACTTTGCCGAAGCCGAAGTTGCCACCAAGCAGAGCAACAAAATTGCTATTATAGAGTGCAATCTGAACATATCTCTCAATCCCTCCACGCACGCATATGCGTGCTAAATCGTGCAAAGTTATAACGAATAAACGAAAATCCCAAAATAAAATTGCAAAAGAGAGTAAAAGTTACACTTTTACCCCCTTTTTCTTCGATTTTTCGACCAATTAGCGCAAAACACCCTGTGCAATCAGCCACTCGGCAATCTGCACGGCGTTCAATGCGGCACCCTTCTTAATCTGGTCTGCCACGCACCAGAACGACAAGCCATTCTCGCAGGTTATATCCTTGCGGATGCGACCAACATAGACAGGCTCCTTACCGGCAATAAACAACGGCATAGGATACTCCTTCTCGGTTGGATTATCAACCACAACTACACCCTCCGACTCGGCAAATGCCTGACGAGCCTCCTCTACCGAAATAGGGCGCTCGGTCTCTACCCAGATACTCTCCGAGTGGGCACGCATAACAGGTACACGCACGCAAGTTGCCGAAACAGATACATCCGAGTGCATAATCTTACGAGTCTCGTTGTGCATCTTCATCTCCTCCTTGGTGTAGCCGTTATCGGTAAATACATCAATGTGTGGAATGACATTGAATGCCAACTGGTAGGCAAACTTCTCGACTTTCGCCTCCTCGCCATTTGCCAACGATGCGTGCTGCGCCTCCAACTCGGCCATAGCCTGCGCACCTGCGCCACTTGCCGACTGATAGGTCGAAACGTGCACTCGCTTGATGTGCGAAAGCTTCTCGATAGCCTTCAATGCCACAACCATCTGGATGGTGGTACAGTTAGGGTTTGCGATGATGCGACGAGGGGCATTCAAGGCATCCTCGGCATTCACCTCAGGCACTACCAACGGCACATCCTTATCCATACGATAGCAACTCGAATTGTCGATCATCAAGCAGCCATATTTGGTAATTGTCTCGGCATAATCACGAGAGATTGAACCACCTGCCGACACCAATGCAAGGTCAATATCCTTAAAGTCGTCATTATGCTGCAACTCTTTGATTACTATCTCCTTACCTCGGAATACACGAGTCTGACCTGCACTACGGGCAGATCCGAAAAGTACCAACTCGTCGAGTGGGAAATTGTGCTCGTCGAGAATCTTCAAAAACTCCTGACCTACGGCGCCACTTGCGCCAACTACTGCTACCTTCATAATTTTCTGGAAATGTTATGTTGTTACTAAATTTTGTCTCTTTGCTACCACTTATCCTATTGCGAAATGGAGGAATTATGAAAATTATTCCATCTCTAAAATCCCTCCAAACCTCCCTTTGCAAAGGGAGGCTTGTCGCTTGCCAACTATTCTCTTACTCAAAGAACTCATCTTGCTTTATCGCTTCGCTTGCAGCCGGTGTTTCAGAATCCTCGCACTCCACAGCCTGCCACAATGCAGGGCGGGTAAACTTGTCGCTCTTATTGATGTTTATGTTCGGGTCATTGTGCAGTTTGCGGAGGAAGTCGCCCACGATTGGCAACGCCATAACCGAGCCTTCACCACGACGACCGAGAGTGATGGATTGATCCTCTGCGCCAACCCACGCACCGGCAACCAACTTAGGGGTGATACACATAAACCACGCATCACGATTTTCGTTTGTTGTACCCGTCTTACCTGCAATCTCCACACCCTGCATATCGTAGCCCCAAACCATTCTTCGGCCTGTACCTCGGGTGATAACATTCTGCATCATCGTAAGCATAGTATATGCCGACTCCTTGCTGATGGCATCCTGCGAAGATGAGGAGAACGAAGAGATGAGGTTGCCCTGCTTATCCTCGATGTGAGTTACAAAAATAGGAGAGTTGTAGACACCCTCATTTGCAAAGGTCGAGTAGGCACTAACCATCTCATACACATTCGATTCGAAAGTTCCCACGCACAATGCATAGACAGGATCGATAAAACTCAAAATACCCATATTGTGGATAAAATCAGCCACCGCCTCCGGTTGTTTTGCCTGCTTCATAACCCACGCCGAATAGTTGTTGCGGGAGTGAGCCAGGCCCCAGCGCAAAGGGTGTAAAACGCCATTATACTCCACATTTCCCGACTCCTTTGGCGACCACGCAGCACCCACAGCCGTTTCGATTGTTACCGGCAGATTTGGCACCATAGTGCAAGGCGTAAGACCGAGGTGGTCGATTGCAAAGGTGTAGATAAACGGCTTGACAGTAGAGCCAATCTGGCGTTTGCCCTGCTTTGCCATATCGTACTTGAAGTATTGGAACGAAGGGCCTCCGACATACGCCTTGACATAACCCGTCTGTGGCTCCATTGCCACAAACGATGCACGCATAATACTCTTGTGGTGGATGATAGAATCACGAGGTGTAAGTAGCGTATCGCACTCTCCGTTATAGGTAAACACCTTCATTCGGCACTTCTCTTTGAAGCTTGCATATATCTCCTTCTCGTGCACACCTGCCGCCTTCATATTGCGGAAGCGGTCCGAGTTACGCATTGCTCGTTTGATTATAGCCTCTTCCTCCTCCTCGGTGATATTTTGGAAGAGTTTGCCCGTTTCACGCCACTGCTTGTCCATAGTAGGCTGAATTACATTCTGCATCTGCTTATGCAACGATATCTCGGCATACTCCTGCATTGTGGCATTGATGGTGGTGTATATCTTCAAGCCATCACGGTAGATATCGTAAGGTGTGCCATCGGCCTTATGGTTTTTGTGGCACCAACCAATCAGTGGATTTTCATCATACTCCTTGCACGCCTGCTCGTAGTCCCAAGTGGTATAGTAGTTACGACGCTTAGGGCGTTGCGCATTCATCGTCAGGCGCAACATCTCACGGAAGTAGGTCGCACGGCCATAGTTGTGCGACACAGGGCGATAGTTCAAGGTTATAGGTAACGCCGACAGCGAATCGTACTGTGCCGGAGTGATACCTCCTGCCGCCTCAATTCGTTTGAGTACGGTATTGCGACGACGCAACGAGTTCTCGGGATTACGCACCGGCGAGTAGCGGGTTGGGGCATTCACCACACCTACCAAAACAGCCGCCTCCTGAATGTTCAGCTCGGCAGGAGTCTTACCAAAAAAGGTTGCCGCCGCCGACTTTATACCAAATGAGTTCGAGCCATACTCCACTGTATTGAGATACATCGCAATAATCTCCTCCTTGGTGTAGTTGTATTCGAGTTTGAGCGCTGTAATCCACTCCTTAAACTTCGCTACAACAAGTTTTGCGGTGCGTACAATTTTATTTTCGCCACGCTTGCCACGAGGGAAGAGGTTCTTGGCCAACTGCTGCGTAATGGTACTACCACCACCCTGCGATGAGCGCTGCAAAGCGATGGTCTTGACGCCCACACGAGCCAACGACACTAGGTCTATACCCGAATGGGTATAAAAACGAGCATCCTCGGTTGCGACAAGTGCCGCAGCGATAGGCGGCATCTCACGACCTGCCACCGTAACAAGTTGTGTCGAGTCCTGCGGATAGAGGTCGGCATACTGCACATAGGAACGATTCTGCACGAAGAAACTGCCTATAACCTGACCATTGTCGGCATAGACCTCGGTTGCGAGATTGCTCTTCGGGTTTTCGAGTTCCTCGAACGACGGCATTGTACCAAACACACCCACTGCCGTAAGCGTCAGCATTGTTGCAAGTATCGCAAGTGGAGTCATTGCTATAACCCACATCCACTTCACAACTTGTCTGCGCTTGCTTCCCTTTTTGGTCGCACCCCTCTTTGGAGAGGTTTTGCGAGTTGTATTTCTCTTTGTCTGCATAGTCTTATCCGTTAAAACGGCAATCCGAAGCCCACTGTTACAAACGGCTTCTTCTTACCATGTGGTTGATATATCGAGAGTGTAAATGATGTTGTCGCAGCATCAGGCATACGGAAGAGTGTGAAATCTACCGAAATATCTCCTCCGTAGGAGAAGAGTCTGCTTCGCCCAATCTTTGTCGTTACGATACCCGTATCCTTGTCCAGTGTCGGATATTTATAGTCGAACGAGGCGTAGTCAAATCCCACATTCAGGCGCAAGCGCTTGAAGTGTATCACCGGTCCAAAGCCCATATCGGGATACCAAACAGGAAGTGCGTAGTTGATTGAGGTAGCCACATAGTTGCGATTCTCAATCTCCGAGGTGTAGAAGCCTCGTGGCACAAGTCTGCCCGAATGGAAGGCGAGGTTCGACAGAGCATTCTCGTGATTGAAACCCTTTATTGAGGTCTGATATGCCGCCGCCAACGATAACGAGTGGTGGCGTACCACACCCGGGAAGTAGAACTTACCGTATGCCGAAACGAGATGGCTAAAATTGTTATCGACAGGGTTCAATGCATAGTTCAACGACACAATCTGTCCCCAGCGAGGTAGGAAGTCCTTGTGTGCAAGGCGCACTTGGTCTTGGAAACCTGCACCAAACTGCAACAGATGCAGACCCTCCTTATAGCCAATCTTGGCAAGGTTGCTCACAAAGCCCTCCTTTATGTTGAGCGAGAGTTTATCAAGCTTTGCCACCATACCGTTCGAGTAGTTGTAGCCCGCCGACACCTGCACAAAGCGAGTGTGGTAGCCCGCCTGGAAGTAGAGTGGCAACGATGCCATCATTCCCACATTGTAGTACCTACCCAACTCTGGTTGCTCGTTCAAAACCACCTCATCCTTGCCCGTAACGGGGTTTCTGACATACTCCTCCTTGCCACCTGGAAGAACTGCCACATGCCCCTTCTTGATAGGATCGTAGAGATAGGTGTATGCCGAGTAGAGTTGCTGTGTACCTCCGTAGGTTGCCGTTATGCTCAAATTTACACCCAGACCATAGTAGCGAAAAGCCCCCTTAAAGATGTGTCCTTCTCGGCTGTTCCAGCCCCAAGTAAGGTAGCCGCTGGCGGTCGAAAGGATATTCTGCGACATTATCGTAGCTCCGAGGTTGAAATCGAGCGCACCCTCCTCGCTCAACGCAAACGGGTCATACGACACCGGTGCCCACGAGTGGATATTGAAGAGGTGGGCAGGTCCCGAATAGCGTCTGTCACGCAGAGGGCGTTTGCTCTGCTCCGCCTTCTGCATCATCGGCTCGACACCCTCAAAGCGCACCGTATCGAGATTTATCAAGCCCCAATTCTTGCGCTGCGGATTTACCACATTGCGAGGCAGTGGCGAGTAGGCCACCTTTGGCAAGGTATCTCGCACAACCTTCTGCTCGGCAATATGGTAGCCATAGCGGTCGTAGGTGGTCATCACCACCCCCTGCTCGGCAGGCATTGGAGAGAATGAGCCGTAGGTCGAAGCCGAAATCTGATACTCGGTCGAGGTGCGAAGGTCGTAGCAGTGTACCTCATCTTTACCCGACTGAATTGAGCCGAAGTAGAGCACTCCATCCTTGGCACGAAGGTCGCTTAAAGTTATGTATGCTCCTTTGGTTAGATGTTCAATTTCACGATTTTTGCCCACACGACCGAGCCACATACCGCTGTCGTCGGTGGCGAGGAAGTAGAGCGCTTTGGTGTAGTTGTCGTAAGCCAATCCGTGAATCTCAATACCCTGCGGTACCGAAACACGGAGATACTCCGCATTGTGACGCAGAGTAGGATTTCCTCGCACAATGCTATATTCTCCACTCGGCGCATACTCCACCCAAGCCAACTCATACTCGCTTATTGGTGTTGCATAGAGGGCCTTATCTCTGCGATGCACAGTTCTTGTGCGGCCTCTCTCCAAATCCATATAGCACAACTTGGAGTTTATGCGCTCGGCAAAGAGCAGGCTGCGACGATACTCCGTCCACCACACACGCCCATTGACCACCTCGCTTGGGCGAGTCGAAACAACTCCCGTATAGGCGAGATGTCTGTCTCGGCGGGTATGTTTATCGGTATAGACAAAGGCACTTGGGTGGTCGAGAGTCTCTCGCACCGACAAAATCTGCGTCTCGTCGATATATTGCGGATGGCGGTACTGCGTATAGCCCTTTTTGCGCTCGGCAGAGAGTTGTGTCGAACTATTCGGTTGGTATGGCAACGAGCTCCAATGTGCGCTCAAATCGGCAAAGGTCTCTCGAAAGAGTTTTGTTGTCGAAGTGGCGTAGAACTTTCGCATACCGACATAGGTCGTCGCCAACACATAAGGGTTACGCACCGAGTAACGCACTATCTTATCCCAGATATTCTCGTTGTACTTGGTATTGGCGTAGGCAGTAATCTGATAGCCGAGTTGATAGTGGTCCGGAATATACTCTCGATATGAGCCGCAGAACCACTTATTCACACCTCGCTCCTGGGAGATATTTCCCATCGCTCGGTAGTGCATCGTAAAGGATGGTTGCAGAGCACGACCAAACGAGGACATCTGAGTTTCGGAGAGGGTTGCATCACCCTCCAAGCCCCACAACGGCATAAACAACAAGCCGATAGTCGAACTCTGCTGACCGAGGATATAACTGAAAAAGCGGACAAAGCCTCGGTTGATATTGTTGTACTGAACAGCGTGGCGATACTCGTGTGCAGCAAGTTGCTTCAACCACGGCATCGAGTAGCCACTCACCGCAGGAGAGGATAGAATCTCCACACGCTTTGGCAGCCACATAACCATACCATTCGACGAGAAGTTCTCGGGGTGGATGACAAACGGAATCTTCATCGGGCCGTGGCGGAAGCCAAAGTCGATGTCGGGTTGTACGGCACGAGCATAGTGCATCATCTTATAGCCCAAAGTGCGAGCCGTATCGGGATAGATAACATTTATCTTGTCGCCTTTGAGTTCACGCCAATGCATATAGGAGGGATCGGCACCCCACGAGTAGTATTGCGCCGAGGCTGTATGCGTTGCCACAAGTGTAACCACTGCCAAAACTATATGTCTGACAAATGCTCTCATTTAGACCTTCTTGGTTCTCGAATAACCCTTCTGAACAAGCAGAGCCGTAACACGATCACGATGGTCGCCCTGAATGATAATCTCACCCTCCTTGACCGAGCCACCAACACCGCAACCTCGTTTGAGAGTGCGACCAAGCTCCTCCAAATCGTCAGCCGAGCCTACAAAGCCCTTCACTACGGTTGCCACCTTTCCGGCACGACCTTTTGTATCACGCCATACTCGCAAATTCTGCTTTTCGGGTGCAAGAGTTTCAGCCTCCTGCTCCTCGCCATAGTCGTAGGAGAAGTCGGGATTTGTAGAATAGACCATTCCAAGTCGCTCTTTCCAGTCTGCCATAAATTTACAATAAGCCAATTAACGATGCAAAAATAGCAATTATTTTGGTTTGTCGGTCTTTTTTTGTATATTTGTTCGCAAATATCACAAAACAGGTGGCAACTCGCAGAGAACATAGGGAGCGCAAACAGGATGCGATAATCGAAAAGATGCGCAACCGGGCTTTGGCACAAAACAAGGTTGATCTGCTCAATCTGCCCGATCAGTTGCCCGTGAACGACGGCAAAAAGTTGGTGCGTGTATTTGTTGAAGGTTACGAAGATGTGGCCTTCTGGCGAGGCATCTTCGACCACTTCACAAACCCCTATCTCCGATTCGAAATATCGGTACCGACACGCAAGGATTTGCCCAAAGGAAAGAAGGTCTTGCTATCGATGGCTAACGAGGCAAACGAGGAACTTTTACTCTGTATGGATTCCGACTTCGACTACCTCTTCGATGACGAGAGTGAAGAGGCTCGAAAAATCGTAGAATCGCCCTATATGTTTCACACCTATACCTACGCCACCGAGAACTATTTGTGCTACGCTCCATCACTTCACAATGTCTGTGTAAAAGCGGTTAAAAACGACTCTTACATCTTTGATTTTGAGCAGTTTATGGCAGGATACTCCCGCACGATTTATCCGTTATTTTTGTGGTATGCCTACTCCGCCTCACGCAAGACTGAGAATGTTCTGCCATTGGCAGATTTCAAGGCTGCGGCACGCATCGGTTACCTCGATATCGAGCAAAATGGCGCAAATACAATCGCTTGGTTGGAGCGCAATGTTGCAAGGCGTGTAGCATCGCTCGAAGAGGCGCATCCCGATATGGCTGCTGCCATTCCGGCCTTTGCCGAGCGACTGCGAGAGAAGGGCGTAGAGCCCGAATTAACCTACCACTTTATGCACGGCCACACACTTATGGATAATGTGGTGATGGTGGTGTTGGAAGGGGTATGCGAGAAGTTGCGACAGATCTCGCTATCGAAGATTATCTGCTCCTCGAAGGAGGGTATAGCGCTCAAAAACGAGATGAGCAACTACTCCAACACTTTGCGCTCAATTCGTGATGTGTTGCTCGATAACGACAACTACACCTCCTCGCCACTCTACAAGCGGTTGAAGCAGGATATTCAGCGATATATCGATTTAACAATCTCAAAAATAACACAACAATAAGATGAAAAACAGATTTACAATTTTTACCCTCGCACTGCTTGTTCTCTTTGGCACAGTGTCGGCACAAACTGCCGAAGCACCCGCAAAGCGCAAGGTCTATATGAGTTACATATTGCACGGCAATATGAACTACGACCGCTATGTCCGTACCACTTTGTGGCGTGATTTCCCCGTTATCTACGACAATCTGCTCACCTTTATGGACGAGCATCCCGATTTTAAGGGACAGTTACAGTTCTCGGGACAGACTCTCGGTTCGTTGATGCAGGCTGCACCCCACGTTCTCGACCACGCAATGAAGATTCACAAGCGTGGACAGTTGAACTTTACGGGCACATTCTACTCCGAGCCTGTAAATGTAAATATGGATGGCGAAACAAACTATCGCTGTGCACTTTTGGGTACTCGTTTGGTTGAGGATTTCATCGGTGGCAACTACACCGACGGTTTCTACCTCCAAGAGCGTGCTTACCACCCGCAGTTGCCTTGGATTTTGAACAAGTCGAATGTGTCGTGGACTCCCGTTATCACCAACGACAACTCGTGGCGACCATTTCGCTTGACCGGAATGGACGGAAGCTCTTCGATTTGTGTTCCTATCACCCAGAGAAAGCCTCTCGAAAAGGTGGTTATTGCCCCTGCAAACAGCCTTATCGTCATCGAAGAGGATTACGAAATTCCGCAGAAATTCAGCCGCACCTATGCACAAGTTGCAGAGTTCAACGCCACTAACCCGGATATTGAGGTTGTGTGGATTACGGTAAAGGAGTATATCAATATGTTTGGTATTGACGAGGAGAAATATATTGACCACTCGGCAAAGGCCAACGACCTCGCTCACGGAACCTACTCACGCTGGACTGCCGATCCTCTCGACATTATCGTTCAGGACTACACAAACAAGGCTATGTCCGATTTCCGTGTGGCTAATATCGTCGATGCGTTGTTGCAGCACTTGAAGGGCTGGCGCACCGATAAGGAGATCTCACAGAGCGACCTCACCACAATTTGCGATCCGTTGGCTTGGAATATAGAGCGTGCCGACCTCTACCCGAATGTAGAGCCTAAGTACCTCGCTCGTGATGGCAAAGTAACTACACTCTCTCGTGCCGAGCACCTTCTTCTGTGGGCTGTAAACAGCGACTCGAAGGGCTGGTATCCGCTCTACGAGAAGCGCAGCGAGCGCATCACTTCGTTGAAAAACAGCTCGGCATTGTCGCACACCATCATCAACGAGGCGATGGATAAAATTGCCGAGAAGGTAAATTTGAAGGGCTACGACAAATACTTTATGGCACTCTCGATGGAGCAGGGCGGAACTAAGAGTGTAACCCTCACAACCGACCGACCATACACCATCTACGACTACACTTCGGGCAAGGCTCTCAACAGCCGTTGCACTCGCACAGCCGAGGGTTATTCGATTGAGTTCGAGGCCGATATGCCGGAGTATGGTTATGCGATTTTCGGCGCAAAGCGCATCGAAAAGGCATCGGTTAAGGAGTGGCGAGAGGGCAACACCATCTCATTGGGCGACATCTCGGTTTCGGCTTCGGAGGATAAGGTTGTAATCAACGACGGTGGTCGCACCACAGAGTTGAGCCTTGCACCATTCCAGATTAAGGCATTGGCAGAGATGAAAGATGGCCGAGGCGATGGCGAGTGGCGCCCTGCAAAGCAGTATGGCGCAACACGCACCAAGGTATGTGGCACAGAACTCGTTATCGACCGTCAGATTGATTGGTTGGTACATATGCAACAGCACTTCACAATCGAGGGTGGTCGAGTTCGCTGCGACATCTCATTCACAGCACCTCACCCAATAGTTATTCGCCGTTTGGGTGGCAAAGCTCGTTCATTCGACCCGCAGGGTCTTGACCTGCTTATCAACACGGGCAAGCCTTGTAAGACCGTATTCGACATCCCATTCGGTATGAGCGAGTATACCAAGAGCGGCATAGGACACTTCTGCCTGCTGAGTATGTGCGCCTTGGAGAGCAACGACGGCGGACTCGTAGTTACACCTTGCACCGGCGAGCAGGGCTTCTCGGTAGATGCCGACAAGGGCGAGATGACACTCTACCTCGGTGCTTCGACCGTATCGGGACCTATCCGTGATGTGAAGATTACATTCGTAACACCTGTGAATGTTAAGCAGGAGCCTGCGTGGTATCTCGAACCATTCCACGGCACATACAACCACACCGTAGTATTCGACTGCTACAAGGGTACTTGGCAGAAGAACAACGCCTTTGGCGAGGCTCGCAAGGCGGCTGCACCTCTCTATATTCGTGAGTGCGTACCAGAGGCAAAGGTTACAAAGTGTAACGCTATGGCTCCAAGAATGTCGCTTATAGAGTCGTCAGCCGAGAATGTGGAGGTTACATCTGCCGAGGTCAAGGAGGGTAAGTTGAGTGTTCGACTCAACGAGCGCACCGGCACCAAGAGTGCCGTAAAACTCACCACTCCAAAGAGCAGCGTGGAGTTCGAAATTCAGCCATTTGGCATCGTGAATAAGAGCCTGTAAACTCGATACAGCACATAAGAAAAGGTTGCCTTCATCGGGCAACCTTTTTTCTATCTATACAACTCGCCGGAGTTGTGTTTTAGAGCGGTTTCACATAGCGCACCGTATCGGGTGTGAGCTGGCTGATGATGAAATCATCGCACTCTACATACTTGTTGAGCAACTCATTGTTGTAGTGTCGAATGGTCAAAAGCTCCACCTTTGAGATAATCTCGGCATTGAAACCCTCCTCCTGCAAGGCGGTAGCAACCTCCTCCAAGTGCCAACTTGCCTCCACGCAGAGGCCGAGTTCTACGGCGGTGTTGTGGATAAGGTTGGTCTTGATGCGGAAACGCTCCAAAGTCGCAAAGATGATAGGGAACTTCTCCTCCAACACGAATGACAAATCTCGTGAACGGAGTCGAAGGAAACTCTGGTTACGCTTCAAGATGATGATTGGAGTCGAGATGGTATCTGCCGTGCCGTTAATCTCTGTTCCTGCTGCGTGCTTGTTGCCAAAAGGCTTCACATAGAGAGGAATGTTCTTGTTCTGCAACGGCTTGATGGTCTTAGGGTGGATAATCTGCGCACCGCTATATGCCAACTCGATGGTATCAACATAGTTAAGGTGGTCTATCTTCACCGCATCAGGGAAGATTTTAGGATCGGCATTGAGGATACCGTCCACATCCTTCCACACGGTCATCGACTCTGCGTTGAGGATATTGGCCACAACGGCTGCCGAGTAGTCCGAGCCTTCACGACCGAGTGTTGTGGTTGTTCCGTCGGGTGCCGAGCCGATAAAGCCCTGACCTACGAAAATGCGACTCTCTGCACCTGCGCAAGCACGGCGAAGCGGAGTCTTTGACTCCTCAATCAACACATTTGCATCCTTGTGGCGAGCCTGTGTGAGGAAACATTTGCGCATATCAATCCACGAATTTTTGATACCCTCCTTGTTGAGGAATGCCGATATGATAGTTGTCGAAACCAACTCTCCGTAGGCTACGATATGGTCGTACCACTCCTCGGCACGACTGCGCTCGAACTTGTTGGTAGTTACGGCCTTGCGCAACGCCTCGAACAAGGCATCAACCTCCTCGATACGATACTCTGCCGAGCCAAACAGGTCAGAAATGATGGTATAGTGATATGCTTTAACTTCGGCAATTTTGCTCTCGCAGAAGGCGGTGTCGCCCTTGCGCATAGCGTCGAAAACCTCCTCCAAAGCATTGGTTGTCTTACCCATAGCCGAAACTATGATGAACAACTCCTTCTCATCGCTAACAATGTTCAAGAGGTTGCGAACACCCTCGGCGTGACGCACCGATGCGCCTCCAAATTTGTAAACTTTCATATAATAATAGTTGTGTTATACTCTCAAACTTTCTGCTCTGATGAATCTCTTTTACTCGCAGGGTTCCCCTGCGTTTACAAATCTGACCCACCCCCAAACCCCCGCCTCAGGCGTGGGCTTAGTCCGCTTTCAGCGGAAAATATCTATATCCATTTGCTATTAGCCATTGGCCATTAGCTGTTCTTCTGGGTGCAAAATTAAAAATTAAAAATTAAAAATTAAAAATTTTGAGGGGATTATGGCATTCGGGCTACGCCCTTAATGACATAGAATGGCATTTAATGGCAGCGCAGTCTGCGACTGCTTAATGACAAATAGCTGTTATCAAAATTGTCATTCAATGTCATTCGTTGCCATTCAGCGACCATCGGGAGCGAATGTTATTTATTTTCTGCCGACAATGACGGATATTTATTTTTCGATTTTTGGTATGGTTTATCGAAAAATGTCTATCTTTGTAATACATATTCGCCTAATCGCTATCGAACTACGACACTTGATACAATGGGCTGGTCTATAAATTGTCTTGTTGGGCAAGGTATCACTATGCGTGTACCTGCCTTGCAAAGACAATGGGATGTCGTAGTCCTTGATAGCGTGTAAGGTATGGTGCACGCTGTTTTTGTTTAACTTAAAATATAAGGTATTATGACGCAGTATTGTAAGTATTGTAAAAATTGTGGACAGTTGGTATTTGATCCGAACTCTGATTTATGTGAAAGATGTAAGAAGTCTGTATCATATCAGCAAGAAGCACATCAAGAGGTTGGTAACAAACCTAATGAAGATAATGGAGAGAATTTCATTATGGCAATTGCAAAAATCGAACTAATTCTCTCGTTAATTGGTGTTGCTGTTTTCTTCTTTGCAAGTGTTTCAATTGGGGATTCTTGGTTTGGTATGAGCAAAGCAGGTTATATAACCCTATTCCTTACCTGCGGAATAATAATTGCAGTAGCTTTTTTCATGTTTTGCTTTATAAAAGTGTTTGTAAATATATCTCGTAAAGCAACAGCAATTTACGAACTATTAAGAGATAAAGTGAAATAGATTTTGGCAGAAGGTTATTTATGCGAATAGGGAGTTTAAGGACTGAACACAATCCCTAAACTCCCTAATCTCTCTACTTTCCCTAATAACCGCTAACGACTCTAACAACCCCTAATACAGCTCCACAAACTCCCACGAGTTGCCGACTGCTTCGAGGTAGCGCAGAAACTCCGACTTCGAGATTACCACCGTGCCACGACTGTCGTTGGGGTGAAAACTCAAACTCGACGCATTTTTGAGGTTGTGGTCGAGAAAGAGATGCGTGTGGCTCTCCTCATCATTGATTAGGCCAAATGGCGACACCGAGCCTGGCTCTAATCCCAAGTATCGCTCCATACGCTCGGGCGAGGCGAAGCTCAACTTACCCTGATGCAGACGCTTTTCGAGGTCGTGGATAGCCATATCTTGGTCGCAGTCGAAGCATACCAAGTAGTGGCGATTGCCCTTGTGGTTGCGGAAAAAGAGGTTTTTGCAATGCACCGAGCCGTCATCGTGCCAATACTGCTTGGCAATCTCGATTGTAGGCGACGCAGGGTGCGTATATGCCTCGTATTTTATCTCGTGAGCATCGAGGTAGTCAAATACCTTGCGACTGCGCTGTCCCAACTCCTCCATAAACTATCTCTTGTACTTTGTGTCGGTATTCTCAAATATAAACGCAAAGGTGTCGGCAATCTCCTCGATGCGCTTCGAGGTCGGCTTGCCTGCACCATGACCTGCGTTGGTATCGATGCGGATGAGCACAGGGTTATCGCCCTTGTGGCAGTGCTGCAACTCCGCCGCAAACTTGAACGAGTGTGCCGGCACGACTCTATCGTCGTGGTCGCCCGTAGTTACGAGCGTTGCAGGGTACTCCACGCCCTCACGCAAGTTGTGCAGAGGCGAGTACTTGATAAGGTAGTCGAACTGCTCCTTATTTGCCGAAGAGCCATACTCCACAACCCAGCCATGACCGATTGTGAAGAGGTGGTAGCGCAACATATCCAACACACCCACAGCAGGTAGTGCAACAGCATACAACTCAGGGCGTTGAGTCATACAGGCACCCACCAGCAAACCGCCATTCGAGCCGCCCGCAATAGCCAACTTCTCGCTCGATGTATAGCCCTCCTTGATAAGATACTCGGCAGCCGAGATAAAGTCGTCGAAGACATTCTGTTTGTTCTCCAACATACCGCCTTTGTGCCACTCCTCGCCATACTCCGAGCCACCACGCAAGTTCACGACGCAATAGACTCCGCCCTGCTCCATAAACATCGCTGCCGTAGTCGAGAACGAAGGGGTAAGGTTGATTTGGAAACCTCCATATCCGTAGAGGTAGCAAGGGTTTTTACCGTTGAGTTTTAAGCCCTTTCGGTGCGACACGAACATCGGTACACGAGTACCATCCTTACTCTCGAAGAAGAGTTGCTTTGTTTCGTAGTTCTCGCAGTCAAACTTAACCTCCGAGCGGTGATACAACTCGCTCTTACCACTCTCGATATCGTAGCGATAGATGGTGCTTGGCGAGGTGTAGTTTGCCACAGCATAATAGACCTCCTTATCCTCTCTTTCGCCATCGAAACCGCCTACCGAGCCTATAATCGGCAACTCGACCTCACGCACAAGGTTGCCCTTGCGGTCGTATTGGAAAATTTTGTTCTGCGCATCGATAAGGTACTCCGCAAAGAGGTATTTGCCTGCCATACCTACCGCTTCGAGCAGCGACTCGCCCTCAGGAATGATGTCGAACTTCTCGCCCGTAAGGAGATTTATGCCCACAAGGCGATAGTTAGGTGCATTCTCGTTTGTCATCACCATAACCTCATCCTCGTAGCAATCAAGCACCATATAGTCGTAGTCGAAGCCCTTATAGAGTGTGCGCCACTTGCGTTCCGAAGTGCGCTTATAGAGCAGTTGTGTACCAGAAGTACCTGCCGACGAGGTGATAAACTGCCACTTGCCATCCTCCCTCTCGCCCCCGTGGTGGTAGTGAAGCGGGTTCTTCTTATCCTCGAAGATGAGTTTATCCTCCGCCTGCGAAGTGCCAAGACGGTGGAAATATACCTTCTGATTGGTGTTTTGTGCCGAATATACCGCCTCGCCCTCCTTCGGAGCATCGTAGGCGCTGTAATAGAAGCCTCGCCCATCACGAGTCCACGAAGCACCCGAGAACTTAACCCATTTGATGTGGTCGGCAAGGGGTTGCTTTGTTTCGGTATCCAAAACCTTAATCTCCACCCAATCCGAGCCTGCCGAAGCAAGTGCATAGGCGAAGTATTTGCCATCCTTTGTGAATGAGCCTGCGTGCAACGCCACCGTTCCATCCTCCGAAAGGGTGTTCGGGTCGAAGAATATCTCCTCCTCCTTATCCGAGAGGTTACGCTTGCGGTAGAGTACGCTCTGGTTTTGCAAGCCGCTGTTGCGAGAGATGTAGTACCACTCGCCACGCTTTGCAGGGGCGCTCTGCGAAGGGTAGTTCCACAACTCGGTCAATCGGTTGCGGATAGCCTCTCGCTGCGGGAGCGAGTTGAGATAACCAAAGGTTACTTCGTTCTGCGCCTTCACCCACTCGGCGGTGCGCTCCGACATATCGTCTTCGAGCCAACGATAAGGGTCGGCAATCTCTACTCCGTGATAGTTGTCTACAACATCTTCACGCACTGTTTCTGGGTACTCAATATACTTCATATCTCCAATCATTTTTCCAATTCCATAACCAATAAGGTATGCCGCTACCACCAAAGTAACGAAAGCAATCACTCTTTTAATAACTGGTTTCATAGCCTTAATCTTTTGTACAAAGATATAAAAAAAAGACGAGAAACTTTCATCTCTCGCCTTTAGTCTTTCGTCTAAATTTTATTTCGGAAGATTATTCTCATCGAGGTCGTACAACAACTCTACATCATCGATATACATCCACGACTCGCTACTACCCGTAAAGTAGTCGCCATAACCCGAGCAGGTGAAGGTCAAAACCAAGTGGGTTGGCACAACCTCAGGGTTGCTATACTCAATAGGAATAGTTATGGTATGCCATACCTCGGTATTATCAGCAACCAACTCCGGATTGTTGTCGCTATCGAAGTAACCCAAGCCACAAATGCCGTTTGCAACACGAGGGTCGAAGAACGACTTCTCGTCGGCGCTATTCACGCAGTGCGGTGCAGACCAATCGGTAAGGCAGATAAAGACCTTTGCAAGGTCAGGCTGACCGCCGACAACTCTAATCTGCTTGCTACCAATATGGTACTCCGTACCATTCGATGCAGCTGAGCTGTTAATAAAGTTAATACCACCTCGCTTATACTTGGTCTTAAATCGTAGAGCCACAGGCTTTACATCCTGTGTGATTGGGCGACCGAAGTAGACCGTAGCATTTGTTCCGAGAGTCTCACCGTAGCGACCTACAAATAGGTTACCGGCAGCAAATTTCATATTCAAGACATTCTGCGAGCCCATAAATGCACTCACCTCGCCATTCGACTCAGGCGATACATTATCCGAATTTGCGCTCTTATAGACCGGATATGTGAGGTTGTACTTCTCGCCGAGCGATGTGCCACCAGGGTTACCTGTTGCCCAGAACATCTCCGATACCGACGAGAATGGATACCAACAAGGACCCTCTGCACCCGTAGGCAAGAGGTTTTGATCGTTGGTAAACTTGCTCCACTCCTCCAAATTGCTGTTCGGGATGTGATAGAGCAACGATGTTACAACCAACTTCGGCTCCTCCTCCGACAACTTACCGTCGGTATAGCCCGAAATCTCATACTCAGTATTTGGCTCCAAACCACGAATTACAGCCTTAACAAAGCCCTGCTCATAGCGATTGTATGGGTTCGATGCATCAGTTGCGTACCACTCATCCTTAACCTTTGTCCACTCGCTTTCGCCACGCTTGCGATAGACAAACTCAATCTTCGAACCCTCAATGTCGATAGCCTTAATCCACGCAACATTTGCACCCGAAGCGACATACGAGAAGGTGAGCGAAGCCTCGGTAGGCACCACCACCAACTCCCAAATAGTCGAACGATTGTGTGCCGTTACGGTGATTGTACGGGAATTCTCGGCGTTGTCAAAGTTGGTTGGCATATCGGCCAGCTCCAAGTAGTTGTAGGTCGGGCGTGGGCCAAAACGAACCTCGGAGGTTACAACCTTGTCGATAGGATAGTCGTCACGACGCTTAACAATGGCACGATGGCCATCCAAATCCCACTCGGTAGCACCAATCTGGCCATCCACACGCCAAATGCGATTGATGGTCTGTGTAGCCACAATTTTCCACTCGTAGGTCTGGAAGTAAGAGAGTGTGATATACTCCGGCTCCGACATATTTACAATGCGGTTGTTCAAGTCCTTCGACACGACAATCTGCGAATTGTCGGCCTCGTAACTTACATTGGTAACTACATCCGCACCAAAAGAGATGGAGTTGAATTTCACCGCCTCGATATTGGTCTCCTCAGCGAGAGGAATAGTTGCGGTATAGGTCGCACGGTCGAGAATAATATCGCCGGCTGTACCCTCAACATCGAGTGATGCAATATAGAGGTCAACCACAGGCTTTGGCAAATCGTTCTTGATACACGAAGCGAGTGCCACAGCCGCAAAGAGTGTTATGATAATTCTTCTGTTCATTACTGCAATCTCAATTTTTGTTCGTTTTTCTTACTCCACAAATGCACCGTTACACCAATGTTAATCTCGGCGAGGTTAAGGCGGAATAGCAATTTCGAGTGGTTACGAGTACCCGTTGTCTGCATCTGGCCGTCGAACTGCTTGATGTGGGTATACTGCAAGCCTCCCAAGCCAAACGACACCGTAGCGCAGACATTCGGAAAAATGTAGGCTGCAACACCCGGATTGAAGTTGAACTTCACCTTGTAGTTGTCCGAAATAGAGGTGTTCCACTCGTTGTTGAACATAAAGTCGAACTTCGAGCGACCATACGAGCCCTCCAACTCCAACTCGCCAAAGACGCCGAAGCGACCTCGTCTGTCGAGTGGCACATAGGCACGATGGAACACCGAGAATGAGTAGGAGTTGCTCAAATAGCCGACTCCGATTCCATCAGTCGAGAACTCTATGCCGTTGATGAAGTTGCCGAGGTTAATATCCGCATTATCAAAGTGAGCGGCCATATGGGTGTAGCCAAAGCGAGCACCAATAGCAAAGTTATCACGGTAGAGGTAGCCGACATACGGCTTAACAGACACTACCGAGCCGCCAAATTTGAGGTTCTCGACAACCATAGCAATCTCGCTGTCGTCAGACGAGAGTGTGCCATACGAGGCTGTAACACCGCAAATCCACTCGTTCTTGTAAGCGAATACATTCTTGTCAATCTCACGATTTACACGATTTATCTGAATTATTCCGCCCTTGGTTCTGTTTATCTTGGTGGTATCTCGTTGAAGACCGAGGAGAATACTCTGTGCTTCTGCCACCTGCGATACGCTCACCACAAGGAGCGCTGTCAATATCATAAATATCTTCTTCATATCTGCTCGGGTTTAGAGGTAAAACGATGCACCTAATCCAATGGAGAAGATGTTTACTTTAAAGTTCATTTGCGACGAAGTTGTAGAGCCCGCAACTACCTGATTGCTCACCTGACGGGTGTTCGAGTAGTTGAAACCAAGCACACCGATATTGACCTCGATAGCCATATTATTGGTCAAGAAGGCCGAGATACCCGGGTTTACGCCGAGTGCCACATCAAAGCTTGTTGCGTATGTTCCACTGAGGGCATTACTTGGGCCCGAAGCCAACTTCGACTGCGAGCCACCCATTGCCAAGCCCACCTCTGCAAAGATTGCAAAGCGCTTATTGTTCTTGCCCAGCGGGATATACTTACGCCACAACGCCTCGACATTGTAGGAGTGCTTCAACGAGTAGAAGAACGAGTTGTCGAGCGAGGTAATCGAGAGCGATGCGTTATCCAACTCTGTCAAACCTCGTGAGTAGCCAAATCGCACTCCCACCAACGAGTTGCGAGAGTAAGCATAACCCACCAAAGGGGTAATCTTGAATTGGTAGCCGTTCGACTGAATATCCTCGATGATGAGGAACGAATAGTTGTTGTTTGTGTGGGTTGAATAGGAGACTGTACCTCCGAATACCCACTGACCTTTCGGTACAAACTCTGTGCGGATATTCGCAATACCACGATTTTGGCGGCGAAGCGAGTGGTTGATAGCGGTCGTGGCCTTAACCACCGACACCGTATCACCCTTCCCCGCAGGAGTTGCGACCTGCCCCCTTGCAACTACCACGCAGGGCAGTGCAAAGAGCAGCATCGTAATGATTCTTAAAAATCTATTCATCTGGGTTATTATTTGTGTCTATTAGTAAACGAGTTCGATATCGTCGACATACATCCACGACGAGGTTGAGCCGTCGAAGAAGTCGCCATATCCCGAACAGGTAAATGTCAAGATAATGTGCGACGGTACTTGGTTGGGATCTGTGCCGTAGAAAGTGAACGGAATCTCCACCTGCTTCCACTCGTTCTGCGACTGAGTGGTCTCCATATATGCCGAGTAGAGCACTATATTATAGCGAGCATCGCCCGACTTGATATTGGCATCGCTTGGCGAGAAGGTTGTTTTATCTGCTTCACCACTATGTACCATATGTCGATCGGTTGCCATACAGCAGAAGATTTTACAGAGGTCGGGATCACCCGACTTACCTACACCTTTGCCCGTCTTGTCGATAGTACCGCAGTTCCACTTTGCCCAAAAGCGGATAGCCTTTGGCTTGGCGTTGTACTCAAATGGCTGACCAAAATAGACGATAGCATTGGTACTACCAGGAACCATTCCTCCCCACGAGCCTATATATATATTTCCTGCGGCAAATTTCATATTTGCAATATACTCCGAATCCAACGATGCCGAGTACTTGCCCGCAGAACCGGGGCGAACATCGGTGCTGTTCAAGGTGATATTCTTGCTCAACATTGCCGTACCGTGGTTACCGGTACACCAGAACGAGTTGATGCTCTGGTGGTATGGTACAAGTGCGCCATCCGAACCTGTACACCAATCATCCAAACCTCCATTTGGAATCTGCTTGCCTGATTCGGTAGCGAACGAGTGAGTTGTTCCAATAATTTTACCACCAATTGAAAGCTTATACTCGTAAGTGCGGTCTACTCCTACACCACCAACAAGTGCTGAGTAGGTATTTGCGCCCGAAGATGTGGCAACAAAACTCTTCCACTCGCCATTGCCCTCACGCACACTTATCTCCACATTTGCAGGCGCACCAAAGACTGTTGCCGAGAGCTGCGATGTGCCACTCCAAAGGTTGGTATTATCGCTGTTATAGGCATTCGCACCCTGCAAGTTGTAAGGCAAAGACTTGCGCACCTCTCCACCACTAACATCGGTCAGCCACATATTGATATTTTGTGCACCGCCAGGAAGTGTGTTGAAAAACTCCTCCGATAAGGTAATGTAGAGTTGTGTAGTATTCAAACCCACAAGTGTAACTCCCGCCACAGTGCTACTTACCGGGTCAAAAGTCTTGTTGTCGACAGTGATAACAACTCCACTGAGTGGCTCCAACGAGGTTGCTATATAGTTGCGCTCGCCACCCGCATAGTTATAAGGCGCTGATGCATCAAAGCCGTCGCCCTTCAACTCGGGATTCGGGTTAAACGAGAGATGGTCATCTCGCTCATCTACACTCTCATCAACCTCCACTACGACACCGCCAAAGAGGCCTACTGCATCCTTCGAGAACTTGAACGAGAGTTTATATCCCTTCTTCGGTGCAACATTTTCGAGTGTGCCGCTCTTATTTACCGGCACCTGCTCGCCGTCCTCGTAGACAAATGTGCCGACAAAGTTCCACGAAAGAGTTGTTACACCCTCGGGCATAATGAAGTAGCCCGTTTTACTCTCGGTGTAGGCGAGTTTTACGCTGCTACTTGCCGATACCTCCACATTGTAGCCATCCTGAAAGCCATCAATAATGGTCTGATCAAAAACCACCTCAACAGGTACATTCTGCATCACAGCCACAACATCTACCTGTGTGGTTGTTCCCGCTACAATATCGAACGATTTATCGCCATAGAAGTAGTTCTCCTCCTCGTTAAAAGTGGCTGATACGGCTGTGCCGCTCTCCACCTTTGCAGTGTAGTTACCCTCCAAAAGCCAAATATACTCCGGCTTCTGCATATCCTCACGCAAAGAGTCGTATTTGCGCACCAAGGTGGTCTTACCGCCCTTATTCTCATATATCGAGAGGATATAATCACGCTGTGTGCCGCTCTCGGTTGTACGAGTTGCGACATTGAGTATCAACGCTCCCTTCTCGCCCGAAGGGGTGTTGCCACCCTCATTGACCTTGCCATCGACAATACACGATGACGCAGCCAATGCACACGCACATATTAATATATTAAGTAGTCGTTTCATCGTCTATTATTTTCCGGTTTGAAGCATCAAAGTCTTAACGGTAGTGTTGCCCTCGTTGTCGGTAACAGTGAGCACGAAGTTATGGAGCTTCAAATCGCTACCACTTACAGCTTGAAGTACACCCATAAACTGCGTGATCGAAAGCTTTACGAAGGTCTGATTCAAAACCTCTTCGGCCACAGCGAAGCCCAAGCCACGGAGAGGACCTTCGACATCGATAAAGGCCTCCGGGTTACGAGTGTCGTACGAGAGTGCAGGGTAGCAGAGGTTGAGCAAATTACAAAGACCTGTTCCTGCCAACTCTGCAGGGGTGAGCGATGCCGAGTCAATCTCGCAAGTCAACTCCTTGATACCCTTCGATGCGGTAATCAACAAATCTACCGACAAGCCGGCAACAATCTGCTCACGCTTCGAGATGTCGTGGCCATCCCATACGATATTTGGATCTTCGACGGTGCTCTCGCCACCCTCGTTACCACTCTCGGTCCACTCCTCTTCGGTTACAACATCTGCAACATTGCAAGGAATAGCCTCATCGGTAACCCAATCACGAATTGTTACGCCCACCTGAATGTTACCCTCGGTTGCGTGCTCGATATAGAAGTGAACCTTGCTGTGCTGTCCCGCAGTCACATTGCGCACCTTCTTGTTCATCTCCACAGGCTTGAAGTTCACCTTGTCAGCTGCGTATGTACCGCTGATGCGGAACTCTACGGTGTTGCTAACCTGCGGAGCGAGGAAGTATCCTGCACGACTCTCGGTGAGCGGGAACTCCAAACTATTCTCGCCTACCACAACGGTTGTGATAGTCTTAGAACCAAGACGCTCCAAGAGGTCTGGCGAGTAGGTTATTGTTACCTTAATCTGCATCAACGAGCAGACAACCTCCGAGATGGTAGTTGTTTCGTTACGCACAATCTTGAACGCCTTGCTTGTGCCATATACCGGACTCTCCCAAGCTGCACCCGGAACATCGCCCGACTGAATTTTGAAGATGTAGTCGCCGGTTGCGAACTCTACCGCCTCGGTTGGGCGGTCAGCATACTTGAACGACATTACAACCTCGTTGTTCTCGTTGATAATCGAGCAGTCGAAGTTGTTCACATCTACCGAAGAGCGAGTTGCACGAGTTGATGGATTGACACCTGCATCAGGTTGACTCTCGTCAATACGGCAATCGATTACAAGTTCAGAAATCGAGAGTAATCCTTTGTTTGAAGTGGCGTTATTACCATCATCGCCAAAAGAGATCTTCTCTCCTGCGCATCCAACTGCCAAAAGTGAGGCAAAGAGTGCTACTACTGTAAATTTTACAAGTTTCATATCTTTAAGTTTTTCTTTTTTCTCCAAAATTATGCGTTTTCGTTCAACTCGAACTCCTGCTCGACAACCTCTACAATCTCGCCGTCGAAGGTTACATTCACCTCGGCATTGCCGGCGGTAGAGAGGTTAAACACTACTGTATGACGGGTTGTCGGTTTGAGTGTTACAGTGCTTTCGAGAGTTGTGGTTTTGCCTGTCTGGCGTACCGCCTCGCAGGTAATTTTTACCTCTCCGGCATTAATAAAGAGCATCTCCTCCTTGTCTGCCACCCACTCTATATCCTTCACCTTGAACGATGATTGCGGGAAGTAGCCGTTGAACTGCTCGGTAGTCTCGATTACGACAATCGAATTTGCGAGCACCACCTCGATATTTGCCTCGGCTGTGAGTCCGTACATCGGTACATCCACGCTTGCCGAGCCCTCGAAGTATGGCTTCGACCAACCCTCCGCCCCCTTCTCGCCGTGCGAGAGGGTTACGATGTATGGTGCAGAGGTAAATGTCAATCCCTCCGATACTGCGGCATTGAACTCTGCGAGGGTTGCCCAGCTCTGGGTTGTGCCGTTGCCGACAATCTCCACCTTCAACTCCTCGGCTGTCGGAACATTATCGAGAGTGAAGCGTCCCTCCTCCAAAGCCGCCACCTCGCTGCGGGTTGCCGCTACGATGGCGATTTTGCCAACCTCGGTTGTGGTGTTACCCTCGTTTGTGTTGCACGCAGTCGCTACGACCGCAAGTGCTATTGCAAAAAGTATCTTTTTCATCTCTTGTGGTCCTATTTTGCGATTGATACTCTGATGTTATCGATATATACAGCACACTCATCGTTATCGATACCATCAATTTGTAGCGTAGTCATCGGATAGAAGCAGAGTCGAGTCTGCGATGTCGCATCATACACAGTAGCGTCGAGAGTAGGGAATGTACTACCAAAGCTGCTTGTGGTATACTGCGAAGACATCATCTGCAAGAAATATGTTGTTCCAAAGTCATTGAGCGAAGTTGGGTAGGTTATAGGAGCGGAGTTCATAATATCGCCCCAATTAATTTCAAATCCTTCGATTCCTGTCGGAATACCATCAATTACAGATGCTGCATTGGTGTGAGTAGCCAAACCAATACCGATAATATCCTGATTTTCGAAATCTCCCTTGTACTCGACACCTCCCGCATCGAACTGAACACGAAGTTTAACCGATGCTCCATTTTTGAGGTTAGTCAACGGAGGAGTATCCAAACGACCGTGGTGCGAAGATTGGAATGCCATATAAATTTTCACGATCTGGTAACGCACATTGATACGAGGGCAAGCACCCTTCTCCACCATAAAGCGTGCTGCATTCCAGCCCTTGTGATCCATATAGCCATCGAGCGAGGAACCCGACTGATTGCGGTCATCAGAGCCTACACTATTATCTCCATTCTTACTACCCGAAGTATGGATGCACGAGAAGTCCTCAAAGAGGAGATATGGAACGGTCAATGCCGGGATCACATTTACACCACCACCGAGATTCGACGGCATAGTGAAGGTCGAACTTACGATAGCACTCTTACTCTCGAATGTAGCAGTGAAGGTCTGTCCCTCATATTGGTCGAATATGGTGCTCGAATCGCTATTTACAGAGTAGTCGTAAACATTCTCCGCATTGACTGTGTAGGTTGCCGAGAAACCGTTGTTGCCCGTAATGGAGAACTTCTCGATAGCCTCGCCAAGGTTATTTGTACCAATCGAGAAACGAAGTGTCGAACGAACACCGGGAACAGTCAATGAGAGTGGTGTGATGTGGCCTTCGAGGCACTCCTTCGACAAGGCTATGCTCTTCTCGACCGACATACGACCATCAACGCCAACTGCCACACACTTAACATCGCTCGATATTGTCTGCGGGAAAATCACTCCCCAAACGGTATCGCCCGTATTTACGGCAGTGGCGCTATTGATAGCTACCTCTTTCGAGCCGTTAGTTACGCCCAACGCCGCCTCTGGGTTGGCAACATCTACTGTTGCAACACCTGTAACAACACCCTGGAATGTAAATCGGAGTTGCTTAATATCACAACCGAGGTTGTTCTTTGCGATATTCACCTTCAAGGTGTGCATCTTGTGGCGGAAGTCAAGAGCAAGGTTATTAACCTTATCTGCCGAAAGCGACTCTGCATCGATTGGCTCTGCAACCATAATATCGTATGCCCCATTAAACGAGTCGCCCTGCTGGACAGCAGGGATAGTGTAGGTTGCAGTGTTGTTGGTGTTACTCTCCGGCATAGGTGCTGTTGCATAGTAGGTGTAAGTACCCTCAACCAAAGCATTGGCGGTAGAGGTAAATACTGCCGACTGCAACGAGTGCCAGTAGTACATCATCTGGAACTTTGCGCCACTGAGATTAAAGACGCCTGTTCTGTTCTCTGCCCACAAGGCGAAGGTATCTCCCTCCGTCCACGAGGCTCTGCCCTCATCGTCTATCGCCACACGGCTGATACCGATAGGCAAACCGACCGAGAGTTGCGATTTTGCAACCTCGATTGCCTCGCCATTGTCGCTCTGCTGAGAGCAACCGCCGAGAAGCAATCCCATTGCCAAAAACGCTACAAAGTAGATTTTCTTCATAATTCTTCAATTAAAATCGGCACAAAAATAGGTCGGTTATATTTTATATAAAAATAATTTCAACGAACTGCCCGTTTTTCCCCACGAATAGAGCCACAAAAAAGGGGCTGCAGCCGCAAAATGTGGCCATAACCCCCATTTATTTGGTTTTTAAGCAGATGGTTGCCAGGCGCACAAGAAATCCGCTTGCGCAGTTTACTAAGCGTAAATGAGCAAGCGGATTATCGAAGTGCAACGCCGCAAACGCTGCTTAAAATCGAAATTACTCGGTTGGGATATTCTTATTCACATTCTTCGAACCTACCAACGCATAGTAGAGGAGGAATGCAAGACCTGCAACGATCACCCAATAGCTTGGGAGGTAGCCTTTGAGGTCAACAACAAAGTTCTGTACGAGTGGGAGAATACCACCACCGCAAACCATTGCCATAAAGATACCTGCACCCTTCTCGGTGTACTTGCCGAGGCCCTCAACTGCGAGGTTGAAGATACCACCCCACATTACAGAGGTGCAAAGACCGCAGAGTACGAGAAGCGCTGCATTAACCGGAACAGAAGCCATACCAAAGCCGTTGGTACCCTGGAATACAGGGAGATTTACAACTGTCTCAGGGCTGAGGAACATAGCACCCAAAACGAGAGCCAAGCCTACGCTCGAAACAGCTGTAAGCATATTCTTTGCCGAAACCTTTGCACCGAGAGCTGCACCCAAAAGACGACCTACGAGCATAAGCAACCAGTAGGTAGCGGTAACTGTTCCTGCGATAGCCTCTGCGCCCGACTCAACATTCAAGCCACCATTCTGCAACCACTTCTGCAACACATTCGGAATACCTACCTCAACACCTACATAGATGAAGATTGCAACAGCTCCGAGTACGAAGTGACGGAACGACATTGGGCCATACTGCGACTTCTCCTCTGTCTTTGCCTCAACAGTAGGATTCTCAGGAATCTTGGTGAGGAGGATAACAACGAATGCTACTGCGAAGATTGCCAATGCGATACCCATCAATGGGAATACCTGGCTGATCTTTGCATCAACGATGCTTGGTACGAATACACCTGTCAAGAAGATAACGGCTGTACCCATCAACGAGTTGAATGAACCACCCACCTGAACGAGCTGGTTACCACGGTTACCACCGCCACCGAGTTTGTTCAACATAGGGTTAACAACGAGGTTGAGCAAGCACATCGAGAAACCACCAACAAATGCACCAAGGAGATATACTCCAAATGCTGTGAGGCCTCCCAAAAGACCTGCGATGGTCTGAATACCTACGCCGGTGAAGCCGATGAGAACCGCCAAGAGTGCAGTCTTCTTGTAGCCGTGCTTGGTGAGAAGGTTACCACCAGGGATACCCATTACTGCGTATGCAATGAAGTTTGCAAATACACCGAGGGTTGCCATCCAGTTAGGAATTGTAATCTCCTGACCTGCAAGGTAGTACTTCAACACCTCACCCATTGGCGATGCCAAGTTTGTGACGAACGAAACCATACCGAAGAGCAAGATGCACACGATAATCGCCGGCACATTCGAATTTTGTTTTTGTGTCATAGTTTTAATTATTAATTAATGTTAAAGTTAAAAATTAGTTGTTCTTTTTTAAGGGCTTTAAAGATAATTCAGAATGCAAAATTAGTTTTCCTTTTTCAATAAAAAAACCACTCTCTACTCACTCCTCACTACTCTCTTTTTCTATCGATCTCGTTCGACAACATACTCGCACAGGGCGAGCATTGCGTCACGGTACTCCGACTCCTCGCAGATCGACACAGCCGACATTGCACGCTGCAAATAGGCCTGAACGGTAGCCTTAGCCAACTCTACGCCGTTGTACTCCTCGACCTTGCCCTGAATATATGCCACCGACTCCTCGCTCTCGGCGCAGAGTGGCAAGTGGCGCATAATCTCGGCCTTCTCCTCCTCGGATACACGCTCCAAAACCTCAATCAACGGCAGCGTGATTTTGCGCTCACGCAGGTCGTTAGCCGCAGGTTTGCCCGTATTGTTGTTTGGCTCGTAATCGAGAATATCATCCACAATCTGGAATGCCATTCCAAGCATATTTCCGAATGTGCGCATCGCCTCCACCTTCTCACGAGATGCGCCCACCGAGATTGCTCCCACCGAACCACACACCGAGAATAACGATGCAGTCTTCTTATATATTATGTCGAGGTAATTTTCTCTTGAAGTATCCATCTTCGAGGCGTGGTCGCTCTGGATAAGTTCGCCCTCACAAAGTGTGGACATAGCACCTATGATATGGGTAAGCAGGTCGTACTGACCACTTTGCAAGCCGATATTCATATTGCGGGCGAGGATATAGTCGCCGATAAGCACCGCATTGCGTGATTGCCAGCGGGCATTTACCGAGGCTCGACCTCGGCGGAGGTTGGACTCATCAATCACATCGTCGTGAATGAGAGATGCGACATGAATCATCTCGACCAACATCGCAGCCAACATTGTGCGCTTGCCGAAGTTGCCCGTAGCCGAAGTTGCACCTGCCGCAAGCATCACTACCACAGGACGCAAGCCCTTACCTCGTGAGGAGAGGACATATTCGAGCATATCGCCAATGAGTGTGCCCTCGGTTTCGCTGAAATTCTTGCGCACAAAGGCATTAAACTCCTCGATTTTATCACCCAAAGGGCGACGAATTTGGTCCAATGTTTTAGTCATAACAGTCCTATATCCGAACAAAGGTAGTGATTTTTCGGGAGAATTGCCCCAAAAAGGGAATTTTTTTCTAACTTTGAGCGTTATTTATGCGCAAAGTATGGAAAATATCAAGAATATATTACGAAAATCGTTGCCCTCGATAGTGGCAATTTTGGTCTTTGGAGTAGTGTCGGTTATCGGCTTTGCTCCGCAGCTGGAAGGCAAGGTATTGCCCCAGCACGACATCCGCCAATTCGACGGTATGAGCCGTGATATTCGTGAGTGTCGAGAGCAGTTTGACGAAGACCCACAGTGGACAGGAGCGATGTTCTCGGGTATGCCTGCCTATCAGATAAACATCAAATATCCGGCACAAATCATCAAGCGCACTGTCGATTGGGTGCAGTCGCTCTTTGCAGCCCCTGCGGCGATGACCTTCTTCGCTATGGTGGCGGCATTTGTGATGGCTCTGCTGATGGGAATGTCGGCCTGGGTAGGTCTGATTGTCGGCTTGGCATACGGCCTTTCAACCTACTTCTTCCTGATTATCGGGGCAGGCCACATCACTAAGATGTGGGCTTTGGTTTACGCCCCTGCGATGTTGGGTGCAATACACTTTACGCTACGCAAAAATATGTGGCTCGGAGGTGCTCTGACCGCCCTTTTCGCCTCGTTGGAGGTGGGAGCCAACCATCCGCAGATAACATACTACTTTGTATTGGCTGCGGCGGCACTCTTTATCTCGGAAGCAATATACGCCATTCGTGAAAAGCGATACGCCGACCTCGCAAAGCGCACCGCCGTTTTGGTCGGAGCAGCAGTTTTGGCTCTCGGAGCTAACTTTGCACCACTCTACTACACTATGCAGCACACCTCCGACACAACACGAGGTGGTAGCGCATTGGTCGAGGAGAGCGAACGCAAAGGACTCGATATCGACTACGCCACTGCTTGGAGTTATGGTGTTGGCGAGAGTTGGAATATGCTTATTCCCGACTTTATGGGTGGCGACTCGGGTGCAACATTCTCTCGTGACGGCGAGGTGGCCGAAACACTCAAAGAGATTGGTTTGGACAAGCGAGTGGCACAACAGTTGCCAACCTATTGGGGTGAGCAACCATATACGGCAGGCCCAACCTACATCGGTGCAGTGGCAATCTTCCTTGCACTGCTCGGTTTAATCCTCGCTCCATCCCGTGAGCGCTGGTGGATTTTGGCAGCGACCATTTTGGCGATGTTTATGGCGTGGGGATACCACGCAATGTGGTTTACAGAGCTATGTTTCAAGTACTTACCTCTCTACAATAAGTTCCGTGCCGTATCAACCGCCTTGGTGATTGTCGAGTGGAGTGTTCCGTTGTTGGCGGGTGTGGCATTGTGGCAACTCGGCAAGCGTTGGGAGGAGAAGAAGTTCCTCACTCGTGCCGTTGCTATCGCCGCAGGCGTAACCGCAGGCGTATGTCTGCTTTTTGCGGTTGCAGGCTCGGCAATGTTCGACTTTGGTCGTGAGGCTGACGGCGAGATGATGAGCGAACAGTTCCACTATATGCTCAAAGGTATGGAGGGTGGAGATGCCTATATCGCCAAGGGGTTACATACCGAACTTGGATATCAAACAGCCGAGGCTATGGCTGCTGAGCGTGCCGCTATTCTCTCGGCCGATGCGTGGCGTTCACTCCTCTTCGTTGTAGTGGCGGCGGCGTTGCTTTTGGGAGCTTTAAGGATTGACAAAAAGCGGCAGAAGTGGGCTGTATGTGGCTTGGCCGTGTTGGTTGTGGTGGATATTCTGCCGGTAAATCTACGCTATCTGCCATACGAAACATTCGTCCCAAAACGCAAGACCGAAATCAAGCCTTCGGCTGCCGACAAGGAGATTATGGCCGACAAAGAGCCGGGGTATCGTGTATTGAATCTCTCTGTGTCGCCATTTAACGACGCTACGACCTCAATGTTCCACCGCTCGGTGGGAGGTTATCACGGAGCGAAAATGGGCCGCTACCAAGATTTGATTGATTACTACCTCAGCGATCTCAATGAGGGCGTTCTCGATATGCTCAACACCAAGTACATCATAACTCGCAATGGAGAAGTTGTGGAGCGAACAACCCAAAATGGAGCAGCTTGGTTTGTGCAGCACATCGACATCGTGGAGAGCGCCGAGGAGGAACTGGCTGCATTGGGTAAGATAGATCTCAAAACCACTGCCGTAGCCGAGGCAGGAGCGCCACGACCTCAAATCGAGGGTAACGGAGTAATCGAACTTGTGGAGTATCGCCCTAATCGCCTCGTCTACGACTACACGCTCACAGGCGGTACGGGAGTAGCGGTATTCTCAGAGGTTTACTACGACAAGGGTTGGCAGGCCTACCTCGATGGTGAGCCTTGCGACTCGTTCCGTGCCGACTACCTGCTCCGTGCAATGGTTTTGCCAGAGGGTTCACATCGTGTAGAATGGCATTTCCGTGCTCCAAATTGGAGTTTAGTCGAGGCAATAACACTTATTTGCTCGATTTTGATTATCTTCGCACTCGCAATAACTATAATCTACAAACACTATGGCTGCTGCACAGAGAAAAAACATATCGCATAGAGTACGCTTCTCGTATGCCACTTCGACCGTAAGTATGACACTTGTGTTGTTCTTGCTCGGAGCAATAGGCTTTATTATGGCTAACCTCTTCACCACAACTCATCGTATGCGTGAGAGTGTAACGATGATTGTCGAGTTGAAAGATGGTCTTTCGGAGTCGGAGCGTGATGCCGTAGCGGTACGCCTTGCCGAGAGTGATATGGTTGCCTCATTGAAGTTTGTATCGAAAGAGGAGAAGGCTTCCGACAAGGAGTTTCAGCGTGTATTCAACATCGACATCAAGGGCATCTTGGGCGAAAACCCACTACCCGATTCGTATGATGTAACCCTCTCGGCACTCTCGTCGAACAAGGAGGGGCTCGAAAAGTTTGCCGAGGAGGCAAAGAGTATCGAAGGTGTAAGTTTTGTAACATATCCGCAGCGATTTATCGAGGAGATGCACTCCACGCTCGATGTTATGCAGTTTATAATGGTTATATTCGGCGGAGCGCTGCTCGTGGTATCGTTCGTATTGCTGAACAACACGGTGCGTTTAGCCATCTACTCGCAGCGTGAGTTAATTAACACCTTGAAGGCCGTAGGTGCTACCAAGTGGTTTATTATGCGCCCATTCATCGGCCGCAGTGCCTTGCAGGGTCTCTTGGCAGGTATTGTAGCGGCAGCTTTGTTGGGTGGAACACTCTACGGATTAAACCACCTTCTGCCCAATGTGGGCATCTTCCCGAAATGGGAGGTGTTGGCTCTCCTCGCAGCCGCAATTGTAGCGGTGGGTATCGTAGTGGCGGTAGTATGTACCCTGCCTGTGGTAAATCGCTTTGTAAATATGAAGTCGAATAAAATACATCTATACTAATATGAAGCAGTGGTGGAATAACTTGGTCGCAAAGTTCAACAGCGTAAGCGACAAACACGATAGCGAGATGCCCTTGACAATGCGTAACTACATCCTCTTGGCGGTGGGTGTCGTATTGATTGTTTTGGGTTTTGTATTGATGTCGGGAGGTACGGTTGCTACACCCGAAGAGTTCTCTTACGACATCTTCTCGTGGCGCAGAATTACCCTCGCACCAATCCTTGTGGTAGCGGGTTTTGTATTCGAGATTTACGCTATTTTAAAGCGATTTTAATCACCCTCCCCTCACGCAGAGATGGCAAAGCAGAGCATAAATAAGACCAATGCAGCCCGACTGCTCGACAAGGCGAAGATCGCCTACGAGTTGATACCTTACGAGGTAGATGAGAACGATTTGGCAGCTACCCATGTAGCGGAATCGTTGGGCGAGCCTATCGAGCGTGTTTATAAGACTTTGGTCTTGAAGGGCGACCGCAACGGCCACTTTGTATGTGTAATTCAGGGCGACAAAGAGGTCGATTTGAAGCTCGCAGCAAAGGTGTCGGGCAACAAAAAGTGTGACCTTATACCGATGAAGGAGTTGCTTCCGACCACCGGATATATTCGTGGTGGTTGTACCCCGATAGGGATGAAAAAGCCTTTCCCGACCTTTGTTGATGAGTCGTGTTTGGAGTTTGACTATATCTACATAAGCGCCGGCCAGCGAGGTTTGCAGTTGCGCCTCTCGCCGACCGATCTATTAGCCTACACCAAGGCAAAAACCGAAAATTTAACACTCTGACTTATGCCAAAAGTATCCGTTATTGTTCCCGTTCACAACACCGAGAAGTTCCTGCAAGCGTGTATCGACTCGCTCACTGCGCAGACCCTCTCCGATATCGAGATTGTACTTGTCGAGAACTGCTCGACCGACAACTCGTTGGCACTTTGTTACGAGTTGGCAAAGAGCGATAGCCGCATAAAGGTGTTGAGTATCGATAAAGCTGACCTCTCAACCGCCCGCAACGAGGGTGTAAAGGTGGCTACGGGAGAGTATATCGGTTTTGTGGATAGCGACGACACGGTGTTGCCCAACCTGTTCAACGACACCTACAACTTGGCTGTACAGCACGATTTAGGATTGGTATGTTTTGCCCTGCATAAGGTCTTTGACAACCGACCAGACAAATATATCTACCCCGAAGATGGTGAGGTGCGACTCCTCTCGGCCAAGGAGATGACCACACTCAATCTAACCGACAAGAGTCCGACCTATGTCTGCACCCATCTCTTCAAGCGCAGCTTGTTCGACACTCTGGCGTTCCCCGAGAATATATACTACGAGGATAGAGCCTCGACCTTCCTATTCACCTCATCGTGCGAAAGAGGTGCGGTGGTAAACAAGTCGTATTATCGTTACTACTGCCGTGATGGTAGCATCAGCCGCTCGTACGGCTGGAAGCACTATCGTGATTTTGCCTTTGCAAACCTCCGACGACTCGAATTTATAAATACATCGGGGTTGTACAGCGAGGAGGAGATGCCCCTTATTGCGGCGGCATCGGCAGACTCGTTCCTGCGTAAGTTGCGCCATATGTTGAGCAAAGCCTCAACACCCGAACAGCACGCCGAGGCTCGTGAGTGGTGTCATAAGTTGCACCTTATACCACAAAAAACGCACCTTCCATTGAAGGCACGCTTGATACGATGGTATATTGGTAAATTTATCTTGTAAAACTATCTCTTACGACGGAAGAGGTTATAAATCTTGACAAATATCTGGAATAGCAGAGGTGTGCGGTAGTTGGTGCTCACCTTTGCTCGTTTTATAGCATCACCCAACCACTCGAACTCGGCAAAGAGGTCGCAGTCGTGAATCATCGAGTGCCAGCCCGCACGCAGCACTATACCATCTGCCGAACTCTCTATCGGCGAGCCCTTCAAACACTCCATATAGTTGGCATACAACCCCAACATATTGCGTGACGAGGCAATATGGCGCTTTTGGCGAGCTTGCGAACACATCGCCGCAGGGTTATCCTTGCGGTAGTGATAGAGTGGCAACGGCAACTGTGCGATAGAGTTGGCGTAGAAGATAATCTGCGACATAAGGCAGATATCCTCGTGCATACCCAACTTCGGAATGTAGATATTATTCTCGGTATATAGTTTACGACGGAAACACTTGGTTACGGTGTAGCCCGCAGCTCGGTAGTTAAACATATTCTCAATCCAGCGCATCTTGGTCTTGGGAGTGTAGCTGCGCTCGTGCTTTACGCTCTGCTTGTGACCATACTCCTTGACAAGGTCGAAGTAGACCATATCGGCACCGGTGCGCTCCGCCTCAGCCATAACTCGCTCGGCTGCGTCGAGGCTGAGCCAATCGTCGGAATCGGCAAAGAGGATATACTCGCCCTGTGCCACCTCCAAGCCACACTTGCGAGCCGAAGGCAGACCGCCATTCTCCTTGTTTACGATAACGATGCGAGGACGAAGGTGCGAAAACTTCTCCTCGATAAGAGCCTCCAAAATCTCCATCGAGCGGTCCTTCGTACCGTCGTTCACAAAGATAAACTCCATATCCTCGTAAGTCTGACCGAGTGCGCTCTCGGCAAACTGACGAATATACTTCTCCACCCCGTAGATTGGGGCTATGAGTGATAACTTATAGCGATTGTTCATACTTGGACATATCTGGGAAACGCAACTCAAAGGCGTCGAGCAGAGCCTTGCGCAGCTCGGTGTATCGCTCCTCCGAGAGCTGCACATCATTCACGCAAACCAACTTGTGCGACGGCTTTGTGATAAAGTTGTGTAATTTCTCGCCCGAAACAATACCTACCGAGAAGTGCTTCTTCGAGTGGCGTTTATTGATAAGCAACCCCTTCAAATACATATAGTCGAGGAAGAGGTATTGATTGAGGTTTTCGCCGTTGCGAACTCGTGCGCTCGAAGTCTTTGCAATCTCCTCCTCAACCTGCGCATAAAGCTCCTCGCAGACGCTTTTGAGCATTGGCGAGCAGATGTGCTGCGGACGAAGGAAGCAGAGTGATGGCTTCAAGCCCAAAGCCTTGCGAGCCAAGCGGTCGGAGTTGCGGCAGATCTTCTTAAACATATCCAACGCCAAGAGATGACGAGAGATTCCGAGCACACCTCGTCCCTCACGGAAGAAGTCGGTAGGCTCGCACTTGCGCATTGGGAACATATCATCATTGAAGTAGAGATACTCCTCGTCGAGCCCCTCGATGCGATGCAGGTGCATCTCGATAGGATTACAATTGAAGGTCGGGAGATACTCGGCAGGGATGATATCCTTGTGGAGAACCACATTTACCTCCTCACGATTTACCCACTCGGGCACCTGACTCTCGTGTGATACGACAAGGTGTACCTTACGAATGAAAGGCATATTCTCGGCTATGCCACGGAAGAGATAGCGCAGCGTGCCCCAATCACGAAAACGCTTCTCCAACACAGGTTGGTTGGTATACTTCTCGTAGTCGCACTGCCACACCGGGTCCAAGCCGTTTACATATGTAATAACTATATCCACCTTCTATCGTTTTTGACGTTCAACTTGCAACAAAAAACACTCCGCAACTACAAAAATAGTCTATTTTCTCTGTTTTTCAAATAGTTTATCCCTCTTTTATGCCAAAATTTTCTATCGAAATATAGTTTTTGCCTATTGTACAATAGGAAAATATGATTTGCAAATACGCCAAATTGATATTAACTTTGCTATTACAAAAACAGAAAGGTATGAAGAGTAATCTTAAATTGAACATTATCGTAGACCTTGCGATATTTCTTGCAATGGCCCTTACAAGCATTAGCGGTGTGGTGATAAAAATTATCGCTCCACTACGCCGAGTCGCTCACGAGGAGTGGGTGCGCAAATCCGCCGAGTGGGTATTGTCGTGCGGTAGAAGACTGTGGGCAGATATTCACCTTTGGGCAGGCGTAGTAACCCTCGTGCTGTTGGTAGTGCATATTACACTGCATTGGAGAGTGATTGACGGCTTTTTCAAGAAGCATATATTAAATAAGGTATTGCGAGGCGTAATATATGCGGTGTTGTTGGTACTATTGTTGCTATCACTGATACCGTGGATTTACGCTATTTAATAAAGTAATAAATTTAATTTTGATAAGTTATGGCTGTAAAGTTTTATGTTTGCCCTCATTGCGGCAATGTTATTCAGAAGGTAGTGGACTCGAAAGTCCCTGTGGTATGTTGTGGCGAGAAGATGCAGGAGTTGGTTCCAAATACGGTTGATGCAAGCAACGAGAAGCATGTGCCGGTGGTAACTCGTGTTGATGATTGCCATATTAAGGTGGAGGTGGGAAGTGTGGCACACCCGATGACTCCGGAGCACCACATCTGCTTTGTATATGTAGAGACCGAGAAGGGCGGTATCCGTGTGGATTTGACCGATAAACCCGAGGCGGTTGTCTGCACTTGCGACAGCAAGCCAATAGCGGTCTATGAGTACTGCAACTTGCACGGACTCTGGAAAACAGAGTTGTAGTTTTACTCTATAATAGAAGAGAGGAGAGGTTGTAAGCTACAATCTTTCCTCTTGTTTTATGTCAAGCAAGAAGCCGAGTCCGCAGCATACTTGGCGTATGTGAGCAGGTGGCTTATTGAGAACTTGCAATAACCTTACCCACAGCGCAAAAAATCAGAGATGATTGAGGGACTTTTCTGCAACTAAAAGAACAAATTTAATTAGACGATTTATAGGCATACAAGAAAGCGAGTCCGCAGCATACTTGGCGTATGTGAGGAACTCGCTTATCGCAGTATAACGACTAAATCGTCAATTAAATTTAGTTCTTTTTGGGCTTGGGAGCAAGAATCATATTCATCTTCTTACCCTCCAACTGAGGCATAACCTCAACCTTAGCAATCTCTTCGAGGGCAGTTGCAAAGCGGAGAAGAAGAATCTCACCCTGCTCCTTGAAGACGATGCTTCGGCCACGGAAGAATACATAAGCCTTAACCTTTGCACCCTCCTTGATGAAGTTCTCGGCGTGGCGGAGTTTGAAGTTGAAGTCGTGATCGTCAGTCTGCGGGCCGAAACGAATCTCCTTGATTACAATCTTGGTCTGCTTTGCCTTGATCTCCTTCTGCTTCTTCTTCTGCTGATAGAGGAACTTCTGATAATCTACAATGCGACATACCGGCGGCTGCGCATTTGGAGAGATCTCCACGAGATCGAGTTCCATCTCGTCGGCGAGTTGAAGCGCCTTTGAGATAGGTACTACGAGGTTTGGCTCGACATTGTCGCCTACGATGCGGACAGTGTCGGCTGTGATTTCATCATTAATACGATGTGGGTTCTCCTTCTCGGGACGGCGTCCACGAACAGGAGCGTTACCCGGACGAGGTGCTGCCGGGCGTGGCGTAAACGGTTTGAATCCTGCCATTAAAGTTTAATCTAATTGTTTTATCTTTTTTAATTGCTAAATTGCCTCAATCTCCTTGGCTACAAGGCCTGCCATAAAGGTTGCATACTCGTCGAGAGTCATCGAACCCTTGTCGCCCTCGCCCTGCGCACGAACAGATACGGTGTGCTCGGCAGCCTCCTTCTCTCCTACGATAAGGAGGTAAGGGATACGCTTCAACTCGTTATCACGAATCTTGCGGCCAATCTTCTCGTTGCGGTCGTCAATCTGCGCACGAACATCACGCTCGTTGAGATAAGCAACAACCTCCTCGGCATACTCGTTGTACTTCTCCGAAATTGGAAGAACAACTGCCTGCTCTGGTGAGAGCCACAACGGGAACTTACCTGCGGTGTGCTCCAACAATACCGCCACGAAGCGCTCCATAGAGCCGAATGGCGCACGGTGAATCATAATTGGGCGGTGGAGTTTATCGTCTGCACCCTTGTAAGTCAAGTCGAAACGCTCCGGAAGGTTGTAATCAACCTGAATGGTACCCAACTGCCAACTACGACCGAGGGCATCCTTAACCATAAAGTCAAGCTTCGGACCGTAGAATGCAGCCTCGCCATACTCGACCACTGCGTTCATACCCTTATCCTTACAAGCCTGGATGATTGCAGCCTCTGCCTTATCCCAATTCTCGTCAGAACCGATATATTTCTCCTTGTTGTTAGGATCACGCAACGAAATCTGTGCTGTATAGTTCTCGAACTTCAAGGTCTTGAAGATGTAGAGAACGATATCCATAACCTTCTCGAACTCCTCCAACAACTGGTCCGGACGAACGAAGAGGTGGGCGTCATCCTGTGTAAACGAGCGCACACGGGTCAATCCGTGCAACTCGCCCGACTGCTCATAGCGACAAACTGTACCAAACTCTGCCAAACGAACAGGGAGATCCTTGTACGAGTGTGGCTTGCTGCGGTAAATTTCACAGTGGTGAGGGCAGTTCATCGGTTTGAGCAAGTACTCCTCACCCTCGATTGGAGTGTGGATTGGCTGGAACGAGTCCTTACCATACTTTGCATAGTGGCCCGAAGTAACATACAAATCCTTATTACCAATTGGCGGTGTGATAACAGGTTGGTAGCCATACTTCTTCTGAATTTGACGCAAGAAGCGCTCCAAGCGATCACGCAACTCTGCACCCTTTGGCAACCAGAGAGGCAAACCCTGTCCTACACGCTGCGAGAAGGTGAACAACTCCAACTCCTTGCCCAACTTACGGTGATCACGCTTCTTTGCCTCTTCGAGCATTGCGAGGTACTCGTCGAGCATAGACTTCTTAGGGAACGAAACACCATAAATACGGGTGAGCATCTTGTTCTTCTCGTCACCACGCCAGTAAGCTCCTGCTACGGCGGTCAACTTTATAGCCTTGATATGACCTGTGTGTGGGATGTGTGGACCACGACAGAGGTCGGTGAATGTACCATTTGTGTAGAACGAAATTGTACCATCCTCCAAGTCCGAAATCAACTCGCACTTGTATTGATCGCCCTTCTCGGTGAAGGTTTTGAGCGCCTCGGCCTTCGAAACCTCGGTACGCACCAACTCCTCCTTCTGACGAGCCAACTCAGTCATCTTAGCCTCGATCTTTGCGAGGTCGCTCTCCAAAATCGGAGTTGGCGAATCTACATCATAGTAGAAGCCCTGCTCGATAGCCGGACCGATGCCGAACTTGATACCCGGATACAACTCCTGCAACGCCTCTGCCAAGAGGTGCGAAGAGGTGTGCCAGAAGGCGTGCTTACCCTCCTTGTCGTCCCACTTAAAGAATTTAACGGCGCAATCCTGCACCAATGCGTGCGACATATCTACGGTCGCACCATCTACCGAAGCCGCAAGACAGTCCGCAGCGAGACGAGGGCTGATACTCTCTGCTACTTGGTAGGCTGTTACCCCCTGCTCAAATTCACGAACCGAGCCATCGGGAAACGAAACTTTAATCATACTGTTTTTTAAGTTTTTAATTGTTTATGTTTTGCGCCTTCACAGCTCCACAATCACGAGACGGATTACTGCTCAGCTGCGCTATTTTTCTTTTTTTTAAGGGCATTACTCTTGCTTGCCCCTGCGCTCCTCGGCCTCCTGCAAATCCTTCATCGACACATCACGACCCTTCTCTCTCTCGAAGTGTTCGAGCGGATTGCGACTCCAATACTTGTAGTCGCTACGACGACGAACAATATCTATCGCCTCGTAAATAGCATTGCGCATAGACTGCGCATCAGCCATATCCCTACCGGCAATGTCAAACGCCGTGCCGTGGTCAGGCGAGGTGCGAACAACCGACAAACCGGCTGTAAAATTCACGCCCTCCGGCGACAACGCCTTGAACGGAGTGAGCCCCTGATCGTGATACATTGCAAGTATTGCATCATACTTCTTGTAGCCACCACTTGCGAACAAACCGTCCGCAGCCATAGGTCCGAATGCCAAAACACCCTGCTTGGTGGCCTCAATAATAGCGGGGTGGATAATGCTCTCCTCCTCCTTGCCGAGCAAGCCACCGTCGCCTGCGTGTGGATTGAGCGACAACACCGCAATGCGAGGCTCAACAACTCCAAAATCCTGCTTCAAAGTGTTACGCAACGCCACCAACGAAGAGGTAATCTTCTCGGTCGAGAGTTCGGCCGCTACCTTATCAACCGGAATATGTACGGTCTGCAACGCTACACGCATCACCTCGCTGCACATTATCATAATCGGCGTACCCTCTGCCTTCGAGGCAAAATACTCGGTGTGGCCCGTAAAACCGAAGCCCACCTTCTGCATCGACTCCTTGTTGATAGGGGCAGTAACCACCGCCGCCAAGTCGCCAGCCACGAGGTCAGCACTCGCCTTTTCGAGCGCATCGAAAGCCTGCTTCGCAGACTCCTCGGTAGCCACACGAGGGTCAATATGAGTATCCTTTGAGCCACACTCCACAAGGTTTATCTTGCCTCGACGAGCCTCAGCCGCCGAGTTACAGAAGTGGAAATGCAACGGCTCAACTTCCTGTAAACCACGCTGATAGAACTCAGCAATATGCTTTGCACCATATACTACGGGGGTAAACAACTCCACCATCGAAGGGTGTGATAATGCCTTTATTATCACCTCCCAGCCGATGCCGTTAGTGTCTCCCTGAGTAATACCTATTTTGAGTTTATATTCTGACATAAATCGTTAGTTACAAAACCTTTAAGGGTACAAATATAAGAAAAACAAACGAAAAATAAACACGAATTACAGAAAAGTCGTGCAAAAGTTTCTCTTCGAGAAGATTTTTATACATTAAAAATGATATGACTGTCTTGCAAATAGATAAACTCACTTGCTGCAAATTCACAAAATATCAAAATAACGACCAAAAACAGCTTTATTTTTGTTCTATCGTAAAAAAGATTTATCTTTACTGAAAATTCAACCACTATTTATTAACCCATATAGAGCATATATCACCTTAAAAACATTGATAAAATATGGCAACGGTAAATGATTTTTTATTTGTTTATTTCTATCAATTGGAGAGAGAACTAAATACCGATTGTAAGGGGCTGAATTCGTTGAAATTCCAATCGGAGGAGGCAAATACAGACGAAGAGGTTAAAGCCTTCTTCAAGGCATACATTTCGAGTCATAATAAAATAACTATCAGCGACATAAGTCGTCTTGTCATAGTACAAGACCAAGATCGCAAAGAGATAAGTATTGATAACTTATCGGGCTTTTGTATTTCGAATGTGCTATTGCCAAATGAACTAACACACGAGATGAAAACCGAAATATCAGCCGCCAAAAAGTCTATATATACTAACCCCGATTTGTATTTACAGGTAGCCAACAGTGCCAACCAAATTGAATACATATCCATTGAACTAAAATCAACCAAAAGCAACAATATACCAGGGTCAAGCATTCAGCAGGTTAACCCTTCCGAATGGGTTATATTTGTAAAACATACCGATAATGGTAGCGTTGAGGTCAGTTGTGGTTTTTATATTAATACCATTACAGATAAATTGCCATTTCCAGACCGAAGCCCTAGACCAATTGTCGGTTTTAACACATTGAAAAAGTGGAATGAAGCCAATCGCAAGGCAAATAACAACATCTTGCAATATACAATTGATAAGAAAGCAGAGGCAAACAAAACTAAAATACTTAAAAACTGGGAACAAGTACTATGCGACGAGTGGTTAAATACCATTGAGTCAGACTCTAACGACAGAGAAAAATGGTTTAATAATACCATTAGGATGTACACCCTTCAATTGTTAAATAGGCTTGAAAATGATTCCAAATTAACAAAAGAATTAATCGAAAAACTTTCGAGAAACATAAAAGGATAGGTTCAACCCTATCCTTTTTCATTGAGGAAATAATAATCCCAATTCTTTTCAATCTTTTTAGCTATATGATACGCTAATAAAGGCGGAACAGCATTCCCAACAAGTTTATAACCTACTGATGCACTTACGGTATATTTACTACCATTATGGAGTACGAAATTGTAGTCATCCGGAAATGTCTGAATTCTAGCACATTCTCGCACAGTTAATCGCCGTTCGCCAAGTCCCCTTTTCAACTCTTCCAAATTTATTCCACCATGATCTTTTGACAATCGTCTAAACTCTATATTGCCATGATGCTCAGAACGAATTGTCGGCGCCAATTTATTGAGTTTAACCTCAGTATTACCTTGCGATCCTTTTATATATTTAGCTTTCGAGTAGTTCTTCTGTGAAAAATCACTCGACAATTCCGGCTCATCCAAATCACACAAAACAGCCTTTGATGGGACAAATGTCATTAAAGGATTTGTGCCACCTATATTGGAGATGTCGTCATTTTCGAGAGTATGTGTTGCGGCCGGATATGGCGATACTGCACTGAAAGGTATATCCTTACTCAACTCTTCTAATGCCTCTGGCCTTAACGCATCTTTTCGTAATCCAATAAATATGATTCTTTCTCGACTTTGCGGTACGCCATATCGCCCAGAGTGCAATATCTGCGGCGATAAAACTAAATAACCACCGCCTTCAATGTTTGCAAAATCTTGTTGAATAATCTCTTTTACTTGTCCTAAATTTGCAAGTCCTTTAACATTTTCGGCAACAAAAATTTTAGGTTTGGTTATCTCTACAACCTCTTTCATCCATATATATAACTTGCCACGAGTTTCTTCTGTTGGAAGGTTGTCTATCGCCTTTATTCCGCTGTGATGCACCTTCGAGTCAAACCCCTTTCGCTTACCGGCAACACTAAAATCTTGACAAGGGAATCCGCCTGTAACAATGTCTATATCCTCAGGGAAAACCGATATGTTTCCATCCTTGTACTCTTTAACAATATCAACAATGCTTTTTATATGGTATATGTCCGATATGTCTTTCCCTCTTTTTCTGTTGAAATAGTCGATCCAAGTTGCTTTGGCTGCATCAACAATATCATTTGCAAAAACAGTCTCAAATCCGGTCTCTCTGAGATGATAATATCTATCATCCTCAGACTCAACCCAATCGGCATTAACATTGTAGTTTAGGCAAGATTTTAGAATTTTGAAGCCACCTTCAAATCCAATATCCATGCCTCCACCACAAGAGAATAGAGATAGTACTTTCTTTGTCATATTGCCAATCCGTCTTGCCTTATTAATGTCATCATATTAATAAATATATGATATGACTGTGCAAAGATAGTATTTTATGACTAATATACCAGACTTTAAACTGAAAACGAGAGTCTGTCCATCTGCTCTCTACTCTGTATATCAAGCAATTGCCTTTGCCCAGTACTATACTCCCAATTCGAGGGACACTTGGGAGGTTTCAAGGTGTCGTTTTCGAGTCCGACTTTTGCCATACAAACTTCAGAACTACAGTTGCTTACGACAAATTTACGAATAATTTTTGAATTGACAAAATCGTAGAGAGATGGCCTCTATTTGTAGCCACCTCTCTACGGTTTACTGAACATTTGCACTCGCCTTCGCTTTGCTATTTCGCT
>JAZONG010000085.1:0-26102 GCA_045654385.1 Alistipes sp.
TATGGGTATCGACCGCCTCACAATGTTTATGACAGGTCAGACCTCGATTCAGGATGTATTGTTCTTCCCTACAATGCGCCCTGAGAAGAAGGTTGTGGCTGACGCTGTTGAGGTCTACACCGAGGCTGGTATTCCTGCAGAGTGGGTTGGGACTATCCAGAAGATGGGTTATATCACCCTCGATGCATTCGCAGGCACCGTTAAGAGCAACGGTATGAAGCTCTTCAACGACCTCTGCGGCTTCAACAAGAAGAATAAGCTCGGCCTCTCGACCGCAGGTATCAAGGAGTGGATTGAGTCGCACAAGGAGTAATCAAAGGTGTGATATTGAGAATTCCTGATAGAAAAAAATAGAAAACATTATTAAACTTAAATTAAATATCAGAAATTCCCTTTATCTTGTCGTAGGGCTATTTAATGGAGCGTAGCGACAAGTCCCCTTTTTCCAAAAGGGGATTTAGGGGAAATGTAAAAATGTTCATCTGACAGTTTTTTGCTTGCGACTTATTTATTGCATCGTTTCGATGCGTAATTTAAGTTTAATAAAGCAAGCATTGTTAAAGATGTGATATTTGGAGTTGTCTGATAAGCGAAATTTGAAAGCATTATTAAACTTAAATTAAATAACAGAAAATTATGGCAAGAAAGAAGATTGTTGCAGGTAACTGGAAGATGAACACAGTTCCAGCAGAGGGTGTTGAGTTGGCAAAGGCTGTAGTAGCTGGCCGTGGCGAGGTTTGCGAGTGCGTAAACTTTATCGTTTGCCCTCCATTCACACACCTCTCGCAGGTTGTTGAGGCAGTTAAGGGTTCGGACATCGCAGTAGGTGCACAGGATTGCGCTACTGAGGCTAAGGGTGCTTACACAGGTGATATCGCAGCTCAGATGATTGCTGCTCTCGGTTGCAAGTATGTTATCCTCGGTCACTCGGAGCGTCGCCAGTACTACGGTGAGACTTCGGAGACTTTGAACAAGAAGATGGCTCAGGCTTACGCTAACAACCTCATTCCAATCTACTGCGTAGGTGAGAACTTGGAGGAGCGCGAGGCTGGTAACCACTTCGCAGTTTGCAAGGCACAGATCGAGGAGGTAGTATTCAACCTCACCGAGGAGCAGTTCGCTAACCTCGTTATCGCATACGAGCCAGTTTGGGCTATCGGTACAGGTAAGACCGCTACTGCAGAGCAGGCACAGGAGATTCACGCTTATATCCGCGAGGTATTGCGCTCGAAGTTCGGTGCTGCTGCTGAGGAGTGCCCAATTCTCTATGGTGGTTCGTGCAAGCCATCTAACGCAGCAGAGATTTTTGCAAAGGCTGATGTTGATGGTGGTTTGATTGGTGGTGCTGCTTTGGTTGCTGGCGATTTCCTCGCTATCGGTAAGGGTTTCTAATTAGAGCCAAATACTAAATTTTTTGGGCTGCTCGAAAGGGCAGCCCAAAATTATGTCTAAATGCGTTCATGATTTTCAAATAATAGATGTATGTTCTTTTCTAATATTCGGAACCCACTACCATGATCATGGGCCTTGCCATAATTTTTGCCAGAGCCATATGAACCTATACGAATATCATACATAATTAGACCATCATCTATTAGTTTGAGTAATTTTTTCAGTGTGGGATTAGTAAAAATCTCTGCTTTATTAAAATGAAAAAGTTCTTTTGTCCCTATTGTCTTAGTTTGCGCACTGACATAGAATAGGTTTTTTAACTTCTTTTTTAATATTTCTTCTAAACAACTGTAAGTATATCCTACACTATTGTCAATAAGTTGATTGTTTACGGGATCAAATATACCTATCCTAACAACAGAATTACTCCTATCATTTAAAAGTTTGAAATTATACTTATTATAGGCTAAAGTATATTTAGATGCAAACATAGAAACATGCAGTTTTTTAAGAACTGGATTGTTGGAATAGGGCTCTCCATACTTATCTCTGAGATATGTGTTTGCTCTTTTAGGAAAGATTGGTGCTTTTGTGAATAGAGTAACATATGACGAGGCTAACTCCCTATGGGATTTTATCTCAAAACCAAACAAGTCTGGCTCGTCAATATTATTTTCAACAACACCAATATAATCCTCAAATGTTTTTCCTATACCAGTATTATTGCTTCGGTTACTTGGCACGAATCCTAATTTTTCTATCTCTCGGAATCGTTCAATGATAAGATCTTTATTAGTTTTCATATTCCACAATTTTCTCCACCAGTAGCGCAGTAATGTTAATGTTTTCTTGCACATATATATCATCGGGTATGAACAACTGTTCAGTTGGCATTCTGAAATACTTACAAAGGGTATCCAATTGTTTTAATGTGTATTTCTGAGGAAATTTAGGACTCTCTATATTGCCGACATGTCCTTCACTTATGCCCAAGATATTAGCAATATTCTTTTGTCCTAAACCTCTTGCTTCTCGTTCCTGCTTTATCTTGAATATTATCTGAAGTTGATATTCGTTTTTGTTCATTTTTAATTTATTTGATATGCACAAAAGTAGTGTAAATTAAAAACATACGAATGGTGTAGTATTTGATATTTTCCCTCATTTTGAGAGTATTTAATATTTGATAGGAATATATTTATTAGAAAAATGAATCCGTTTTATCCCAAATTACTTTTTTTTCTGTAAATTTGCACACAAAGAATCGTTATTGGTATGCCATACATAAGAAAAATAGACGATAGGTGGACATTTAGAAATGTAGATACTAAAGAATATACTCATGGCTACCATGCGTATCCTGCCATGATGATTCCTCAGATAGCGAGGGCATTAATGGAAGAGTATGCTCCAAAAGGGAAATTTAGAACTGTATTAGACCCATATATGGGTAGTGGTACAACATTGGTAGAGGCTACGGTTAGAGGAGTTGATTCCATCGGAACCGATCTAAATCCTTTGGCTCGAATGATGTCGAAGGTAAAGACAACACATTACGATGAAGCCGTTATTAAGGCTCAGTATTCTGAAATATCATTTTACTTGTCATTTTATGATGCAAGCAAAGTGCTTAATCGTGATTTCGAAAGAGTTTCTAATTATACATATTGGTATTCTGAAGAAGTTTTATTAAAACTTTCATATCTTCACCAATTAATAGAAGAATATGCTGCAAATAATGATTTTTTTAGACTAATCCTTGCTGAAATAGTTAGAGAAGTATCCTTTACGAGAAATGGGGAGTTTAAAAGATTTAGAATGAACGAGGATAGAATCGCCAATTACAACCCGAATCCATTCGAGTTATTCCTCAAAAAGGCAAAAAGGAATATTATCGGCTTACACGCATATAATAAGGCTGCAGGAAGGGCAGATGTTACTATATGTAATTTTAATAGCATATATGGAATCCCAAGTGATGTCATTGCAGCAGAGTCCATTGATATGGTTGTAACATCTCCACCTTACGGAGATAGCAGAACAACTGTTGCCTATGGACAATTTTCTCGTTGGGCAAATGAGTGGTTTGGATTTGAGGATGCAAAGACTCTTGATAGTAAATTAATGGGCGGTAGCAAATGTCGAGAAGTTAAGTTTAACAGTAAAGAGTTAGTTTACACACTTTCCGAAATACGAACACTTGACGAAAAACGCTATTGGGAGGTTGTGTCATTCTTAAATGACTATACTCTCTCTATTCAAAATGTATCTAATGCCGTTAGAGTAGGAGGCAGAGTATGCTATGTTGTGGGAGATAGAAGAGTAAAAGGCATTCAAATTCCTCTTGACTATTTTACTGCTGAGATATTTGAGCAATGCGGTTTTGTACATATCAATACTATTGTGAGAGAAATTCCTAGTAAAAGAATGCCTTCATTGACAAGCCCAACGAATAAAACTGGGAACCATGTCCAAACAATGAGCCACGAATACATAGTGATACTAGAGAAAATAAGATAATATTTATAGTAAATATATTTGGGCTGTCAAGCGACAGCCCAAATTTGTAAAATAAAAGCTAAAGGCGAATGGCCAATGGCTAATAGCAAAAAAATGAATCGTTATATCAACATAAACGACTACGACTATCCGTTGCCTGATGAGCGCATTGCGAAGTTTCCGCTCTCGGAGCGTGATTCGTCTAAATTGCTCATCTATCGTCAGGGCGAGATAAGCGAACGACACTTCTCGGATATTCCGAGTGAGTTGCCCGAGGGCTCGTTGCTCGTATTCAACAATACGAAGGTGGTGCGAGCAAGACTCGTTATGCACAAACCTTCGGGTGCTCGTGTCGAGGTATTCTGTCTCGAACCTCACAACCCTGCCGACTACGAACACGCCTTCGCCATAAAGGGTGAGTGCGAGTGGTCGTGTATCGTGGGTAACCTCAAAAAGTGGAAAGAGGGCGCTGTGGAGATACCTTTCGAGTACGAAGGCTCAGCCTACACCTTGCAGGCATATATTGCCGAGCGAGGCACTCGTGAGCATATCGTTCGTTTTGTATGGAGCGCACCGATGACCTTTGGAGAGTTGTTGGAGTATCTCGGTCGTATTCCTATTCCGCCATATCTCAACCGTGAGAGCGAGGAGATTGACAACACTCGCTATCAAACCGTATATTCTCGCTTCGAAGGCTCGGTGGCAGCACCTACCGCAGGTCTGCACTTCACACAACCACTTATCGAGAATATGCGCCAAAAAGGCTTCGACTTTACAGAGGTAACACTCCACGTGGGTGCAGGTACTTTCCTCCCCGTAAAGGATGAAGATGCCACAAAACACGCAATGCACACCGAACACTTCGATGTAACACTCGCAACCCTGCGTAAGTTGCGTGAAAATCACGGCAAAATTGTCGCCGTAGGCACAACTTCGGTGCGCACCTTGGAGTCGCTGTCAGCGTTGGCGTGGCGCATCAAAAATGGCAAGGCCTACGACAGTGAGGTGGTAGGACAATGGGAGCTCTACGATATTCCTGCCGATTTTTCGGGCGTGGAGACTCTCGATATACTTATTACGTATATGGAGGCTCACAATCTCGATCGTCTGCACGCTGCAACCGAGATTATGATTACTCCACTCGGCTACAATTTCCGCATCGTGCACAATATCGTAACCAACTTCCACCAGCCGAAATCGACCTTGCTCCTGCTTGTGTCGGCATACCTCGGCGAGGATTGGCACAAAATTTACAACTATGCCCTGTCACACGATTTTCGATTTTTGTCGTATGGCGACTCATCGCTCCTAATTCGATAACAATATGCAACAAAACCCTATCATCGTGGCACCTGCCACAGCCCTCGGAGGTGCTATCGCCGTTATTCGTATGAGTGGCGAGGGTGCGGTGGCGCTGTGCGACCGCATCTTCAAGGGGCATAAACCACTTTCAGAAGCGAAGTCACACACCATACACTACGGCACCATCTGCGATGGCGAGCGTGTGGTAGACGATGTTGTGGTGGCGGTTTTCCGTGCACCCCACTCCTATACGGGTGAGGAGTCGGTCGAGATTTCGATTCACGGCTCTCGCTATATTGCACAGGAGATTATCCGCCTCTTATGCGAAGAGGGTGCGCAGATGGCAGAGGCAGGCGAATTCTCGCAACGAGCCTTGGCAGCAGGCCGCATCGACCTTTCGCAAGCCGAGGCAGTGGCCGATTTAATAGCCTCGGACTCTCGTGCAGCACACGCTGTGGCGGCTACGCAGATGCGAGGTGGCTACTCGGAGATGTTGGAGACACTACGCTCAGAGTTGTTGAATATCACCTCTTTGCTCGAACTCGAACTCGACTTTTCGGAGGAGGATGTCGAGTTTGCCGACCGTGAAAAGTTGCGCTCAATGCTCTCCAAGACGGATGCCGCCGTAGTGCGACTAATGGAGTCATTCAAGGTGGGAAATGCCATTCGTGAGGGCGTTGCTGTGGCTATTGTCGGTCGCCCGAATGTGGGTAAAAGTACCCTCTTGAACCGCCTTGTTGGCGACGATAGAGCGATGGTTTCGGATATTGCCGGCACCACTCGTGATACGATTGAAGAGAGCGTCGTGATTGACGATATTCGCTTCCGATTTGTCGATACAGCGGGCTTGCACGACACCGATGATAAGCTCGAAAAGATGGGTATCGAACGCACCGAAAGGGCCATCCAAAAGGCACAAATTGTGCTCTATATGACCGAACCTTCGCAGGGAAAATTGGAGTTACCGACACTCAGCTCGGAACAGATTTTGTTGCTGGTTGTCAATAAGATAGACACCTCTGCGGAACGAAACTTGGAGGGTGCGATTTACATCTCGGCCCGTGATGGCGACGGTGTGGATGAACTACGCAAGGCGCTTCGTGCAACGATCGATACCGAAGGACTTTATAGGGGCGAAGTCGTGGTTTCGAATATGCGCCACTTCGAGGCATTGAGCCGTGCGCACCGTGATATGACGCAGGCGATTGCGGCACTCAATATGGGCATCTCGGAGGAACTCTTGGCAGAGGATATCCGTTCAGCCATCACCGCCCTTGCCGAAATCACCGGCCACATCACCTCCGACGACATCCTGAAAAACATCTTCTCCCACTTCTGCATCGGCAAGTAACAGATATTTGCAATAATATCTGTGAAATTTTTGATTTTTACCCACTTACGCAGTACTATCTACATTAAAATTGTAGATTTAGAGCTATAAATATATCCGATGTTTTCAATGATTATCAGGTAGCACAAATTAACTGATATTCAGCTTATTACATTGCTATTCAAAGGGGAACGGATATTTTGCCGATAAATTTTTATCACTCTTTTTGTCCGTTTGGGGGATATTTAATCAAAAATTTGTTATCTTTGTGTCATTAAGCGTTTTCTTTCGCACATAGTGCGATTATTAGTGGGTTAGTACATAAAAATGTTGTCGATCAAAAGACTTTTACTTCTATCCGTTATGGTGTGGGAAGCATTGCTTGTCACAGCACAGGTCGTAGAGGTACCTAACCCCGATTTTTCTTACGCGCAAGCGCACACGCATCACACAACGGCCGAGAAATACCACATCAAACACCAAGATATTCTCATCCACTACGAGAATAACATTTCAGCCCCTCGTTGGGACTATCAAGACAACCAAACCTCATACGATGTTTTGACACAAGTTATCGAAGAATTAGCTTCGGATAGCGTAGCCGTACATACTCTCGTTATCGAGGGTGCCGCATCGCCTGTGGGTAGCGAGGACTATAACAACGCCTTGGCACTGCGTCGTGCCGAACAACTCAAAGAGATTATCTCGAAGATGGAGGGTGGAGATAAGTTCAACATCCACACCATCTCGATGGGAGAGGATTGGGGTACCTTCTCGAACTATATCCACAAAAAATACAATGAGGCCAATCGTGAAGAGGTACTTGCCATTCTCGATTCGTGGGATTCGAACGACAATAAGGAGCGCAGACTATACGACCTTGACAACGGCAAGACTTGGCAATTGTTGGTAGCAAGTTATATGGGTCCGGCCCGAAATGCTGCGGTAGTTCGTATTATCAAACTTGTACCTCTGGCAGACCTTATCCAGACCTCGCAATTGCATCTTCAAGGTTCAGTTAAGCCTTTGGAGTTCATCCCTCTGTCCTCCGACCACAAGGATAATACAAGGACATCCACCGAGCCGTCAGTTATTGAGCCGTCAGTTGTTGAGCCGACAGTTGCCGATAAAATCGTTGCCGAGCCTACTCCATCCAAAGAGCCGACTATTGTAGAGCAAGCGGTATCCAAAGAGTCAAAAATAGGAGAACAGGCCTCCAACGAGAAGGATCTCCGTAAGCCTGTGTTTGCGTTCCGTTCAAACCTGCTTGTTCCGGCCTTGAATGTAGGTGGCGAAGTGCCAATTGGCGACCATTGGTCGGTGGGTGCAGACTACTACTTCCCGTGGATATGGCCAAAGAGGGATAACAAGAATTGCTTTGAGCTTCTCGCTTGGGGTATCGAGGGCCGTTATTGGTTTGGTCGCAATCGCACCGCCTTCGACCGTTTGCAGGGACACTCAATAGGTCTGTACGGATATATGGGCTACTACGACTTCGAGCGCAATTTCCACGGCCATCAGGGAGAGTTTGTCAATATCGGTTTGGACTACACCTACGCAATGGCGGTAGGCAAGCGCAGACAGGTACACTTAGAGTTCTCGATAGGTATAGGTTACATCTACTCGCAAGCTCGTGAATACACCGTTATCGAGGCAGGTTCGCCTCTTATCAGCAACAAGATAACCAAGATTACGGGTTTCTTTGGTCCTACCAAGGCGAATATATCGCTTGTGGTGCCGATATTTCAGAAGGTTAAACCCCAAAAGAGGGAGGTAGGCAATGAGTAGAATGCGTTACATAGTGCTTGTTGTCGTAATGACTCTCGTGGCGGTGGCGTGTCAGCGTCGTCCTATCGAGGATGAGTATATGCGTGTCTATCTCAACCTCAACATCGATAAGAATATCACCAACCACAAAGTCAAGGATGGTGAGCCGGGTTTGATGCGTGTGGTATTCTTCGACCACTGGACAAGCGAATACCTCAGTCACGATTTTGTGTCGGAGAAGGGCGGATATATCTTTGCTCCACACGGAGATGTGGATATGGTAGTCTACAACTTGGAGGCGGGAGATACTCATCTTCGCAATATCTATTCGTGGGAGGATATGGAGGCATATACCGACGAGATTAGTGATCAGCAGCGCAGCCGCTTTACTCGCTATTTGATGTCACGTGTGGACAGCCGACCTTCGTATGATGATATTCGTTTAACCCCTGACCACCTTTTTGTGGCACGAGAAAACAATATATCCATTCCACGCAACACCCACAATGAGATATTTATCATTAACACTACCGCCAGAACGGTTGTCGAGAGTTGGACTGTCGAGATTAACGGTGTAACGGGATTGGAATGGGTTGGCTCGATGTCGATGATGCTTTCGGGACAGGTTGGCACCTACTTTATTGCAACGGATACGCCATCAACCAAACCATTGGCTCTCTATTTCGATATTGCCGAGGTGCAGCGCAACTCAACCAAACTTATGTCGAGATTCGAAACTTTTGGTCGTGAGAAGACAAGCGGCGATCAGGCGCTGTTGAGCATCATCTTCTTCGATGTGGCAGGCCACCCTTATATGTACAACTTCAATGTGTCGGATCAGATGGAGAACAATCCGGCGCAACATATAGTGATTAATGGAGATATTAACATTCCTAAACCGGAGGTCGGAAGTGGTTTTAAACCGGAGGTCGATGATTGGAAAGAGTTCGAATACGATGTTGATATTTAATGTTAAATGAAATTATAAACAGAGCTAAACAATTATATAACAAACAATTAACAAAACATTTTTACAAACAAACAAACAAATTTTTAATTCACCTAATCTTTAACTTTTAAAAACATTTAAGTTATGAAGAAGATTTTCTTATTTGCTGTTGCAGCGATGGTATCGTTGAGCAGCTGTGTTCAGACCTCGGAGTTTTACACCGGCAAGGTAGAGGAGATGGGCTTTAAGTCTGCTGTTACTCGTAACATCATCCAGACAAACGGTGATATGACCTACCCTATCTCGGTTTCGGCTACTTGGGACAATCCAACAGTCGGCAAGTATGTTCCTTACTTCGAGAACAACGAGTTCGTTTACGACAACGGTTTGTGGAAGGGTAATCCTGCTAAGTATTGGCCAACAAGTGGTAAGATGCAGTTTTTGGCTGTATGCCCTTTCCCAAAGTTGGCAGATGTTACTCCGGCTTATAAGTTAGATGGTACTTTCGAGACCTTGACTTTTGGTGCTATCGACAACAACCTTATGGAGCAGCACGATGTTCTTTATAGCGACCTCCTCGCCGTAGTTGCTCCACAGACATCGGAGCAGCCATTGTTGTTCCACCACGCTTACGCTCAGCTCAATGTTACATTCCAGAAGACTAATTCGGCTGCGGAGGTTGTTCTTAAGTCGGTTACAGCTAAGAATGTAAACTTGAATGGTACATTGACTATTACTCCTGCACTCAAAGATAATGGTCAAGGTGACACAAGTACTGCTGCTTGGTCTAATACCTCTTCTACATCTCGTTACTTCTTGCCTGAGACTCCAACAAGCATTGAGAATGGTACACTCGATAAGATCCTCTCAGCTGATGTTGCTTATTCTCCAACTCCAATTGTAGTTATCCCAGGCACACAGACTGTATTCGTTATCGTTTACACTATCGATGGCGTAGAGCACACTTACACTCACACCCTCACAGGCCAGTGGGAGATGGGTTACAAGTACACCTACAACTACACTATCAATGTAAACGAGATTATCTTCAACTGCACAGTTGAGGATTGGAAAGCAGTAGATGGTGGTTCGGTAACTATCTAATTCTAAATTTTACTTAATCCGTAGGGGGCTGAACTCCCCTACGGGTTCCAATATGATTGTTTCTATGCGTAAGGTATTGATAATAGCATTAACAGCGTTGGTTTTGGTCGGTTGCAACGATACAAAACTCGCCGAGGTGTCGTGTAAGATTGGCTTTACATCGCAACTGCTTCGCTCGTTCGTTGAGAATGTGAGTGATTTGCAGAAGGAGGAGATGAAGATCTACGCCTCCTACACCCTCGATGGCCGTACTGCACGAGTTTTCGATGCCGAGCGCCTATATTACGACAATACAATCCAGGGTTGGGACTACACCTCCACGCAGTATTGGATGAGGGGTGCCTTGTACCACTTTTTTGCGGTCTGCCCATACTCCACACCTAGCACATTCTCGGATGGTATGGCTTCGGTAAGCATTGCCAACTACGAAAGTTCAACCGATGGAGATGACCTTCTCTACGCCACAGCAATACGCAATTTAGCGGTCAAGGAGGATTATTCGGCCGTGCAACTCCACTTCAACCACGCCTGCGCCGCCTTGCAGTTCAATCTTGTGAATGCATCGAACAGCGTGCTTGTTGATGTGCGCAATATACGCCTCGTGGGATTGTACAACAAGGGTACATTCCACTTCGACTACGAAGGCACCTCTTCGTGGACACTCGAAGGCTTGCCACTATCGGCAAATGCCACTTTGCAACCATTTGAAGGCGTATGTACTCTGCCGGAAGGTGGTCTGCCCGTAAATATAGATGTGGAGCATTCGCTCTACGACAACGGTGCCATCTTGGTGTTGCCTCAAAACATCTACAAAAGTAGCGTAACGCTTCATCTCGAATACAAGAAGCAGGGCGATGCGGAGTATACTGTGCATAATATACAACTCGGAATGCTTGGAGGCTCAACACCTACCGAGTGGAAGAGTGGCGAGAAGTATAAGTATAATTTTAACATCACCGACAACACCATAACTACCGAGGTTAGGGTTATACCATGGGTTGATAACTATGTTGATTTGTAGAAGGAGTATGAAAAGGTTTATATACATACTGTTTGCTCTTGCGTTGTGCAGTTGTGAGCATAGTCTTAGTCTGCCGGAAATAGGCGAGATAAAGTTCGATGCTAAGACCGTATCACGAGATGCGTTGTCGCAGGAGAACATCGAGAACGGGAAGGTCTTTGTTTGTGGTGTGCAGAACAACTCGACAAAGATTTTCGACAATGTCTCCATAACTCGAGATGCCACTACGGGAAAATGGTTTGCCTCCACAAAGAGAAATTGGGTTGAGGACAGCAACTACTCATTCCACGCCTACGCCTACAATACTGCAAATGGTCTGACACTCGAAAAGAGCAAGGATGGCCTCGAATTTACAGTGCAACAGCCTACATACTACAACGAGGCAGGAATGGTCGATTACCTCCTCTCCCACTCGTTTAAGGTGAGCGATGGAGCAATGAAGCCTATCGTGCAACTCCATCTCGAACATGCGATGTCGCTCGTGGAGATATATATTGTGCGTGGCAATATGTTTGAGGCTCGCCTTACGAAGATGACCTTCGAGGGCGTTTACTCGCAGGGAGTAATGAAGTGTACCGCACAAGCCGTGGCCAACTCCGGTGAGAGAAATGTGTGGGATGTATCGCTTTCGGGCACCAACAATGTAGTCTACACATACCAACCTTCAACGCCTATTACGATTGGTGATGAGCGAGGCAATACTGGTGCAAAGATGAAGGTAATGTGTCTGCCGCAGCAGATTTCGGCAAATACAAAACTCACAATCGAATATGAGGTGAACGAGAAGATATCCTCCGAAAGTGCTGATAACTTCGTAGCACACAAGGAGGAGTTCCAACTCTATAACTATCAGCCAATAAACTATCAGTCGGGGCACCGCATCATCTACACGGCAACGGTAGACTCAGGTGTAAACCTTGTAGGCTCGATATCGGCGTGGAAGGATGCCGACTACATCGAGGGTACGGTATTACCGGAGATAAATTAGGAGGAAGAGCAGTATGAAGAGATATGTCGTTAGATATTTAGCGTTGATAGCGGTCATTATGCTATGTGGTTGTGTGAACGATCACAATATCGGTGTATCGAAGCATAACCCTATGGAGGTACGCTTGTGGGCAGATGTGGGCTACTCGCCGAATGTCGAGTACGGGCCTCGCTCGGCAGTGCGTGGTAATGCAGGCTCGACAAGCGGTATCATCGACCCTGCAACCGACACTATTCTCACGATGGGTATGGCTCGTATTGACGAACTTAACTCTCCATCCTATCCCGCATTCCTCAACTGCGGAGATCCTATCGAGGCGGAGATGGGTAGACCAAACCCTGCAAACAGTTACATCCGAGATATAACCTTCACAAGTTCGGCACAATTCTTCTACAATACAACCGACTATGTGAAGTATGTGGCTTGGCAACCGTGGCGACCAAATGAGGATGGATACGAATACCGCAGCGACAACTCGGCTACAACGGTGCGTATTCCTATTACGGGAGATTCGGATATTATCTATGGAAATGTTACGACAGGTTCTCAAAGCGAGGGCTTCGAGGTGATGACATTCGACCACGCTTTATGTGTCTATCGCATATCGATCTATTCGATGCAGGATGAGAGCAATAGCCAATCCTCTGCTTGGGGAACACTCGAAGATATGCTTATCGAAGATATGCCTACATCGTGTATCCTAACCCTTCCAACCGATGGAAGTGGCACCTTCGGCATAGCATACGAGGGTAATACTACTCTCAACCTCTCCGACGAGAATAACAACATATTCTTCTCGCCGGGTGAGAACATTCCTGTGGGCTTGGTAAACCGTCGCTTGGTGGCAAAATGCGTGGCAGCACCGCCAAAGGGCGACCTCCTCAACATAAGCCTCTCGACAAGCAATGCTCCTACACGACAGAGAGTATCAATTGCTCGAAACTTCAAGGCAGGATACGCCTACGACATCGTATTACGATTCTCGAATCACGGATTCATAAACGCCGATGTATCGGTTGGTGAATGGCTGACTTACGGAGAGGAGATAGAGCAAGATGTGGATGTGGAGATGTTCTACAACCTGAGCAACTACGAAACCGCCAACTCCTACATCGTAAATTCGGCAAACTACGGCTACTGTTTTAATGGTACGGTCAAGGGCAATGGCGATAGTTCGCTCGTAGGTGGTGGCAACACTACAATAACACCCGGGTATATCGACATCTTATGGGATGATACGCCAATGATTACGGTTAATGGAGTACAACGCAAGGTCTTCACTCTCGATTCGCACGAATTGGCACAAGGTCGAGTGCTGTTCCATATTCAGGGTGCAGCCGACACCAACAACAAGGCTCTTCTTTCGGAGGGAAATGTTGTCATCGCAGCCTACGACGAGGAGGGAGGCAATATCCTCTGGACTTGGCATATATGGATTACCGACCGTGTAAAAGCACAGGGCTATCCAAATGGTTATATCGTGCAGGATAGAAACCTCGGTGCAATATCGGCACAACCTGATAGCGCAAACGGTATGGATGGACTCTACTACCAATGGGGACGACCTACACCATTCAAAAAGGCTTCTTCGGGTATCTACGGCTCGGTATCGAAGGTGCCAAGCGACCCGTCGAGTGTAGCGACAGTTGATGAGGCAATAGCGCACCCTACAACCCTCTACGGTAGTGGAGATAGTGAGCAACACAATTGGTTGGCAACAAGCAACAATGCACTATGGGGCTATCGTGCCGAGTATATCGACCTCGAAAAAACGATGTACGACCCTTGCCCTCCCGGATATATAGTTGCCGATACTCGTGTATGGCAAAATATCGCAAACTATCAGGTATCAGGTGGTTGGCATAGCAATGTCGGTGTAAATCTCTCGGTGGCATCAAATAATGTGTGGTATCCATTCCAAGGTTATATCGAGGCCGATGGAACGGAGAGCAATTCACGCACGGCATCACGCCTGTGGTCGAGTGTTGTGGATACCCGCTCAACAAACGAGCCTTACGAGTTGCAATATAGCGCAAGTGGTACATCCTTTGCCACCTCAACAGGCAGCCAACGCAACCGTGCGCTCCCTGTGCGCTGTGTGTCGAGCCACTCGACAGCCATCGTAACCGACCTGAGCGCATCGCAAACTGCCAACTGCTATATGATACACCGCCCGGGATACTACAAGTTTAAGGCTACGGTGCGAGGTAACGGTGTGGGCAGTCTTCTCCCTCTCGGAGGTACAACAACTGCCGAGATTAACGGTGGACTATCGACAACTTTCACCCCTGCAAAGGTCGATTTTCTGTGGTGGCAGGGCGACTTTGAGGAGGTGAAATCGACATCGACAACCGAGGATCATAGCGACCTTGACTTGCTACCTGTGCAGATTCTCAACAATGGCGACCTTGATAAAGATGGCTATGTCACCCTATACATAAACGAGTTCCGTAAGGGTAATGTCGGCTTGGCAGCATACGATGTCGATGGCGAAATTATGTGGTCGTGGCACTTGTGGCTTACCGATAAGCCTACCGATGTGATTACGGGTAACTATACTCTTATGGATAGATTCTTGGGCGCTACAACAATACCAACAATCAACAATAACAAGGTCTCATTCGACAATAATAATCAACGATTGGCAACCTATGGCTTCTACTACCAATGGGGCCGAAAAGACCCTATTATGGGTGCACCGTCGTATAATGCCGGTAACGACAACGGTGGTAACAATGCCAATCCTAAAACATCACGCTATTGGGTGAAAGCCTACAATGGAAAGTGGTCGAGTCGCACAGATATCGACATCGTTGCCGCAGCGTTGATTCCGAGTGTTGTGCAGAATCCGATGGCATTCTTCCGAAGTACCTCACAGTGCGGAAACAATGCAAGCGGTTGGTTCCCATCATCTTTTGCCGACGGATATACGAATGTGGCTCTATGGGGCTATGCCGTCAAGGATTACTCTATTCAGGGACAAACATTCTCTAAGACAATGCACGACCCTTGCCCTCCGGGCTATCGAACACCATTCCACCACGCATGGGGTTATGGAAACAATCAGGGATACTCTTATGGCGAGAATGGAGGTAATATCAACTTCTCGAACGGAGAGGGTAACTACGACAGTTATGGTGTTGTCTTTAATAAGAGTTATTTCGATATTGCGTGGTATCCATTTGCAGGACATCGCAACCCGACCACAGGTAAATACACCAGCGTAGGAACAAGCGGTTGGATGCTTACAGGTATGCCGATGGGACAGTACAATACCCGAACTTATGTCTATACAAAGACCTATTCAGGACAGACGGCTAACTCCGGAGGTGATGGATATGGTGCAGCATACGCTATGCCGGCAAGATGCCAAAAAGATTAACAAGAGGTGGCTATTATGAGGAGATTTTTTAGAAACATATTGGTTTGTGGAGTGGTCGCACTCTTTGCGATAGCTTGTGAGATGGGCGATAATACCACCGACATTACAACCAACAACGGTGCTTCTGCTCAGATGGAGAATCGTCTTGCTCCATCCTGCTTGGTAGAGTCACGCAACACTTCACGTACAACGAAGTCGGGAATTGTTACACGCTCGCTGGTAGATCAGGTTACAACCAAGCGTTTGGAGTCAAACTTCCTGCGCATAGACGAGGATTTGAATGAGTTGAACGACGGTAACTACACCTTTACCGGCAACGATGCTACGACACCTTACGCAACCAACTGGAACAAGGCATTATTGCTCGAAGCAACGGTTACAGCCTCACCCGATAACACGGAAGGAATCCACTATCGTTCTATCTCCTTGGCACCTGAGCAGTCCTATAAACTCAACATCGTCGAGGAGAAGGTGGGAGATAAAACAAAGAGCGATACCACCCACTTCTACCACACCCGTCTTGTGGGTTGGTATCCGATGAACTGCACTCTGCCTCGTCGTGAGGGTGTGCCTGCAACAGCACAGTTCGACTTCTCGGAGTTCGACGCTGTACGCCTTAACGAGAAGGTCAATATAAATGGTGTCCCGACCGATGTTGTAGCCTTGCAGTTCAAGGGACTTGATGGAGAAACGGACCTTATGGTCAGCAACCTCTGTGAGGGACAGTATTGGCACAACTATAACTCGACAACGCCTCACAAGAGTGATGTCCACCCCGTTGACGGTAGCAACATCTACCGACAGCCTTTTGGACACAGCTTCACAACACCAATCTACTCGAACTACCTCACATACCGTCACTATCGCTCAGCTATTCGCCTGACAGCATACGCCGAGCAGAGTGAGCAGAACCTGATTATGTGGGGCGATATCAAAGCGGTAATTATTCGTAATCAGCCAACATCGTGTAAGGTGTGGTTACCTACCAAGTTAGGAGAGTTTGGCGAAGTTTATCATTGGGGCGACTACAAGAATCTATCTATCGTAACAACACCAATGTTCGACAACGACAGCAACCATCCGGGCTACAACGAGTCGGTGCAATACCCTATATCTATGAAGGGAGCCTCGCTGGATAACGACACCTATCTCGGTTATTCGTTGGTGGAGCCTAATCGTGATGTGGAGTTGGAGATTCACACCGCTTCGGGTGTATATACAACCATCATCGAAGCAAAGCACAAGATTAAAGACGAGAATGGAAACGAGTCAGTAGTCGATATCTTCGAGGCAGGATATATTTACAACATAAAGTTAGACCTCCACACAAGTGGTTCTATCGGTGCTATCCTCGAAAAAGAGGGCGACGAGCGTTACTATGACCTCTCGTCGCTACACGAGTTCGAGATTCACGACGGGCCTATCGACCAAAACACTATATCGACCTACAAGTTGTCGAACTGCTACATCATCGACCCTGACGAATACAAGGATTCTCAGGGCAATGATATCTATGACGGATACTGCTTCTTGGCCTCTATTGTCGGCAACGGAGAGGCCGGTATCGTCTCTTCGGGTGCGCAGACACTCTACCCTGAGGATGAGAATATCTCACCCGTTACAGCACACCTTTTGTGGGAGAGCCAACTCGGTTTAATATCGGATATTGAGTTGAAATATGGCTATGTGCGCTTCAAACTCACCGACTCCTCTTCACGAGGAAACGCAGTGATTGCTGTCTATGATAAAGAGGGTAAGGTGTTGTGGTCGTGGCATATATGGATTACTGACCGCCCTGCCGAACAATCCTTCTCGGTAGGAGAGCATACAATCACCATCCTCGACAGAAATATCGGAGCGACAAAGGCAGTTTGTTCGAATGAAACAGAAGCTCTCGCAACCTATGGCCTATACTACCAATGGGGCCGCAAGGACCCTTCGATGGGCCCTCCAACATATAATTACTCGCCTATTAACCTCAATACAGCGCCATACTATGACTTCTCCTCCGACGAGAAGACCGCTGCCGAGGTTACACAGTTTGCACAGCCAACTCTGCGTAATGGCGTGGAAAACCCTATGTATCTGATTCTGCCTACGGGTCAGACGCTCTCTTACATCTTCAATTGGCTCTACCAGCGTTACGACTTCTTGTGGGGATATGACAGCGAAACTGGTATGACACGCAAGACCATCTACGACCCTTGTCCATACGGTTACCGTGTACCAAGTAGCGAACTTGGAGCCTTGTTTAGTATGGGTAGCGGTGCGAATGGAACATACGGATATACACGCACCATCGATGGTAAGCAGTTCTTCTTCCCTTACGCAGGATTTAAGGGTGTGGATGTTGGACTGAACTCACTCATCTGCTCGTGGAAGTATGTGGGACAAAAGGGCGACTACCAATCGTCGATGTACTGCACCGATGCCGATGCCGTAAATAATGGCGATATTAACCAATATATGCACCGTTCACGAGTCTATGTATCGAAAACTTCGGAGTGGACCGAAACCAATGTCGGCACCTACACAGGAAACCTGCATATCGACTTTGCGAATCGTCGTACAGCGACATCGGTGCGATGTGTCAAGGACGAAAAGATTGGTAGTATAACCGCTACACTTACACCGTCGGTACGAAACCTTGTTGCCAATACGCAGATTTCTCTCGACTACAAGGCTCACTCTTACGGTAGTGCCATCGAAAGTATTACCATCCGTGCCGATTACACCAATACCTCGGGCGAGGAGCGCCACCGAGAGATACGCACCATAAACAACATTGATGAGTATGTAACAAGCGGCAGAGTATCATACATCACTCCTTCGGATTGCAACGATGCGGGAGTTGTATTCCACCTCATTGTGCGCAATGAACACGGACTCATATATACCGAGGAGATTACTCTCGTTAGTGATAACCTGAATATAGCATTTAACCGCTGGGAAGACACGATGCAGAGTAGCGTAAACAATAACACTCGCAAATTCGTGGTTGTGGGCGAGGAGATTCGCTACTATGTAAATGTTTCTGCAAGTAACGAGCCTTCATCGGTAACAATAGATGGCACTGTGGCAACCAAGAGTGGCACATTTGCAGGCTCGGATGTCTCAAATACCACTTGGTATATCACTTGGTCAAAGAATACCAAAGGTGTATATAATATGGAGGTTACCGCTACGCTGAACGGACGAACAACCAGGGTACAAATGCACCCTGTTACAGTCTATGGTCTGACTGTAAATGCCAGCACTACGACTATCGACACTTCGGGCAACACCCTCTATTTGCTGGTGAATTCAGAATACTCAAGTACATGTATGACCGCTACGGGAACGAGCCTATCGGCCAACACAAGTTGGAACTACTACAACCTCTTCTCTGTGGAGGGCAGCAAGATAAAGAGTTTGGCACGAGGTCAATACCTGAATGGTACTACTAGTACGATAAACTTCTCGTCGTCGGGTACTAACTACAACTTCGGAACCTCGGGTAACACCAAACAGATCTACTACCGCTCGGGTATGAGGTCGTACTACATCCGCCAGACCAATTCGACATCGATATCACTCTCGACCAGCTCGTCGAATCGTAACTGGACCTTCTATCCGGTAACCTACGATATGCCGTAGAGCGGAGAGAGGTTAAATGCATACAGCCGAGGTTTTCAAATGCGAAAATCTCGGCTGTATTAAATTTGGGCAACTAACTATTTCTGCCATTCTGCGGGGGGGGGTAGAGGATTGACAACGATTATTGTACATTTATACCCTTCTCCGCACAGAACAACAAAGGGGTGCCGATCAGCCCCCCCCCTTATTGTCTTATTCGTGAATTACAGATATATTACAGGCACTCAACAATGCAAGTGCAGCAAAATTGCTCAAATATATAGAAGAGAACTTTTAAGGCGGGATTGACGCAGTCGCTACGCTTTACTGCGTCTTTCCCGCACGGAACCTCGGATATAAATAAACATCATTGGCAAGTTCTGCATAGCAGAATATCTTTTGTAATATAGGCAGTTGTAAGTGTGCAAGCACCCACAACTGCCTATATTACAAAAGCCACCCCTTTCGGAGTGGCTTGCCAATGATACTTGTTTGCATCGCTCGTGATTCCGGCGGGATTCGAACCCACGACCCGCAGCTTAGAAGGCTGCTGCTCTATCCAACTGAGCTACGGAACCAATCCTATTTTAGTGGCTGAAATCTTGTCGCAACGGCAAGGCGCACCCCTAAAACTGCGCAAAAGTAATACAAATTTCCCAATTTGCAAAAACTACATGCAAAATAGCCCCGACACTGCCCCGTTTCTCTACCCCAAAGCCACATCAAGTGCCATCATCAAGGCGAAGCCAACCGCAAAGGTTATCGTAGGTATATTCGAGTGTTCGCCATCGTGCGACTCGGGTATAAGTTCCTCAACCACAACATATATCATCGCTCCCGCAGCGAACGCCAGCATATAAGGAAATGCCCCCATAACATACTCTATCGCAAAGATTGTTGCAATGGCCGACAACGGCTCTACAACGCCCGATATTGCGCCATAAGCAAAGGCCTTTTTGCGTGAATTTCCTGATGCTCGCAACGGCAACGACACAACCGCACCCTCGGGTATATTTTGCAAGGCAATACCCATCGCTAATGCCAATCCGCCACCAAGCGAAATGCCCACCTCGCCACTGAGCGCTCCCGCCGCAACTACACCTATCGCCATACCCTCGGGTATGTTGTGCAGAGTTACTGCCAGCACCAACATCGATGAGCGTCCCAACTTCGAGCGAGGGCCTTCGGGATTATTGCTATCTGCGTGAAGGTGAGGTATTACCGTATCTAACAGCAACATAAATCCCACACCCAGCAGGAGCCCCGCAACAGCAGGGAACCACTCATTTGCATACCTCGCAGCCGACTCCTCCATCGCAGGTATCAACAGCGACCACACCGCCGCCGCAACCATCACTCCCGAAGCGAAGCCAAGTAGCGCTTTATGGATGCGCCCCACCAAGGTGTCGCCCAAAAACAGCACCGTGCCTGCACCTATAAGCGTACCAAAAAATGGGACTAAAAGCAACGGCAAAACCTCCATTATATCCATAGATTTATCATTTTTTCTACTGCAAATATACCACTTTTCCCGATGTAACGCCAATCAATATCACAAAATAATTATAAAATAATTATGCCGAATGAAAAATTTTTGTTTATATTTGCAGTGTTATAGGCACTTGTGAGAGCAAAATCCCCTCCCCGATTTTTCGGGGGGGGGGGATTTTGAGGTTTAATTTATTGATAATTAGAGAGTTACAGAGGCAATAAAGCGGAGATAAGGAGTTTAAGGGATATAGGGAATTTAAGAAATCTAAGGAAAAGTGCTCCAAAAAAACTCCTTAAACTCATTAGATTCATTAAACTCATTAACCCCACAAGCCCTAAGGCTAAAACACAACAAATTAACTATACAAACAAAATTATTAATCAAAACCAATTAACAAAATGAAAAATTTGACAAAAATTTTCATGGCAGTTGTGGCGGGGATGTTTGCATTCTCTTGCGTAACAGACACAATTGTTGACCCAACCGTTGAACTCGGCAACGAGGTAGGCGGCGCAGGTCAGTACACACTCACCCTTTCGCTCGGCGACAACAACGAGGCGTTGCGTACCGAGCTTGGCGAGAAGGTTGGCACCGAGTACCCGGTAAAGTGGTGCGAGGATGATGTTGTTTCGGTAAACGGCACACCTTCGACCTCTATCGAGCTCGCAAACGAGAAGGGCACAGCTGCGGTGTTCACTTTCGGCACAGCAATCACCCGTCCTTACAATGTTGTCTACCCTGCTGCGGTAGGTGTAGAGGCAGTGGCTGAGGGTTGCTACCCTGTAACCTTCCTCTCTACTCAGTACTACACTGAGGGAACATTCTGCGATGGCGCAGCCCCAATGTGCGGCTATGCAACAGAAGAAGAGGGTTCGGCTATCGAGATGAAGCACCTCACATCGGTTCTTCGCTTCCTTGTTAAGGGTTCGAACAAGCTCACCTCTATGACCATCACAGCCGAGAATGGTGTAATTTCGGGTAACTACGATGTAAACTGCCAGACCGGCGAGGTTACTCCTCACGACGACGCACGCAACGACATCACCGTATCGTTCGGTGAGGGCTTGCAGCTCGGCGACGAGGCTACTCCTGTCTATGTTACCGTTCCTACGGGCGATGGCGACTACGGCGTACTCTTGGTTAAGCTCCGTTCAGCTGAGGGTGTTATGACAGTTAAGGTTAGCACCACAGCGAAGCCTCTCACAGCAGGTAAGGTTCGTGAGTTTAATACTCCAATCGTATTTGTTCCTGGCGAGGATGGTGAGTATCAAACCGTATTCGAGATTGCAAACGAGGCAGATATGGCAACCTTTAAGAATATGATGGCTAACTATTCGTTCTACCCTTACACCACTGCTCGTGTAGTTGCTGATATCACTATGCCGGCAGACTGGACTCCAATCGAGGGCTTTGCATACACATTCGATGGTGGCAACAACGCCATCAAGGGCTTGAAAGCTCCTTTGTTCGGTACAGTAGATGGTGCAACCATCCAGAATGTAAAGCTCACCGATGTGGCTATCAACGAGACTGAGCGTCTTATCTCGGGTGCGTTGGTTTGTAAGGCTACAAACTCTGTTATCAGCAACTGCTCAACTGCGGGTTCGTTCACCTATGCTTATGCCGGCGAGAGCCCTGCAGAGGCTTCAGAAAGCGAGAATCACGCTATCGGAGGTTTGGTAGGTTTGTCAAAGGATACCAACATCGAGGGTTGTACCAACAGCATCAACCTTGTTGCCAATAAGTTCTTCGGATCGGGCGGTAACAAGCGTTACCCTATGATGGGTGGTGTTGCAGGTATCGTTACAGCTTCGGCTGAACCTGCATCGAAGGAGGCTGCATATAGCATTAAGAACTGTACAAACCTCGGCTCTATAACCAGCAACCACAACTCAGACAGCAATGGTGGTGGCGAGCTTGGTGTTGAGATGGGTGGTGTAATCGGCCACGCACGATATGTTTTCGTTAACAACATCGTTAATGGTCAGGCCGACACCGAGAATGGTGCAGTATCAATCACTGCATACGCAAAATCTCCATATTGGGGTGGCTGTATTGGCTGGCTTATCCACTGCTACGCTGACGGTATGACCAACTACGCACCTGTATATAGCAACAACAAAGTTCGTTGGAGCTGTATGGGTGGTATTGTAGGTACACTCGGCTCGGGTAGTAAAGATTGGTCGATTGCCGAGAATCTCACCAACTATGGTAATGTATATTTGGGCGAGACATCTACCGGCGTTGGTATGATTACTATCGGTGGTATTATCGGTCGTTCGCAGTCTACAAAGTGGACTATCAAGAAGGCCACCAACTACGGAAATATCACAGTCAACGGAAACCAAAGCGGTGTAAGTGGCGATGACTTGTATGTTGGAGGTGTATTCGCAGAGTGTAATGTAAAGGAGGCGAGCGAGTGCTACAACTACGGTAGTGTAAAGGTTCTCGCAGAGAAAGTTACGGGTGCTATATACGCAGGTGGTGTTGCAGGTGCTGTTCCTGCAAAGACTACCAGCATCACTCTTACCAAGTGTGAGACTCGTGCCACAGGCACAACCCGTCCTGTGGTGGAGGTTACAACTGAAAGTACATCCGAGTGTCAATATGTAGGCGGAACTTTTGGATTCGTATCACCGGGTACCGCTGCAACCATTTCGTACTGTAAGAACTTTGCAAATGTTAAGCTCCACGCAAAAGCAGCTACACAGTCGCTCGTCAGCGGTCTTGCAGGTTACGCAAAGAACAGTGCAATCGACTACTGCGAGAATGATGGTGAAATCTACGCAGAGGTTTCGTATCCTGAGGCATACACTACTGAGAACCGATTCGCTTGTCTCGTAGGACATGGGGGTAGCTTCAAATCGTTTACCAACAACCACAACCGTGAGAATGGTGACCTTACTATCAGGGGTGCATACCACTCAAATGCTGCGATTGCTGCATTGGCATCGGCTGTGGGAGATACAAGCGACTGCTCGAACGCAGGTGATATCAATGTTTATGCATCTAATACAGGTGGTACATTCTATATTATGGGTATCACTTGGTCAACAGGCAAGACTCACACCAACTTCACCAACACCGGTAACTTTACATTCTACGGCGAGGTCAACAACAAGGATAAGTATCTCTTTATGTCGGGTGTAGATTACAATGCAGCCGCAAAGTTGGATAACTGCGTTAACAGTGGTACTTTGAAGGTTGATGCATCTGCTAAATTCACAGCTTGTAAGGCTATACAGATTGGTGGTATCTCTCGTACTATCAATGGAACTACCACATTCACATCTTGTAAGAATAGCGGTAATATCGTCTTTGCTGCTGCGGCATCTTGCCCTGTACACCTCGGAGGTTTAGTTGGTGCTACAGAAAATACAAACACTCACACTATCACCGACAGCTTCGAGAATAGCGGTAATATTGAGTTCACAGGTTCAACCACCTCGACAGCTCGCTTGGGTGGTGTCATAGGCTCAATTGCACACAATAGAACTTTGGAGAAGGCTCACAACAAGGGCAATGTTATCTTCAATAGTAACGCAGCAACCGAGGGTTATGTTGGTGGTGTTTGTGGTTTCATCGAGAATGTTAACGGAACAATCACGAATTGTAACAACCACGGAAATGTTACCGCCTCGGGTAATGCTACAGGCAAATCTCTGTTTGTGGGTGGTATCCTTGGTCATACAAACAATAGTACCGCAGAAAAAGTTGCAACCATCAGCAATTGTCAGAACTACAACAACGAGAAGGACATCGCAATCTCGGTAAGTGCGACTTGTAAGACTTTGGCTTTGGGTGGTATCGTAGGTAACTCTCAAACTACGATTGTCAAGGAAGGTTCCACAGGTATCGACACATCAAAATCTATCGATGTAATTCAGAACTGTACCAACAACTGTGCTATCAACTATTCGGGAACACTGGTGGATGGTGAGATCCACATCGGTGGTGTGTTGGGTTCGGGTTATCTCGCAACATTTACAGGCAACGAGAATGGCTTGAAGGGCGACATTACCACAACAGGTACTGTTAACAAGAACCTCGGTATTGGAGGTTTGGCAGGTCGTATGATGAGTGCCGGTGCCAGCAACTGTACCAACAAGGGCGACATCGTTTGTAACACTACCAATACCGCAACTACAATCTACTTGTGCGGTATAATCTACGGTATCTCGGGCAGTAAGACTTGGAACAACCTCAAGAACGAGGGTAAGGTTTCGTATGGCGGTCGTGTTGAGACAAGTGGCAAGTATGTATTTATGAGCGGTGTTACTTACAACCCAACAGGTACTTTCAAGAATTGTAGCAACAGCGGTGATATCCACTTCACAAGTGCAGGTTACAGCATGGGCTTCGTAAATATGGGTGGTATCTTCCGTTGTTTGGAGAACACCTTGACCGTTGAGAATTGTAGCAATAGCGGTGACCTCATCTTCGAGGGAGAGTCTGGCGACTATGTTCAAATGGGCGGTTTGGCTGCTTATAAGAGTAAGGCAGACAAGACGCTCACCTTGAAGGGCTTTACTAACAGTGGTGATTGCCGCATCGCTGGTAAGTGCAAGGGTGTTGAGATGGGTGGTATCCTCGGTAAGGTTAGCAACAAAGCTCTTACCCTCTCTAATACCATCACCAACAGCGGTAACTTCTACAACTATGTGGAGAATGAAGACGGAACCAAGAAGTATGCTAACAATAGCGGAACTGTACGAGTTGGCGGTATTCTCGGTTGGGACAATATCGGCGGTCTTTCGGGCACCTTGGTAAATACAGGTAACATCACATTCGAGAACAAAATTAGCGGTAAGACCTACTACATCGGTGGTGTTTGCGGTCAGACAGTTGGTACAATCACAGGTGCAACTACTTCGGGTACAATCACTGCTATCGGCTTCACAAATGTAGGAGCAGTTACCGGCGTTAGTCGCACTGATGCTATTATGGCTAAGAACTGTTCGGTAGCAGGTACTATCGATAAGGGAAAGAATGGCCAACACTACGACCCAACAGAGGATGCGACTGTGGACGGCTGGTACTCGGTTCCTGAAACTTTGTACACAACCACCTTCCACGACTATATTTATAGCACACCTGTGGATGCTTCGGTGGCAGCTAATGATGGTTGTACTTGCCCAACCCCTGAACCAACACCGGCAGAGTAACGAATGGTTTAACGATTAAATTTTTAGGAAGTTATGAAGAAAAATATAATGTTGAGCTATTCTGCTCCCGAGTTCGAGATTTTTGAGGTAGCCGTT
>JAZONG010000086.1:0-3248 GCA_045654385.1 Alistipes sp.
TAGTTGAATAACCTTCTGCATGAGCATACTCTGCTTCTGCCTTGTTGATTACATAAGCATTAAATATTTCTGCTCCAACAAAATTTGTATTAGGTTGTCCAATATGACTAAGCTTGTTATCTCCAGCATACACACTACCAGCAAACCAAGCATTGCCATCCCAGTCAAGAGTGTGAGCATTAGAACGAGCACTACTACTTGTACCATTACCTACGATGTGGGCATACTTATTCTCAGTATCTTCGATATTAAACTTACCTTGAACATGTTGGACTTCACCAGACGCAATTGTTTGGTCGCCTTCTGCATGGGAACGCATGCCAGAAGCTACGGTTCTTCTACCTTCTGCATGAGATGTAGCACCGCTTGCAGTGGTTGAATAACCTTCTGCATGAGAATAGTCGCCACTTGCTGTCGTACTCCAGCCTTCTGCATGAGAGTCAATACCACTTGCTGTAGTATCATATCCCTCAGCATGAGAGCGACTGCCACTAGCTTCTGTACTGTATCCTTCAGCGTGAGAATAGAGTCCACTTGCTGTAGTGCTAGAGCCTTCAGCATGAGAACGATTTCCAGAAGCTGTAGTTGAATAACCTTCAGCATGAGAATAGTCGCCACTTGCCTTTGTTTCTCTACCTTCAGCATGAGCACTCAAACCACCAGCTTCAGTAGTATACCCTTCAGCATGAGCTGCACCGCCTAATGCTTTTGACTGGTATCCTTCTGCATGACTCCATTTATTGGAAGCTACGGTTTCTCTACCTTCTACATGAGAATAATCACTACTTGCATTTGTTTTATAACCTTCAGCATGAGAATACAAACCTATTGCTCGATTTCCTTCACCACTAGCAAAGGCAGCATAACCCACTTCGTTATTTTGACCAACAACAAAGCCGTATTGTCCTGCTGCCAAGTTCATAAGTCCGTGTGCTTGAGATAATGTACCAGCAGCAATAGAACCTAATCCAGTGGCAATTCCAGCGAAATGAAGTTCGACAGTACCTACTTCTGGCTTTGCTGGAACTGCAACAGAATACCAGTACGGAGCAAGAGCTGCCATTGAAGTGAAAAACTTAGATATATTAAGAAAATCAGGTAAAGAATTAACTGAAACATTGAACTCAGTTGCATCAGCTAAGTCTTTTGCAGTTATTGACTTACTGTTCGTAACTTCAATTTTACCTTCACTAGGATAGACTTCAACAATCTCTTCACATAAGCAAAAAATCTTACGGAGTATAATATTTATCTTATCGCCAGATTGCCATGATGAAAGTAAAGATATTGCATTACTGTCGCTCCATTTTTGAGATGTATTTTTCTCATTCTCACCAGTTCTATCACCAAAATTATATTTATACTTATGATAAGGCTCCTGTGTGTCAGATAAGTATATCGTTATATTACTACCATCTTCAGGTATAATAATTTTATGCAGATAAAATCCTTTAGAGCCAGCCTCTGCGCCAACACCTAAAGTTGTAGATAATGCAGTATGACTACGAGTTCCAGTTCCATAGGACACACTAGAAACTCCATATGCTATTGGAGCGGGGTTCGAATTTAGATTATTTTTTAATCTAATTCCTCTTTCACCCAATGCATCCGTAATTAAACTATCACTTATAGTTCCTATATCTATACCAGCGATATCTTTTATATGAGATTTATTGGTTGTACCGCCAGAAAAAGAAGCTTCAGCTTTAGATTCGCTTCCGATACCCGTAGAAATAGACCCAATGCCGTTAGCGCTTGTTTTAGAACCAAATGCTGTCGCAAATTCACCGGCTTCGTTATTGTCATAGTCGTTAACTATCACGCCTCCGGCTTCTGTTTTCAGCCCTATGCCAGGTTCGCCCTGAAGCCACTGTTCTACTTTCTGAACAAGTTGTGTATATAGCGACACAGAAATCTCAGTGCTTTCTGTGTCTGCAACCAGATTGTTCGGGCCAATCTTGAGCGTCAGATAGTTTGTAGTGCCGATTGTAGTATCGTGGTTACCATACAACATCAAGGTGCAAGTGCCAACTCCAATCTCAGCTGGCAAATACACGCAATTATCTTCATCAAGGTACTGATTATACGCTTCGGCACCCTGTCTGAATTGTGCAAATGTCATCAGCCCGTCCCACTCTGAGCTAAGATTGAACTTGAACTTTACAAACTGTTGGGAACCAGCGACGAGTCCGTCCGCATTAGACGAAACATACATCTTTTGGTTAACAACATTAACAAGTATGCTCATCGCATCACCTCCGAATTATTCTGTTTTGATAAATGAATCCAGGTCTATAATGTTGCGGATACTCAATCCTAGCGTAGCCGCCTCATCCAGAGAAAGCGAGAAACATGTGCAATCAACTTCGGTGCTTTCTAGTGCGGCCGACCTTTGACTGAAGATACCTCGCATATTATCGGCAATGATGATATCCCCACTGTCCGTTCTCGCTATCTCTCCATTTTGGTCGCGTTGGGCGCATTCATCAACAATTTTAGCAAGTTCTGAACCGTAGAATTCAACATCTCCGGAAGTTTCACGCATAAATTTTGCGACCTTGTACTTAACTTGGATGTCTGCATCTCTAATGTCTAGCGGGAGTGCGTTTCTCGCTTTCAAAACAGTTAAAAGTTTCATTTTTATTCTCCTTATATTCTTAAAGTAGGGTTTTAATCTGCTCAACCACAGCCTCAAGCTCGGAGACGCGGGCCTTCAGCCTCTGAATCTGCCATGTGTTAAGGGCGACAAATTCATCTCTCCGTAGCAACCATTGAGCATTATTGTAGTTTGGTTCTTCTAAATGAATAACACCAGCAAAATCTTGCGTTGTCAATCCCGCAACTTCCAGTGCGGATACAACTTCCTGGGCAATGAATCCGGTGTGAAATCTGTCAGATGTGCCATAATCATATTTGTATTTACATGGCTTTAAGTTGTCAAAAAATACATCATATTCGTCGATATTAGAAATATCGTGTTTAACATTCTGGTCGGATTCGGAACTTGATGTTGATACCCAGTTCGTTGCGCATTTAGCAATGTTAAGCCAGGTAGCGGGGCTCGAGAAATTTGTGCCATACGCCTGAAGATATGTAGGCCAGAAATACACGGATTTTGAATCGTCCCACATTTTTGAACCGTCAAAATTCCAACCTCCCATTGTGCCGCCTGTTGCCGCAAGAGCACCGTCCCGGTCTACCTTGAATTTGCTGCCTATTACCAATCGATAATTTTCATTGGTTGGGTA
>JAZONG010000087.1:0-18932 GCA_045654385.1 Alistipes sp.
TTCTTCAAGAGCGTTTCGCACATCGGTGGTGGCGAGTTGGCTGCAATGGTTGTTGGTACCAATAAGCCTTGCGTTTTGACCTCTCGTGGTGATTCGGCATTGTCGAAGAAGTATTCGATTGCGTTGGCTTGCCTCGCAGCAAAATAGTAATATCGACAAAAGTGAAACTTTTAATCTTAAACGGTCCTAACCTCAATTTGCAGGGTAGGCGTGATAAATCGGTATATGGAGCGGAGTCGTTCGAGGAGTTTATTCCTCGACTCCGCACTGCATACCCTTCGCACACTATCGACTACGCTCAGTCGAATATCGAGGGCGAGTTGATAGATGCGCTTCATAAGGCAGAGGGCGTTTATGATGGCGTTCTCTTCAATGCAGGTGGCTACACCCATACTTCGGTGGCATTGCGTGATGCTATTGATGCGGTGAAGGTGCCTGTTATCGAGATTCATATCTCAAATGTGGCTGCTCGTGAGGAGTTCCGCCACACCTCGCTTATTGGTGCTACCTGCGTAGGCACTATTGCGGGTTTCGGCCTTGACTCCTATCGTCTTGGAGTGGAGGCGCTCTTAAACCGCTAAAATTCTACCCGAAAATATGAAGAGCCGACTTATTGACCAAGTGGCAACGGGTGTTGCGTGGAGTACAGCCGAGAAGGTTTGCTCTATGCTGTTGCAGATGGTCGTAAGTATTGTTGTGGCTCGTCTGCTCGTGCCAGAAGATTTTGGCGTGATGGCGATATTGACATTCTTTACGGCGGTAGCGTTGGTGGTGGTAGATAGCGGCTTCTCGCAGACCTTACTGCGCAAGGGAGAGCCAACCTACAACGACTACAAGTCGGTTTTTGCCTTTAATATGGCGGTGTCATTGGCGCTCTATCTGCTATTTGTGGCTATATCTCCGCTGTTGGCTGATTATTACAATTTGCAGATAATCAAAAAAATAGCACCTGTCTTATTCCTCCTTCTGCCGATAAATGCACTCGGTATAATCCAAAACACCAAACTCTCACGAGAGTTTCGCTTTGGTGTATTATCACGCATAAACTTCGCTGCATCGTTTGTGGCGGGTGCTGCCGCTATTGCAGTGGCTTTGTGTGGTGGCGGAGTGTGGGCGTTGGTAGCTCAACGCCTTACGATGATGGCTGTAAAGTCGTTGTTGCTTTGGTGGCGTGGAGATTGGCGAGGTGAGGGCAAATTTGAGCGCTCGGCGTGGCAAGAGATGGCTCCCTTCTCGTTTCGCTTGATGTCCACCGATATTGTTGCAGCACTCTATAACAATGTGGCACAACTATTTATCGGAAAGGTCTATTCTACAAATACACTCGGCTTCTTCAATCAGGCGCAGAAGGTTAAAGATTTGACCGTTCAGTCGGCGGTGTTGTCGGTGCAGACGGTAACATATCCCGCCCTGGCGAAGATTAAAGATGATGCCGAGAAGTTTGCCGAGAGTTTCCGCAAAGTACTCTTGGTTAATATCTTTGTTATGGCACCGGTGTCGGTGGGGTTGTCGGCTGTGGCAGAGCCACTCTTTCGAGTTCTGCTTGGAGAGAAATGGCTTGCAACAGTGCCATATTTCGAGGTTATAGCCTTGTCGGGACTCTTCTATCCGTTGGCAATGGTTGCCTATAATGTGTTGAAAGTTCATAGCAATGGCGCAATAATTTTCCGCTTGGAACTCCTGAAAAAGGGCATTATGACGGCTGTGCTGGCTCTGACTATACCTCATTCGACAATGGCGATAGCGTGGGGATTAGTGGCGATGACCGTAGTGGAGTTTGTGGTGAATTTTGCCGCTACAAGGCGTTATACACAACTCTCGTGGTGGCAGATGGTGCGCACACTTCTGCCTTCGTTGATTATTACCGCAGTTATGTATGTAGCAGTTAAGGCGGTAGGGTATTATGCCGTATCATTTGCACCTATTTGCTTGTTGCTCACGCAAATAGGCGTAGGCGCATTATGTTACACCTTGTCTGCGTGGGCGTTTCGTGTAGAGGCATTCGGGGAGTTTGTAAATCTGGTTAAGGGTATTTTTAAGCGATGAGAATGTACGGAGAGTTTGACTTTATAGAGTCAATACGAGATATGTTTGCCAAGATGCCTAAAAACGGCTTTGAAGGTATTGGCGATGATTGTGCAGTATTGCTGATTGGCGACGAAGCGTTGGTTTTTACATCGGATATGCTCAATGAGGGTGTCCATTTCTTGACAGATAAGAGCACGGCCTATCAGATTGGTTACAAGTCGTTGATGGTGAATATCAGCGATGTGGCGGCTATGGGTGCAAGGCCCGTGGCGACACTTCTCTCGTTGGCACTGCCCGAGGAGCGATTTGGGGAGTGGTCGCAGGCATTTATGAAAGGCTACTATGCAGCCTCTAAAAAATATGGAATAAAACTCGTTGGCGGAGATACAACAAAGTCCGAGTCGGGCGTTTGTGTCAGCGTTACAGCGATTGGTCGTGCGCCTATGGCCAATATAAAGCGCCGTAAGGGTGCAAAGAGTGGCGATGTGATTATGGTTACGGGCGAGTTGGGTGCATCGGCTGTGGGCTTGCGAGATGTACTTGACGGAAAGTTGCGAACTCGCAATGCCAGAATACATCTTCAACCCGAAGCGCAGGTGCTTGAAGGCGAGTGGCTTGGAAAGCAGGAGTGTGTACACGCAATGTGCGATGTGTCGGATGGCGTAGCCTCAGATTTGCAACATATCTTAGACGAGTCGAAGAAGAGTGCCGTTATATCATCATTGCCGGGAGCAAAAGGTACAACTTGGGATGATGCCTTTGGTGGTGGCGAGGATTATAAACTACTTCTGACGGTAGATAAGCGATACGCCGATGATTTGGCTCGACGCTTTGAGGCAGAGTTCGGCAGACCTATATATATAATAGGTAGGGTGGTGAAACCGAACTACGATGTTTACCATATCGGCATTGAGCTAACTGATGGAGAAGTGCTGTATAGTTCGGCAGGTTGGGGAGGATACTCCCACTTCTAAATAACTACTCAACGATAAGTACCTGCTCGCCTTTGCGCTGCATAAGGTACTGCTCTCGGGCATAACGCTCCAAGAATTCATCGTTTTTCAAATTTTCGATAAGGAGGCTGTCGTGGAGAATACTCTCCTCGTAGAGAGCCTTCTCTTTGTTGAGTTCTCTAATTTCGATAGAGGTCCTTATTAATGATACAAGCGGTCGGCCTATAAGAAATAGTCCAAAACAGATTACGACAAGAAGTGATATGCGCCACGCATACTCCTTGCCCTTGCTGATTCTCTTTTCAACCTGTTTGGTGATCTTTTTGCCTAATTTCATCGCCTGACGATTAAGGTATTCTCATATATTTGTGGCTCTGAATAGAGATGCTCCACTGCGGATTGCGCTTGGCATACTCTACGAGTATAGGCATAACCTGCTCCGCCACACTCCACTCCGGTTGCAAGAATAGCAGACATCCTTCTCCAACCTTTGCAGCACACTCTTCGGCCCACACCAAGTCCTCATCGCTCTGGATGATGACCTTCAACTCGTGAGCACGACCATACGCCTCTTCGAGTGGTGCCGACTTACGCTTGGGCGACAGACATACCCAATCAAACTCGCCAGAGAATGGGTGCGAACCAGATGTTTCGAGAAAAATTGCCAACCCCTTGCTCTTCAATAGTGCTGTGAGTGGCCCAAGTGGGTAGAGTAGAGGCTCTCCTCCTGTTATAACGATAGATTGTGCTGCGCACGCCACGGCACGCTCTACAATCTCCTCGATGGCGGTTGGAGGGTACATACGAGGATTCCAGGTGTACTTGGCATCGCACCACGCACATCCTACATCACATCCACCTAAGCGAATAAAATAGGCGGGCTTTCCTGTGTGAAAGCCCTCTCCCTGAATGGTATAGAAATCCTCTACGAGCGGTAGCTTATGACCGCCCTCCAATACCTCGTTATTACTCATTGGCAAGGACATAGATATCTTTGAGGTTGCGACCGAGTTGGTCGTAATCGAGTCCGTAACCAACAATAAACTCGTTGCCAATCTCCATTGCTCGATACTTAATCGGCAATTCGTAGAGATACTTCTCCGGCTTGAAGAAGAGGGTACAAATCTCTATCGAGTTAGGATTTAGCGACTTGATGTAGTTTATCATATGGTTGATGCTGTGGCCTGTCTCGACAATATCCTCTACAATAATAACATCTCTTCCCTCAATATCGAAGTTGATGCCGAGTTTCTGCTTGATAGTTCCGGTAGACTGAGTGCCTTCGTAAGATGAAATCTGCACGAAAACAATCTCGTTGTTGAATGTGGTTTTGCGCACGAGGTCGGCAAGGAACATATACGAGCCATTCAAAACGCCCACAAAAATAGGAGCCTTTTTGGTCGATGCATAGTCTGCATTAAGACGCTCGGCAACTGCCGCAACAACTTTGTCAATCTCTTCGGCAGGTATCATCACCTCGAAGGTCTTGTCGTGAAGGGTTACTCTTTGTTTCATTCTATTTGAGTTTATTCGTAAGTGCAAAGATAACGAATCTAATCGATATATAGATATATGATTATGCTAATTTTTCTATTTGGCGATAAATATCTCGCAGTCTGTCGGCCATAAAGTACTGCAATACGAGTCGGAAGATGATGTAGAGCAAGAATGCAAACCACAACGCATCATTGCCTATAAACGGCAATAGGGCGTAATAGACGGCAAAGAAAATTATCGTTGCTCCCAACATCGAGTTGCGCATTGCTCGTGTAAGTGTAGCTCCTGCATATACGCCATCGAGCATAAACGGCATAGCGGCAAAGAGCGGAATAACGACAATCCAACCGATATATCGCTTGGCTACTGCTAATACATTTGCCAATTCGGCCTCTGTACCATTGCCCAAGAAGGCGGTAAATAACTCCTTCCAGCCTGCAAGGTAGAGTGCGATGGCTATTGCTGCGGTGGCAAATGTCCAAACGACGCAGTAGCGCAGACACTTCTTCAACGAAGGCAAATCCTTTGCTCCGATAAATCGTCCTGTCATAGCCTCGGCGGCGTATGCGAAGCCGTCGTTCATATAGGAGAAGAGCATCAGCAACTGCATCAGCACGCTGTTTACTGCCAATATCGCAGCATCGCCCATTCGAGCAGAAGCGGCTGTGAAGAAGGTGTAGACACCCACATTGCAGAATGTGCGAACGATAATATCTCCATTGACCTTGAAAAATCGCTTCATTGAGCCAAAGTCCAACACCTCTCGCAATACGATAGGGCGCATCGTTTTGCGGAAGTAGATGACAATCAGCAGGGTAGCCAAGACAAGTCCAATCCATTGCGATACGACCGAGGCGTAGGCGATACCCACAATGCCAAGGTCAAACGAATAGACAAACCACCATCCGAAGAGGATGTGCAGACCATTGACTGTTATAGATACGGCCATCGGAATAACACCATTTTGCATTCCGATAAACCAGCCGTAGAGTCCAAATAGCAGAATACCTGCCGGCACAGCCCAGATGCGGGCGTAGAAGTAGGCGGCAACATTCTCGTCGCCACCCATTAGCCATAGCGATAATTCGCCAAGCGGGCGTTGGAATATCAATACAAGAGCGCTAAGTGCCAGCGAAATAACCACTGCACGCACCAACATCGCTGTTGTTTCGTGGAAGTCGCCTGCACCGTATGCCTGGGCGGTCAAACCGCTTGTGCCCATACGGATAAATGAGCAATTCCAATAGATGAAGTTGAAGATTGATACTCCGAGAGCCAAAGCGCCAATTACGGCAGCCTCACCACTCCAAGTGCCGACAATACCGGTCGAAACCAAGCCCATCAATGGTACGGTGATATTCGATATTATATTCGGTATCGCTATGCGGAATATCTCTCTATTCATCTTTGCGCAAGGTAACAAAGTTGAGCTATCTTGTCAATCTGTTGTAAATCTCGATGCAAACCCACGCATCTGTGGCAGCATACATCTGCTGTTGCGGAGTAAGTTGCTTGGCTGCCCAGTTGCTCAGTCGTTGAGCTTTTGATACCTTTTTGCCGAGAACGATACCCGAAATTTTACGAAGGCTTTTATCCTCGATACCATACTTGCCAACCTCGTTTTGGAGGTCTATAAAGCCGTTGGCAGTGAATTGACGCAACTTGTTGAGTGCTGCGATGTCGTTGCGGACATCTGCTCCGATTTTAGATATTGTCTTGCTCGACAATATGGCAATAATCTCTCGTGTGAGTGGCAGTTTGTTCAGACGGATAAGGTAGCAGCACTCCTCGGTCGAGAGTTGTAGTAGCGAAACTTTATTTGTAACGCCGGCAGTGAATGATGGGCGTGTTTCTGTGTCGAAGCCAATAATTGTGTGCTTTGACAACTCTTTGCACGCCTTGGCGAGCGCATCAGCGGTCTCTACGACCTCGATGCGCCCATCAAAGTGTACTGCCTCTAATGCAGCAACATCATCGTTTGATATGTTCGCTACAAATGCCATTTTTTACTCTATTTTCTGTTCTGTTGAGCCTCTGCCTGCTTCATAAGCTCCTCGTAGCGCTGCTGGAAACGAGATTTCTTACCCTTGGTATTCTTTGCACGAGCATTCATTTTTGCACGAATAACATTGTCGTTCAAGGTGAAGCGGATGATGGTTGTCTGAACGATGGTGATGAGGTTCGAGAGGAGGTAGTAGTAGCAAAGACCACTCGCATAATCGTTGAACCAGAACAACATCATTGCAGGCATCATATATACGGTCATAAACTTCATTCCGGCCATCTGTGGCTGTGCTGCGCCTTGCTGCTTGTAGTTTATATAAGAGTACACGAACATCACAATGGTCATCAACAAACAGAACAACGATATGTGGTCGCCGTAGAACGGAATGTTAAATGGAAGGTCGAGAATGCTATCGTAAGACGAGAGGTCGTCGCTCCACAAGAACGACTTGCCACGCAACTCGATACTTGCAGGGAAGAAGCGGAACATTGCGATAAGAATAGGCATCTGAATTAACATCGGCAAGCAACCACCCATAGGGCTGATACCCGCCTTATTGTAGAGAGCCATAACCTCCTGCTGCTTCTTCATAGCATCCTCCTGACGAGGATATTTTGCGTTGATAGCGTCAATCTCAGGCTTGATTACTCGCATCTTTGCGGTCGAGAGGTAACTCTTGTAAGTGAGAGGGAAGATTACCAACTTAACCAACAAAGTAAGGATGAAGATGATAAGACCGAATGATGCGATATACTTCTGCAAGAAGTCGAATACAGGAATAACAACCCAACGGCTGACATAGGTCGAGAAGATCCAGCCGAGTGGGATGATTCGCTCCATTTCGAGCGACTGACCATCCTTATCGGTCAATTTCTTCAAGGTCGAGAACTTGTTAGGTCCGAGATAGAACGAGAAGTCGTAAGCGGTAGTCTGCGGGTTGTAATCAACCGATGACTCTAACTCGAAATCCTTGATATATCCAGACTTAGCCTCGTTTGTCGAGTATGCAACCTGTGGCTGACGGAGATTTACAGAGCGGCCGATAAGTGCAGTCGAGAAGAACTGCTGCTTGAACGATACCCAATCTACCGACGCACCGATGTCGTCAGACTTGCTCGACTCCGAGATACCCAAATCCTCTACATCCTTCTCGCCCGGGAAGTGGTAAACAAGGGTAGTGTAGGTGTTCTCGTTTTTGAAACTGCGCTCGTTCTGATATGTGCGGTTACGCCACTCTACCGAGATGCTCTTTTGGTTTGCCATAAGTGGTGCGAGGTCATTCAGTTGTACCTCGAAATCCACAAGGTAATCACGCTCCGGCTTCTGCTCGTTATATACGGTGTAGATGTGCTCGATAGAGCCTTTGCCAACCGGCAAACGCATTGTTATAACCTGTTTGTCGCCGAGGTTCTGGATTGGCAACAACTCAAAGTTGCGATATGCGGTCGAGAGCTCTACATTGCGCATCTCCTCCTTCAAATAGTACGACATATTGAAGTATGCCGACTCGGGAGCAAAGAGGTGAACCAACTCGTTGCGCTCCTCTTTTGGAGCATACTTGGTGTAATCCTTCAATGTAACATCAATAATCTGTGCACCGAGTGTCGAGAAACGCACCTGCATAACATCATTCTCAACAACAACCTCCTCAACCTTCTCGGCATCACTTACCAATTTGGTTGCTGCGGTGTTCTGCCTGCTCTTATTGTCGGTTGTAGCCTCAGCCTTCTGCTCGGCAGGGGTGTCAAGCGCCTTTGATGCCTGCTCGGCAAGTTGCTCAATCTGAGCCTCTACCTGCGCCTCTTGCTGCTTCTTTGTCTGGTAGTTTGAGTAGAATAAAAATCCTACAAATACCAACGTCATAAGGACAAAGCCTATAATCGTACTCTTGTTCTCTTTCATCTTTGTTTTTCTGCGTTAATTATTTCTATTTTTTTTCTTACTCCTGTGAATCGATCAACTTAACTCGCTCAATAGCATCTGCCATATCACGCTTTGCTCGTGCAATCTTCTCCTCGACAGCGGCAATCATCGCCTCGGCTCCCTTCGACTTGGCGAAGAAACCAATGTTGTTTTCCAAAGTCAAAATCTCTTGCTCGAGTTGCTTTACTCGGTTGTACAACTTCTCTCGCTCGTTGCGAAGTCCCTTTCCACCTGCATCACGCATCGACGATACCTTATTTTTGAATTTGTTCATCTGCTGTGCACGGTCAGCGCCACGCACTACGGCAAACATCTTGTCGAGAGCCTCTTTGTACTGCTTTTGCAATGACTCCTTGTGACGAATAGGCACAAAACCAATCTCGCTCCAACGGCGCTGGTACTCCTTAATCTCGTCGAATGACTTAATCTCGGCCTTTGCCATCTCCTCCAAGAGAGCCTGCTTTGCTGCGAGGTTTGCAGAGTGCTCGTTATCTACGGTCGAGAAGTATTTCGACTTGCGCTCGAAGAACTTGTCGCAAGCGGCACGGAAACGCTTCCAAACTGCATCTGCATATTTGCGAGCCACAGTGCCCGATTGCTTCCACTCGGCCTGCAATGCCAACAAATCCTCGGTTGCCTTTGCCCAATCCTCACGCTCGGCAATAGCCTCGGCACGCTCGCAGAGGGCGTTCTTAACAGCCAAGTTTTTGCTCATATCATCCTTGGCTTCGGTGTAGAAGGCGTGCTTGCAGTCGAAGAACTTGTTGCAAGCGGCACGGAAGCGGTCGTAAACCTTGTTGTTGTCCTTCTTTGGTGCGAAGCCAATGGTGCGCCACTCGGCCTGAATAGCCTGTATACGCTCACTCGCCTTATTCCACGCCTTGTGCGAGGTTGGAGCCTCGCTCACCATCTTCTCTACCTCGTCGCAGAGAGCCGATTTAAGTTCGAAATTCTTTACCTGCTCGGCCTTGATAGCCTCGAAGTGCTCTTGGTGACGACGGTTGATGATGGTTGAAGCCGCCTTGAAACGCTCCCACAAAGACTCCTTATGCTCTAACGCAACCGGGCCAATCTCTCGCCACTCCTCGTGCAACTTCTGCAACTTGTGGAATGCCTCAACGATAGTAGTTGCTTCGTTTAACGCTTCGGCTTGCTCGCAAAGGGCAGTTTTTGCTTCGAGATTGCGCTTCCAATCGAGATCTCGCAACTCCTTGTTGATCTTTACATAGTCGTAGAAGTTCTCGATGTGAAGGTTGTATGTCTCGTACAAATCACTAACCTTAGCCTGCGGAACTTGTCCTATATTACGCCAACGAGCCTGCAACTCGTGGAATTTTGCAAATGTTGTATTGAGTGCCTCCTCGCTATCCACCAACTGCTTCAACTCCTCGATAACGGCGAGTTTGGCGTTGTAGTTTGCCTCCTTTTCCTTGTCTGAAAGAGCAGTAGCCTCATCACGCTTAGAGCGATAGATGTTATATAGCTCCTTAAAGCGTACCTCTGCCTCGTCGGTCTGCTGCTTATACTCCGCATCTGCGCCATTCTCCTCGAAGAATGCCTTGCGACGAGCCTCCACATCGGCACGATGCAGTTTATAGAATGCCACCTTCAACGCCTCAACTTCATTGCGTAACTCGGCAGAAGGCTCCTCTCCGACCTTCTCGGCAAGGCGGGCAAGTACACCCTCTTTGTCGAGGTTGGCGATCTCGCTTGTGCTGTTGTCGCCCTCTTCGGTTTGTGGTGTGGTGGTAGCCTCTACACACTCCTGCGATGTAATCTCCTGTTGAATAGTCTGCTCCTCTACGGGAACTTCGATAGTAGTCTTGGTAGCCATAATATGCTTCTGTTTAGTTTCACTCTTTATACCTTTTATGGTATAACTCGACAAAGGTACGAATTAAAACGGAAAACTGAAAGCGGAAAAGGGAAAAGTTTTAACATAAAATCTCTATATTTGCGCTATGGAACGACAAAATGGACTTTTTAGAGGAGAAAAACTACTTATGTGGCTTGCGCTTGTGCCTATAGCGGTGCTTGTGGCAATGCTCGCACTCGTAATAAAGGTTTTTGGAGCAGATGCTATCGAGGGCGGTAGCCAGATTGCGCTTTTGGTAGCATCTTCGGTTGCGGCCTTGTTGGCCGTTACGGTGTGCCGATGCAAGTGGAGCGTCATCGAAAAGGCTATCGTAGAGAATATCCGCACCTCCGCATCAGCGATTATTATTCTGCTTCTGATTGGCGCAATTGCAGGTACCTGGATGTTGAGTGGAGTAGTGCCTACGCTGATGTATTACGGCTTGCAGATTATCCATCCGAGTATTTTCTTGGCTGTCGCCTGTCTGATATGTGCCGTGGTGGCTATCGTTACGGGCAGTTCCTGGACCACAATTGCCACGATTGGTGTGGCTTTGATGGGTGTTGGCGAGGCACAAGGCTACTCCGAGGGTTGGATTGCGGGAGCAATTATCTCGGGAGCATATTTTGGAGATAAGATGTCGGCTCTCTCCGATACTACGGTGTTAGCCTCTTCGACTGTTCGTGTCCCGCTATTCGAGCATATCAAATATATGTCAATCACCACCATCCCGTCGTTCGTGTTGGCGATGATTGTATTCTTTGTGGTTAGTTTAACCCATACGGTCGATACCTCGGTGCGGATGGCAGAGTTGGCAGATGTGCTGAAAAATAACTTTAATATCTCGGCGTGGCTGCTGCTTGTTCCGGTTGTTACGCTGGTGCTTATCGCCAAGAAATTACCTGCACTTGTAACGCTCTTTTTGTCGGTTGTTATGGCGTGCGTGGCGATGGTTGTAATGCAACCCGAAATAGTGAAAATTGTGGGCGGCGATGGTGATTTTTCGACTTTTCGTGCGTTGATGACCGTATGTTCTACATCTACTTCACTTGATACGGGCAATGTAGTTATAAATGAATTGGTTGCAACATCGGGAATGAAAGGTATGTTGAATACTATCTGGCTCGTTTTGTGCGCAATGTGCTTTGGAGGAGTAATGGTGGGCAGCGGTATGCTTTCGGCACTCACTCAACTCTTTGCGAAGTTTGTCTATCGCACTGTAAGTGTGGTGGCTTCAACCCTCGCTACGGGAGTGGTTGCAAACCTTGTTACTGCCGACCAATATATCTCCATTATCATTACGGGTAATGCCTTTCGTGAGTTGTACGAAAAACGAGGCTTGGAGGGACGCTTGTTGAGCCGTTCGGTCGAGGATACTGCAACTGTAACTTCGGTGCTTGTGCCGTGGAATTCTTGTGGAATGACGCAGTCGACAGTTCTAGGTGTCGCTACCATAACCTACCTTCCATATTGCCTTTTCAATCTTATCAGCCCGCTGATGTCGCTTCTTGTGGCGGTTGTCGGTTATAGGGTTTATCGTAAGAAGGTATCGGAGAGTTGATATTCTATCTTTTTGGCTCGGTTGTTGTTTAGTTTGGGTTGAAACTAATACAACAAAACGATGAAAAAGATTCTACTTTCGATTGTGGCTTTGGGTGTAACCGCAGCGGTCGCAGCCCAAAGCAATCAGGCTCCTGCCGCAAATGCTGTTCTTGTGTCGCAGACTCGTGATGGTAATGTTGTAACTTCTCGCTACAAAATTCCGCACGACTCCGGTCGCCACGCCGAGTTTGATGTGCATTATGCCATCAATAAGGCGAATATCACTCCGACATATTCGGATAATCCGCAACAGATTGCCGATTTGAAGGACTTTATGGCACAGACCAAAGATACCACGATGCATATCTCGGCTATTCATATCGTGGGATATGCGTCGCCCGATGGTAATGCTACAAAGAACGATACCCTCGCAGCGCATCGTGCGCAGTCTCTCTATCACTACGCTGTAAATACCTATCATCCTGCGCAAAAGATTGATACAACACACAAAACCTTCAAGTGGAGCGATTGTGTTTCGGCGGTAGAGCAGTCTGCAATTCCGCAGAGGGAGCAGGTGTTGGCGATTTTGAAATCTACTTCTCACAGCGAGGCTCAAAAGGAGATGGCTTTGCGCAAATTGCCGGATGCGTGGAAGTATCTGACCACAAATATCCTTCCGCAGATGCGTTATGCCGATATAGAGTTCGATTATGGTGTGGATGAGTTCGTAACTCGCACAACTACCGTTGCAGCAACCGAGCCTGCTAAATCGGTGCAGACATCACAGCCGAATGACAATACGGTGGTGGTCGATGAGGAGATGGGTATAATAATCGCAACTCCACGTCACGAAAGTGCCGAGGAGAAACGAGAGGAGAGACGAGAGGAACGCCAATCTCGCAAAGAGGAGAAAAAGAGCGAAAAGGGAGTAGTGGAGGTTATCTACTGGTAGAGAAATCGAGTGATTTTGCCCATAAAAGTGCGTTAAATCGAGAAAAAAGTTCAAAAATCTTTGCATGATATTCATTTTTTCTTATCTTTGTGCATCGAAAGAGCAATAAAATTAAACTAAAAACATAGATAAGGTTATGGCAAATTTACGATTTTTGAAGAAAGAGATCGATTATCGTCTCGAGGAGTTGGTGTTTGATTGTGATATGACAATCTACTTCCGTCCGGACAAGGAGCAGGAGATTTTCGCAATTATGCAGGAGGGTGTTGAACTCCGCAACGAACTTTACCACAAGGCAAACAATCCAACCGAGCCAAAGAACTCGTCGCTCGTTCGCAAGTATTATGCTGCTTTCCGCAACGAGATGGTAGAGGGCTACGGTAAGTTGTTCGAGAAGTTGAGCGCATTGCACGACTAATACTCATCTCTAAACCGCTTTGGGGCGCAATGGCGACATTGCGCCTTCTTTTTAATTACAACACCACCGACTATGCGAGTACTTGTTGTTGATGACGAGTTGGATATTCGTGAGTTTGTGCAGTATAACCTCGTGAAAGAGGGGTACGAAGTCGCTTGTGCTGCCAATGGCCGTGAGGCTGTGGAGGCGGCTGTCGAGTTTCGTCCCCATTTTATCCTTATGGGTATGATGATGCCTGTGATGGATGGTCGTGCTGCGTGTCTTGCTCTGCGTGCTAACCCTGCAACAGCAAAGTCGATGATTGTGTTCCTCTCGGCGGTTTGCGAAGAGGAGAGCCTTGTGGAGTGCTACAAGGCCGGTGCAGATGATTATATCACTAAGCCGGTGAGTATGAAGGTGTTGTGTTCGAGAGTTGCAGCTATCAAAAATCGCATCAGGCGTGATGAGGAGTCTGTGCCAATGCCAATCTCCGAGCGACTTGTCGAGGAGCGACACTCCTATGTGTCGAATGACGGCGAGGTGCGCTTGGCGGTTAAGGAGTTCGATATTTTGCGACTTCTGCTCTCCGAACCTCGAATTTTTACTCGTGAGGAGATTTATAGTGCCGTTTGGGGTGATGGCGTTATCGTGGGTGCTCGTACCCTCGATGTTCATATCCGCCACCTGCGCAGTAAAATTGGCGAAAATCATATTTCGACCTGCAAGGGCGTAGGATTTCTATATAAGGAGTAGAACTTTATCTTAAATGATTTTGAGGCAACCTTCGGGTTGCTTTTTTTGTTGCTAAAAGGCGAATGTAACCGAGGCGTAGAAGGTGCGGGGATAGGCGTATAAATAGCGTGATGCCTGACGATTATAGATATATTCGTTGGCAAGTTTATGACGCTGTAAACGAGAACTTTCGTATGCGTTATATATAAAATTGGTTGAGCCGAGAAGATTGCGTACTCCGAGGCGGAATATAAGTCTGCTACGAGGGTGTTTATCCTCGAAGCGAGGTGCTGCGGCAGTGGAGTAAATCTTGCGGCTCAAACGGCTCAAATATAGAGTTTTCGATAGCGATAAATCGATGGTGAAGGCGTCACGCAGTCGCTCCTGCGAAAGGAGGTCGGCACGCTGTTCGGGCGAAACGGCCATACCCAAAACTCGTTCGGTGCGCATTACGGCAGATGGTTCGATATAGCGCAAACCTGCATAATTGGCACTTATATTTGCCCACCAACCTCGATTATAGTACGAAAGTCCTGCCGTAGCGACTATTTGCGGGGCATTTCCGAGCGAAAGTCCCTTTGTGCGACTCTCGATATGGTCGGCAAGCAGGGTGTTCGATGTGTCTGCGTAAATTGTTACAATAGAGTTGGTTGCATAGCAGTATCTGCCTGCTGTAAGTGCCGCTGTGGCACGGAAATACTTGGCAAAACGATATTCGGCTTCGATCTCCACTCCGTAGCGCAGAGTGTTGATGTTGCTCGTTACAATATCGGCATATTCGCCCGATAAATCATCGTATAAGTGGCGCACCTGCGTATCGTTAAGTTCTGCACCGGCAAAGAGTGTAGCCGAAAGTTTGAAGTCGTGGCATTGGAACATATATTGCACTTCGGCGTTATAGGCGCTGCGCATTGCAGGGTTTGCGACAGTGCGGTTGTTGTATTGGCTCTGCAAGAAGAGCTCTTCGCCCTCGCAAGGTGTCGCTTCCGTAGCGACGGTAGCGCTTATAAAGTGGTTATCTGCAATGAGATAACCTGCTTTGATGCGTAGCGCATAGGGCGAAAATTTCAGATGGCGGGATTCTCCGAACGAACTCTCGGCAAATAGTTCCTTGCGATAAAATCCACGCCTTGAAATATCAGCATAGCCAACCTTGGCTGCAATATCAAGGTTTAGTCTTTCGGTGGAGTAGCGGTATGTGCCGAATACCGAGCTACGATACTCCCTTATGGCGTAGTCGTAGCCGAAACGACTGCCCTCTTTGATGCGGCGATTTGGTGTATTTAGGTTGTTCTGCAATGAGTTACCAAAAGTATCGTCATCGAGTAAAAAGTAGTCCAAATCGACAATGTATTCCGCTCCGAGTAAATCTCGCATCTGCTTGTAATTACGATAGTTAGCGGTGTATACCTCGAATCCGTACGACAGTGTGCCTCTGTTGAGTGATGTGGCAGCTTCGCCACGAAATGCGGTGCGAATGGTACGCCTTACTCGGTCGCTGACGGCATAGATTGCCTCGCCATCGTTTAGGCGATTTGTTGCGATAAGTCGGTCGAAATCAATCTGCGTATAATGAGGATTGTTGGCTAACCATACGCTCTCGACGGCGTGGAATATATCCTCCTCATCATCGAAGTAGCTCGGCATATAGCGGTAGTTATCGGGAGCAGGAGTCTGTGCATCGAACCAATCGAGAGAACTGTATTTCTCTATGCCGATGGTGGCTGTGGCTGCAAGGTTGAACTTTGTGCGGTCGTTTATATTGCCCTCGTAGCCGATAAATGCAGTCGGTAGAAACTCTCTACGGATGCGGGAACTGCGCATCTTTCCATCCTGATAACCCCACGCAGGGTTGTATAAGTGGTTGCCCGTCAGGGCGAAAGCCTCCTTTGTTGATGCAAGGCGAGTACTTCGCATCGATGGCTTTGCAAAGAGCGCCATCGAGAGTGTACTCTTGTTTTTGAACTGCTTGGATGCTACGGCGCTTACTTCGAGCGAGTGGCCGAATAGACCGTCAATGTGGATGTCGTTGCCCGTACTTGCTACCAAATTCGCCGATAGCGACCACGCCTTGCCAAGTCGTTGCGAAGTGGCTAATGAAAGAGAGTAGGGTGCAGTGCGTGAGGAGAATGAAAATCCTACCGATGTGCGAGCTTCTCGCAGTGTGTCGATATGTAGGGAGGTGCTGTCAATGCTTTGATTACTCGAAAGTTGCAAATGTCTAATCGAACTTCCGCTCACGAAGGGGATATTTATACCGTTAAGGGTCGTAGTTCTGCGATATCGTGCTATGCCACGCCTTGTGGAGCGCACCATCGAGAGGTTATAGTCGAGTGTGCGGGTGGTAAATCTGCGGTCAAAGGCGAATTTTGCAACCGTAGCGGTGTCCACTTCGGGTGCGAGCAACTCCTCTGCTGTTTCAAATCGCTTGTAGTACCTAAAATCATAGAGGTCGAACTCCTGTGCGGAGAGACCTCTATAACTTAGTACAAAGAGTAGTACGAATATGTATCGTGCGTAGCGCATTACTCGTGCAATGCAGCCCAAAGCATATCCTTCAACTTGGCGATATTGAGGCCTGCAACCGACGATATAAATATCGACTTAACGCCCTCCGGCAGGTGAGCCTTCATCTCCTCAATCAACTCATCGTCAAGCATATCGCACTTGGTAATAGCCAAAATGCGACTCTTGTCGAGAAGCTCAGGGTTGTACTGCGTAAGTTCGCCAAGCAAAATCTCGTAGTCCTTCTTAATATCGTCGCTATCGGCAGGTACCATAAAGAGCAAAATCGAATTTCGCTCGATATGGCGCAAGAAGCGAGTTCCCAAGCCCTTGCCCTCGTGCGCTCCCTCGATAATGCCCGGAATATCCGCCATTACGAATGAGTGTCCATCACGCACCTCGACAATTCCGAGGTTTGGCTCCAAGGTGGTAAATGCATAGTTCGCAATCTTTGGCTTTGCAGCCGAAACAACCGAAAGCAGGGTGCTCTTGCCCGCATTTGGGAAGCCTACCAAACCTACATCTGCCAATACCTTCAATTCGAGGATAAATGCACCCTCCGAGCCCTCCTCGCCCGGTTGCGAGTAGCGTGGCGCCTGATTTGTTGCGGTGCGGAAGTGCCAGTTACCCAAACCTCCACGACCGCCTTTGAGCAATACGAGCTGCTCGCCGTGCTCTGTTACCTCGCCTACGACTTCGGTGTAGGTCTCGCCCGTCTCCTCATCTGTAAAAATCTGCTTGGCAACCGTGCCGAGTGGCACAGGGATGATAATATCCTTTGCATCCTTGCCGTGTGAGCGTGCGCCGGAGCCACACTCGCCATCCTCGGCGAATTGGTGGCGCTGATATTTCAAGTGAATGAGTGTCCAGTATTGACGATCGCCCTGCAAGATAATCGAACCTCCCTTACCGCCATCGCCGCCATCGGGACCACCGAAAGCGACAAACTTCTCACGACGGAAGTGTGCCGAGCCTGCTCCTCCGTGACCGGAACGAGCGAAAATTTTTACATAATCAACAAAGTTTGATCCAGCCATAGTTCTTACATTCTTTCAGGAACATCGATGCCCAACAAACGCATCGAACGGTTGATAACTCGTGCCACCTGCTGTGCCAACTGCAAACGCATCTTCTTCACAGCCTCATTCTCCTCACGGAGGATAGAGTGGTCGTGGTAGTAGCCGTTAAAGGTTTTACACAACTCGTAGGTGTAAGCCGCAATTATTGATGGTGCGAATGCCTCGCCCGCAGCTGCTACGGTAGCAGGGTAGTCGCACAACATCTTCACCAACTCAACCTCCTCTGGCAACAACTCGCAAGCAATCTTCTCGCCCTCGAATGTGATACCCTGCTCGGCAGCCTTGCGGAGTACCGAACAGATTCGTGCGTGGGTGTATTGGATGAACGGACCTGTGTTGCCGTTGAAGTCGATCGACTCACGAGGATCGAACAACATAGTCTTCTTTGGGTCTACCTTTAAGATGAAGTATTTCAAAGCACCCAAGCCTACCATCGACGAGATTGCCGAAGCCTCCTCCTCGCTGCAACCATCGAGTTTGCCCAACTCCTGCGACATCTCTCGTGCGGTGTTGATCATCGCCTCGCACAAGTCGTCTGCATCGACAACGGTGCCCTCACGAGACTTCATCTTACCCTCAGGCAACTCCACCATACCGTATGAGAGGTGGAAAATATCGTCGCTCCACTCGTAACCCAACTTTTTGAGTATCAACTTTAAAACCTGGAAGTGATAGTTCTGCTCGTTACCTACAACATAGATAATTCCGTTCAAAGCGTTCTGCTCGAAGCGCTGCAATGCAGTACCGAGGTCTTGTGTCATATATACCGATGTGCCGTCGCCACGAAGCAACAACTTCTGGTCAAGACCGTCTGCTTCGAGGTCAATCCAAACCGAGCCATCCTCCTTGCGGAAGAAGATACCCTTTGCCAAACCCTCCTCTACGAGGCCCTTGCCGAGGATATAGGTCTGCGACTCGTAGTAAACCTTATCGAAATCGACACCGAGAGTCTTGTAGGTTACATCGAAACCGTCGTAAACCCAGCCGTTCATCTTCTCCCAGAGAGCACGCACCTCTTCGTCCTTTGCCTCCCACTTACGGAGCATCTCCTGCGCCTCCAAGAGAATTGGAGCCTGCTTCTTTGCATCCTCTTCACTCATTCCGCCTGCGACGAGTTCCTTAATTTCAGCCTTGTAGTGCTTGTCGAACTCCACATAGTAGTCGCCTACGAGGTGGTCGCCCTTCTTGCCTGTCGATTCAGGTGTAGCGCCATTTCCGTAGCGCAACCACGCAACCACCGTCTTGCAGATGTGGATACCAGGGTAGTTTACAAGGTTTGCCTTGATGACATTGTGTCCGTTTGCTGCCAAAATTTGCGCCACGGAGTAACCCAAGAGATTGTTGGGGATGTGGCCGAGGTGTAGTGGCTTGTTGGTGTTTGGCGATGAGTACTCAATCATTATGGTGCGACCTGTCGAAGGTGCTACGCCATAGTTCTCGGTTGCTGCAACCTCTTCGAAACGC
>JAZONG010000088.1:0-3956 GCA_045654385.1 Alistipes sp.
GCAGCCTATCGCCGAAAAGTATGTATCAATCGTTCGTAGAAACAAGCCGGCGAAAGTCGGTTGGTTGAGAAAGTTCTTCGAGAAATACGAAACTTCTTTCGCTGACCCTATGACGCTTGTGCGTTATATGGATAGATACGACGACGGATTCTATACCGAAATCCTTCAAGAACTCCGCAAAGGTGCGGTCGGTGCTTCCGTTATGGAAATGGAAATGAGAGAGCCTCTCGAAGCCTTCTATAAGAAGCACAAGAAGTTCCTCAAAGAGATGTCTACCAAGACTATCGAATACCAAGGAACGCAAATTCCTCTCGCCCAAGCGATGTTGCTCTATATGTCGCTCAATAGAGACCAGGCTATCCTCGGTCTTGCCAAGTCCGGCTTTACCTTCAACGACGGAAAGGAAACGATTCGTCTCGCCGGTTTTGCGCTCGAAGAGGACTTGGAAATCGAAGAGATTCGTGTTAGGGCGAAGGAAGTTCAATCGGCGCTTGCAAGTCAATTTACGGAGGTCGAGAAGGAATATATCTCGATTGCCGAGAAGTTATTCAACGAGACTTGTAAGGAAGCGAAGAAAAAGACCGACATTTTGCGCCGTGGTTACACGAACGCTCTCGAAGATTATTATGTACCTATCCGTCGTGCGAATATCGCTCACAATGTAGATACAAGCACCTTCTTCGACGAGATGAGCAGAGTTAGCAACGCTTCCTTCAACCGTGATACGGTCAAGGGCGCAAAGAACGAACTCTTTATCGAATCCCTCGACGCCGTACTCGATAGACATATCCGAGCGGTTGCTCAATATGCAAACCTCGCTCTCGCTATCGACCAATACAACCTCCTCTACAATCTTGACATCGGCGACAATCCGAACAAGCCTACGAGCGTTAAAACGGAAAGCGTCGATATGTGGAGCGAAGGCGACGCATACTTCAAGAAACTCATTAGCGATATTCAAGGAATCCCGGCTTCAAAGGGAGACGGCGTTCGCTTTATGGGTTGGCTTCGTGGTAGTTATGCAAAATACCAACTCGGCGCAAATCCGAAGGTATGGATAACACAGTTATCTTCGTTCGCCGCCGCCGGCAATATCCTCGATATTGATTGCATTATCAAGGGTATCGGCGTGAAGGCTTCCGATGTAGACGAGTATTGCGGACTTGCAAAGGTTCGTAACACGGAGAACGCCGCAGCGCTCGCCCAGGGCGTTGTTGAAAAGACCGGCAAGGTAGGCGATGTTCTTATGAAGCCTATCGGAATGGTTGATAGGTTCGTTATCGCAAGACTCTTCGGCGCTTGCCAACTTCAAATCGAAAAGAATGAAGGTCTCAAAGTAGGCACGAAGGAAAACAAGGTAAAAGCCGGCGAACTTCTCGAAAAGGTTATTCTCGAAACACAACAGAACGCTTTGGCGACGGAAAAATCCTCGGCTATGCGCTCCGGAAGTGAATTGATGAAAACCTTGACGATGTTCTCCGCCGACTCTATGAAGGTTATCGGTCGTGTGGTTGACGCTATCGGAGAGGTCTCCGTCTTGAAGGCGAAGAGAAAACTCGCAACCGACCCGGACGAAATTGCTTCTCTCGATAAGAAAATCAAAGCAGCAAACAAGAAGGCTCGTAGAGCCGTAGGTTCTCTTGTATCTTCCGCCGTGTTTATGGCGCTCGTTGCTCAACTCTTCCGTTGGCTTTACAACAAAGACGACGAGGACGACAATGTGGCGGTCAATATGACGGTCGACGCTATCGGAAATCTTCTCGGAGGTCTCCCTCTTATAAGAGACATCTATTCACGCTTTGCGGAAGGCTACGACTTCGACAACTACGCTTACTCGGCTATTAACGATATGTTTGATAGCGCAGAAATGCTCTTTACCACCGCCGGAAATATCTTTGAGGGCGATATGGATTCGAGAGAGGTCGCATTGACTATCAAGAATCTCCTCTACGCCGGAGGTCAAATGTTCGGTATTCCTACAAGGAATGTCTACAACATCATCTACGGACTCACGAAGAGAATCTCTCCTTCTACGGCGTACTCATTCGACGATATGTTCTATAAGCAGAATTATCGTTCCGACCTTGCGAAAGCAATCGAACGAGAGGACGAGGCTATGGTAGCAACTATCACGAGCCTTATGCTCGACGAGAATATCGGCGGTATCGCAGACTCCGAGGCTCGAAAGGAACTCGATTCTTTGGTACAAAAGGGATTCGATGTTATTCCGAGAAGCGTTAGCAAAAAAATCACTTATGACGGCGTAGAATACGAACTAACGCCTAACCAGGTTAAACAGTTCGAGAAGGTCTACTTCGTCGCAAACGAGGCGCTTGCAAGTCTTGTCAAGATGTCTCAATACAAGGGCGCAACCGATGAAGTAAAGGCGAAGGCGGTAAACTTTATTTATAATGTCTACTACAATCTCGCTCTCCAAGACTTCCTCGGCGTAGACCTTGAAACGAAGTCGGTTCTCTTTGCGGAGGCAATCGACATCGAGAAACTCGCTATCATCGTCGCTACGGCGAACTCACTTAAAGCCGACCTTGACAAAAAAGGCGTGGCAATAAGCGGAACGAGAAAAGCCAAGATTCAATCGTATGTGAACTCGCTACAACTCAAAGCGGTCGAAAAATATATGATTATGGGTTATCTCGGCTACAAGAACACGAAGGGCGAGATTCAAGTAAAAGCCTATATCAATCGCTTATCCCTCACAAAAACCGAAAAAGCAAAACTCCTCGAATATAGCGGATATGCTTCGTAAGTTGTGGGGAAGGTTAAAAGCCTTCTTCGTGTGGTTGTTTAGGCAATTAAGGGATAAGACAAACATCGTGATATTTTTCTCCGTATTTTTGGTGTTATCGTGCGAGGTATGGATTCCGTACCTCATAGCGATAATAACCGGGATAGAATGGTGGTGGGCGGTCGGCTCGGCTTGCTGGGCGTTCTGGCTCGCTCCATTCACTCCCTTTGTGCCGTTGTGTTTGGCTTTGACGGCGGCGGTTCGGAAGATATATGATAAGATTAAAAATAAAAAAGACAAGGAGTAAAATCCTTGTCTTTTTCTGTTACAATCCGATAACTAACGCAACGAACTTTCTCGTTACATAAGGGTTCGGATTATGTGATTTTGGCGGAGTGAGTTGTGTCAAATCCGAACCAAAGGCGGACTCTATCTCGTCGATTCCGAGTTCCGTCCGGTTGTCTCCGTCGTGGTTGTAGATTATAATAACCTTGTCGTCGTAGAGGATAATCTTATTCACGAAGTAGGTTATAAGGTATTGACGAGCGCCCTCGTCCTCGACATTGAAGGCAGCGAATTGCTCGAACCAAAACTCTATACGCTCCCTTGTGAGGTAGGTGTTCGTGTCGTATTCCGCCTTGACGATTTTTTCTTCGAGAACCTTCTTTTCTTCTTCGAGTTTGTGGAGTTCCTCTTGGGTGGAATCTGTGATAATCCCTCGTTTGATAGCGGTCAAAAGGTTCTTGATATAGGACTCAACCTGGGCGAGTTCCTTGTGAAGAAGCGTGAGTTCGGCGGTGTCTCGCTGCTCGTTTTGAATTTTAAGAAGTTGTTCTACAATACCGTCAATAACCTCGGAGTTGAGGATATGTTTTATCGTAGCATTGATAACGATGTCCTCCAAAGCCTTCTTTTGAATGGTCTTTTTCTCACAACCGTTTTTCTTCTTTCGTCCGAAACATTTATAATAGTGATGAATCGTTCCGGTCTTGGAAGTTCCGGTCTCGCCGGTCATAAGAGACTTGCAATATCCGCAATACAATTTGCCACTCAAAATATAGTTTTCCTTCGCCTTCAAACGAGCCGGACTACGCTTGTTTGCGGCGATTTTTTCTTGCACGATGTCGAATACATACCTATCGACTATCGGAGGATAGTAGTTCTCTATAATGTGGTCTCCGTACTCCAAGCGTTCGATGTACTTCGGATT
>JAZONG010000089.1:0-5037 GCA_045654385.1 Alistipes sp.
TCACATTAGAGCAGTGCTTTAATCTTCGTTCTCAGTTCCTTAATAGGTTGAAAGTTATGCTCGAGAAAGGTGAGCTGGCTTGCTCATTAGACCCAAATATGGTTATACCATACGGCAAAAAAGGTAAAACGAGAACATTGCGAGATATACTATACGATGAAATGAATGTATTTATTTTCACCACCAAAAATGGAAAAATATATGCAAAGTCAAAGGACGAGTACAAGGCAAAATTCCACTGCTCGCCCAATCTAATGGATTCACTTATGCACATCGTATATTTTCACCTCGATGCTCGACCTAAAAAGCAACCACTGCCACAGATACCGGATGATGCTTATAACGGCTTGGGTCGCCATTTTTCGGGCCGTGAAAAAAGAATTTACATATAACATTTTTGTAACATAGCATAAAGAATGAAAATTTCAGAACACTTAAAAAAAGACTATTGGGTAAGACGAATTGTACCCGATAGAGCAGGAACAGAGCCAAGTACATTGACTCTGACTAATTATCAACAATCTCCATTTAGTCGAGCGGGTAGTGCTTATCAGTTCTTGACAAATGAGGATTTTATGAACGAGTATTCTCCTACTGCACACAAGGCATTTTCAGAGTATTTGTCAAAACGAGCAGTATATAGACCTACAGGCAAAAAGGACAAGCAAGGGCGAGAGGAATGGGAGTTAGACCATTATGATGATGTAGTGCAGATAGTAATGGCTCTTCAACAGACTATTGCCGTAAAGAAAACCTCGCATTTCGCAGCGAATGGTTTGTGGATAGCGGACGAGTCTAATCATAAAGAGTTGTTCGATAAATTCCTATCTTGGAAAGATGTTGTCGGCATAGACAAAGCTGCGTGGTTAGATGTTGTATTTAATGTATTCACTTCCGGCGATGCTGCTATTTACCAATATCAGATTGGAGACACTATTGAGTATGAGGTATTTTCTGCGTGGAAAGGTGATACCTTATATCCTGATATAGACGAGAATGGTAATAAGGTATTATGGAGAGAATACACCTTAAAGGGCAAACGAGCAGTTGATTTCTACGGCGTTGATTTTGTCGACACTTGGATATTGAATAAAGACAACGATAAGGACTTTATTGCTCGCTTAAAGAAGTTGATTAAGAGAGAGAATGACGATACAGTTACATCGGAGGATGGCTTTACCCGCATTCGTCACCAAGTAAACCAAGTAGGTAATGACTTGTGCCCGGCGACATATTTCCGAATTGACGATGTGCCTTGGGGCGTTGCTCAACAGACAATTTGTACTTTGGAGGAAATGATGTCGTATGCCGGAGAGGAGTTTAAGAGTTCGGCATTCCCCGTTTTGTTTGTAAAATCGGGAAGTATGACTTCTTTGCCTCCAATGAATGCGAATGGCAAGACAATCGGTGCTAAGGGTGATGTTGAGATGGTCAAAGCGTCTGATGCTAAATTCCTTACACCTCCTGATGCAAGCAATATCGCAGAAATCACTATAAATGGATTAAAATCTGAGATCGAGAACTCAACATTCACCGTGTTTATTAAACCGGACATCTTGAAGTCGGGAGCAGATTCGAGCACAACCATTAAGATACTTTTTACACCGGAAATTCAATGGTGTATGGTAAAATGGGCGCAATTCTTCCAACCAGCAAAGCGTATGTTGGAGGTATTTAAGCGATTGGTCGGCAAGGTGGAAAAACAACCAATTGCATTTAGTGAGTTGAGAATTAGTGTCGGGCAGAATATTTGGATTCCACAGAACGAGGCAGAGTTAGTGGATATTATCACTAAGAAAGTATATGCTCGTGTAATTTCTCGTGATGCTGCAATGATCGACCTCGGCGATAAGCACATTGGCGATTATGAGAAAATTGACGAGGAATGGGAACGAGAACTCCGCTTGAAAGCCGAAGTGCCGGCAAAGGTCAAGCAAGAGTATGGCTCGGTGGAGCAAGTAGAGGTTGATGACAACCCCGATAAGACGGGAGTAGACAATAACTCAAAAGGTAAGTCTATACAAGAGTAGCGGATGCTTATAGCACTTCGTTTCGAGGCTCGGTGTAGCAAGACCTGCATCGAGCCTTGCGATAAAAGTAAAGGGTAGCGATTTGCTACCCTTTCTTTACATACAAGTTGCCAACCCTCTTTGAGGTGAAACTCCATTACACTCGCCCTACTACTTTCCAAAGTTCTACCAATGTACCTAATGCACCTCGTAAATTATCCAATCCTTTATTGTTCTCTACGATAATATCAGGCACAATCTCTCGCATAGCAGTTTCGCTACTATGAGTATCGCTCGATTGTAGCCCTTCACGCTCTACTCGGATAATTATACCACCTTGTTCTTTGATAGCCTTTGCCTCGTTAGGAAAGCGACAATCAGCAATGATGGCGTTTTCTCCGCAATTATTGAGCGTACAATCAATCCAAATATTGTCATTGACGCCTCGCATTACCTCGCCACCAAAGTGTTGTAAAAAGGCTCTATAAGTAGGAAATTCGGCATCTCCGCAATAAGGCTTTAAGTGGTTAGGTACTAATACGCTCTCTTTGAAGTCGTAATCCTCTAATTGCTCACGAGTGCAACCACTCAAAACGCAAGTTACATCTTTGAGTTTGTCTGCAAAACTCACTACTCTGTAGTTGAGCATTTTGGATAGCATCTTCGCCACCGTACTCTTGCCACTAAACTTTTGTCCTGTAATTCCGATTAACATACCTACTTACAATAAATCTTTCTACTCAATAATTGTCCTATCTCGTTATCAAATACTTCATACATTTGCGCCGGCTCTTCATAGCCCATTCCATTGGTCAAGGCAAAGGCATTATAACCGATAATCGAGCCATTAACCGTAGCCGTAGGAATCGAAACGCAAGTGTGGTAGTGCCCCAAGAAAATCTTATCTTGCTTAAAAATCTTTTGCCATTTCATAGCAAGACGACCAAGTGCGGGATAAATACCTGCTACCGTACCCGTACCCTTTGATTGCACTTGATAGCCGTGACAGAAAATGTATCGTTTGCCATCGGGAGTTTCTACCAATGCCAACTCGGACTCGGGAATTAAAAACTCTATGTCAAAGTCTGCATTCTCGCAAATGCTCTTGATGTTTTGGTACATAATCCACTCGTAGGACATCTTGAAACCATTTGAGTTTTGCACCTTCTTGGTAATGCGTGAGTGGTTACCCGAAATACCGATAAATACGATATGCAAATCGGGTAATTCCATTCGCAAATGTTTCAATCCACTAACGATAAGCGATTGTCCAAAGATTGTTGCTCCGGGTGGTGTCATACCATTCTCTTGCATCAAATGCTCGTGCAAAAATGAGCTGATTGTATCGCCAAGTGATGCGAAATATAATGTGTCTACGGCATCTCGTTTCAAGCAAACTGCGAGGTTGGCAAAATAAGACTTGATGCGCTCCTCCGCAATCTCAATGTCGTATTGATTCAAACCTAATACGCTTGAAGGCTCGACAGTTTCCTCAATGTGAGCATCGGAGAACAAAGCAATTGCATATCTATCTCCTCGATTATTCTTCTTGCTCTCGATCTTGTAATACTTGAACTCAGTGCCTCGCACCGCCTTGAAGTTTTCATACTCTTGGTCGGTCTCTTTTGCGTCTCTCACCGCACTCGATAGTTCCTTTACCGTAACCCCATTGATTGAATACTCACCTCTACGATGAATTGCACTACTAACTGTCGTGCGTGGAGTGTTATGAGCATCGGCAAATGCCTTGATATTCTCATACACTCGTCCATTATTGTCTATAAGCTGCATAATTATAAAGTTTTATGTGTTAAGTTCCAAACTATCATATCGCCAATGTCGGAGGTATATCCGATAAACTTATATATAAAACATTTGGTATCCACTTGCTCTACTTTTACCTCCTTGTCGCTTCAACCCTTCTTTTAATCCATAAGGTTTCTTGTACCCAAGAAATATGGCGGCATCCTTTACTGTGTCAAAGCATATATCTATATTTAATTCGCTGTTTACTATTCGCACTTTTTTTGAATATGTAATGTGCGGTCTTTGTAAACCATTGGCAAATGCGTGAATTTGATTTTGGGAGTTATTGCACCATTCCAAATTTTCCACTCGATTATCAGTTTTCACACAATTTTTATGATTAACCTGTGGGTATTCATTTGGATTAGGGATGAAAGCAAAACAAACCATCCTATGCACCTTAAATGTAGTAAGTGTGTTGTTTTTAGATAGGGCTACTCGATAATATCCTTTTTTGTCTTTGGCGGGCTTTAATATACAACCCTTGACAGATAGATGACCATAGTACCCATTTACCTTTCTTGGCAAAGACCTTACTCTCCCTAAACTACTCACTTGATACAATCCCTCATAACCAACTACATCTCTCCATTCCTCGTTGGCTAACTCCTCTTTTGTAAACTCCATAATAAAAACAAATGCTCGAAACTTTCAGTAAAGAGTGGCAGTTCCTTACCTACTTATTCCGAGCCTTGTAATTCTCTACTATCCTCCTGCCACAAAGGATTTCTTATGGTGCAAAGATAAGGAATTTCTATTTAATCTCCAAATCTAATCGCCTTTTTATTTTATCAACGATTAAATCCCCAACATCACTCGTTGCACCGCAATTATCCCACTCCGACCACCAATCAATTACATTATCCTCACTTTTTGACCTTGAACGCCAATCATCAATAGCATCATAGTCGGGATATAATAATGTAGAGTTGCCTATATCTTTCAAATTACTCTTACCTCCTACTGCCAACATAATTTTTGATGTGGCAAGAGTGTAAATTAGGCAAGTTTTTTCTGCCTCACAAATCCTTACCTCCTCGCCCTCCTTAACCAAGTGCGCCCCAAAATAAGGTCTTGCGGTAAAGCCATCGGCAGTCCTATATGCTCGTGTGCCACCAAAGGACTTATCACGATGACCATCTTCCTTGTAAAAAACTCTCTTGACGAAAGCAATTCTGCCCTCCGAGTCCGCATACCAGAAGCACGCTAAACCTTTCGAGTC
>JAZONG010000090.1:0-2656 GCA_045654385.1 Alistipes sp.
TCAAGCTCCGTATTCAACGCAATAGGTGCAGATGCGTCGTCAATATATAGTTTATAACCCAATATAGACTTCTGTAAGTATCCGAAGTTTGTAATGAGTTCTTGCAGCGTTCTGCTGTTCTGACAAATCATACTGGTATCCATATAATCACCACCTGTATTTATTGTACCACCTTGAATATGGAATTTCAATACACGAAATTAAAGGAGAATGACAAATGGCTAAAGCTAAAACAAAGAAGATTTCTATCACTGCCTTGGATAAGGTGGTGAAGGATACATATATTCCCGTAAACACTGTTCAGTGGAATGGTCTTGATGTGCAAATCAAGCGCAGTCTTACCTTTATCGAGATGATGGAGTTTGTAGATAGCGTTGTCAAGACTTGCTTTACAGCCGAGTCTGGTATGTATATTCCGGAAGTAAAGGACTTCGCGGTTAAAAGTAATATTGTGGAGCGGTATACCAACCTGTCCCTCCCGGACAATCTTGACCATAGATACGAAATTCTTTACTGCACAGACATCATTGAGACTGTTTTGACCTGTGTACATCCGCAACAGTTCAATGAGATTATGACATCGATTGATGCCAAAATCAACAATCTGGCTCAGATGAATGTTGAACAGGTTAATAAGCAAATTGCCGATTTGTATACAGCATTTGAAAATCTGCAAAAACAAATCGAGCAGATGTTTGGAGGCGTCGACGGCGAGGAAATGGCAGCTATGATGAAGGCCTTGACAGATGGCGCTATTGATGAGCACAAGCTCGTCGAGGCGTATATGGCGCACTCTAAGCCTAAGGTGGATGCGTAGTGGCGCAAATCAATATGGCTTCCATAATGTCTAAGGTACGAGCTTATACCAAGACAAATGAGTATAAGCAAAGAAGCCAAGAATATATCGCCCAGTGTCGCAGAGACGGGCGAAGTAAAACAGACAGTGGCGAGACAATCATTACCGAAGATATTATGTGTAGGGCTGCAGAAACAATGATTTCAACTTTGAAACAGGTTGCGCAGGAGCATCAACTACCAGCGTCTGTGCAAGAGCATTTCAATTCTCTTGAATATTCACAGCCTCGTGTTGTAGGTAATCAAGGCGAAGCTTATCAGGTTGATATCTGGTTCTCAGACGACCTAAGCCGAATGTCTCTGTTGATTCCCACCGGCAAACGGGCCGGTCAACGCACCGGTGATGGTATCCAAAACATTGTTTCGCTATTCGATACCGGTTATTCGGCATCCCACTCCGTGTTTGGTACATGGGATGGGCACGATGATGCCGGTGTAATCAAAAGCCGTTCACAACTAGACGGCAAACACTTTATGTCTCAGGCGGTTGATTCGTTCAATAGAGCTTGGGGCGAAATCTATGGCGTTCATGCAATGATTGCCGTAGACACAGAGTTTTATAGTGGAATCTAATTAGCGAGGATTGGCGTGAGCGAATCCTCGCTTTTATTACTCAACACAGAAAGGACGGTGGTTAAATGGCCGATATTTCCCTTTTGTTTGATGTGGCTATGGGTGGCGGCAATCCGTCCGGCGACTCAGAACAACTAATACGAAGCCAACTAGAGGCTATTGTTAATGGCATCAATTCAAAGCCTTTTTCTATCAAATTCCAAGCAGATGAACAATCGCTGCAACAATTCCAAAAGAGAGTCTCTGAAATCGCCGTCTCTCTTGGTAGTGGCGTTGGTACTTCATCGGCTGCATTCGAGCAGATAACTCGTCAAATCAATATAGCCGCAACCGCAATTCACACTATGAATGGTGCGGTCAACGCAACTAACTTGGAGAAAATTTCTACCGCCTTGTCCGGTATGGCTGGTGCAGAGATTTCTGCCGGTGCCATTTCCGACATTATCACACGCCTCGAAAGTATGAGCGTGGTAATTACTGATGCAAAAATTCAGTTTGAAGATTTGGGCAAGGAGGGCGAACGAGTCCCAAGGCTGATTATCGAGGGCGTTGATGCGGCGGGCAATGCAATACGCCGTAACTTGCGCTTTGATAATAAGGGTGAGTTAGAACGAGATTTGACCGACATTACGGTTAAATTGGCAGAGGTTGAGAAGGCCTCTAAGAGTTCTGGCACAAGCACTAACAGTTCCGGCGAAAAGGCCACCGACGCTTTCTCTAAAGCGAAAAAGGCGGTCACAGACTACTATAGTGCCTTGACGCAACTTGAGCGTTCTGGATTACGAAATGTTATTACACAGAATACTGACGGAACTTGGTCTTCTAGTCAGGCGGGTTATGGAGAGCGTGTCGCTCAACTGAACAGGCTAACGCAAGAATACCATAACGCAACAGCGGCCCGACAAACATTCACTGCGTCACAGCAAACAGAATTTACAGAACACGAAACGGCAAGAGCCCAACAGTATCGTGTCGCCGTTGAAGATGTGGCTCGTGCAGAGCAACAAAGGCAGGAGACCCTTAGAAGCACTGTTACAATCACCCGTTCCTATGACAATACGATTGCCGATTGTCAAAAGAAGCTAAAAGACTGGTCTGCAGCAGAAAACTCAAGGCATCAAAGTAGCCGCGAGGCATACGATGCTCTGCGCAATGAGGTGACTGCAGCAGAGCAGGCTCGTGTGCAGTATAACAACGGCTCAATATCCATCAAGTCGGAGGCCAAGCG
>JAZONG010000091.1:0-28552 GCA_045654385.1 Alistipes sp.
CTTGTTCTTCTTCGAAGAACGAAGTATTATCGGTGGCAAGTAGGCTTAACACTCTGGAACAGAGAACGATTGTGCAAGCCGAGCGCAGAGTGCATATCTGGTATGTACTCTGCCGAGGTGCAGCCAATCGAAACGGCACAATGGAGCCACTGGCTCGTGCCGTAAGTTAAGCGAATGAGTAGAGGCGTTAGGGTAATAGGGGCGATAGGCAGTAAGTAAAATTTGTAATTAAACAAATTTTGCCTAACTTTGTATAATTCAAAACTAAATACAATGAAAGAAACTGGTTATGTATATATTCTGACCAATCCAAGCTTTAAGGAGGATTGGGTAAAGATAGGTAAGAGTTCTCGCCCTGTTGATATTCGCTCGAAAGAGTTGGATAATACCGCAGTGCCATTGCCGTTTGAGATTTATGCAACGCTGAAAACTGTAAAGTATTCGGAGGCGGAGAAACTTATCCACCATTACATAGAACGCTTTACAAATTTGCGTATTCGCAACAATAGAGAGTTCTTTAATGTTGCGCCAGAGGAGGCTCTTGCGATATTCAAGGAGGTTGCATTATTGCTTGATGATGCGGAGATTGAAGAGGTTTTTAAGCAAGTAGTAGTAGGAAAAACAGATAAATCTTGCGTAGAAAAATCAACTGCACTTCGAGAGAAGACTATTACTTGGTTGTTGCCCGCTAATAGCAAGTTTTTTGATGTAGATGGGTGTCTTAAAGAGTATAATGAGATATATTGGACTCAAAATTATAAAATTCAAAAGGGTGATATCGTGTATATATACCTATCAAGTCCAGATAGTTGTATAAAGTATAAGTTGTCAGTAGAAGCACACGATGTTCAATATAATTCTGAATTTGAGAAAGAAAAAGAGTTTTATGTTGATGAAAGTGATTTCGAAGCAGCGAAGGCTCATAATAGATTTGTAAAACTTCATTTATTAGCAGAGAGTCATACGAATAAAATGTCGCTTCCTCACCTTTTAGAAAATGGTTTGCAGATGGCTCCAAGAGGCGGTATGAATCTGTCTAATGCGAGCGCTGCAAAATTGCTTAAATATATAGAGGAGAATTTTTAATACATACCAATAAATTACCCTACAATGAAACGATTTACTATTTTCTTTGCAATGATTGTGTCGGCGTTGGCAGTGCAGGCGCAGACACTCGATCGTATGCAGTGGTTTAACGAGCCGGAGGCGTGGAGCATCAAGAACAATAAACTCACAATGCAGGTAACACCTCAAAGCGACTATTGGCGCATCTCTCACTACGGTTTTACCGTTGATGACGCTCCATTCCTCTACACTACTCGTGGTGGCGAGTTCGAGGTGAAGGTCAAAATTTCGGGCGACTACAAGGTGCGCTTTGATCAAGCAGGTTTGATGTTGCGTGCTGACAAGGAGAACTACATCAAGGCGGGCATCGAGTTCGTAGATGGCAAGTACAATATCTCGTGCGTAGTAACGCATCACACGAGCGATTGGTCGGTCATTACACTCGATAAGCCGATTGAGCATATCTGGATTAAGGCGGTGCGACGCTTGGATGCAGTTGAGATTTTCTACTCATTCGACGACAAGAACTACACGATGATGCGTAACTGCCACCTTGCTGATAACACACCTGTTATGGTTGGAATGATGGCTGCTTGCCCCGATGGTAAGGGCTTCGAGGCTCGTTTCGAGGAGTTCAAGATTACCCACTTGCCTGACCTTCGTCGCTTGGAGTGGTTGAAGAAGAATAAGGAGTAGTGATTGTAAAATAGACAAAAAAGCGTGTCCTCAATACAAGGACACGCTTTCTATTTGGCTTCCGTCAGACTACAAACTGATAGCCTCGGAAGGACAAACTCCTGCGCACGCACCACACTCAATGCACTTATCGGCATCGATTACATAGATGTCGCCGGCAGAAATAGCCTCAACCGGACACTCATCGATGCAGGTACCGCAAGCGATACACGAATCTGAAATTTTGTAAGCCATAATAAATTGATTATTTTGTGTTAATTAACACTGCGAAGTTAAACTTTTATTCTCAATTTTCCAAAAGAATTGTATCTTTGTCGTACTGTTTAGGACTAAAATTACAAAAATGGAGCCAATATCGCCATCAATACGACTCACTTTTCTCGGAACTGGCACTTCGCAGGGCGTGCCTGTCATTGGTTGCGACTGCGCTGTATGTTGTTCGACCGATCCTCGTGATAATCGTCTGCGTACCTCGGCTATGGTGGAGATTGGCGACAAGCGATTTATTATCGATGCCGGTCCTGATTTCCGTCAGCAGATGCTGCGTGAGGGTATAACTCATATTACGGCGATACTGCTCACTCATAAGCACAAGGACCATATCGGAGGTATTGATGACGTGCGAGCGCTCAATTTTGTAGATTATCCGACTGTGCGCACTGTGCACCTCTATGGCTCGCACGATACTTGCGAGTGTGTACGCAAGGATTTTGACTACGCCTTTGCCGTAAATCCATATCGTGGTGTTCCGCAGATTGAGTTGCACGAATTTGGAACACTACCATTTGATATTGAAGGTGTTGAAGTCGTGCCAATCAGAGGCGAGCACTCTCGCTTTGAAGTGTCGGGTTTTCGCATTGGAGAGTTGGCCTATTTGACCGATTTTAAGGTTATTGCAGAGTTGGAGGTGGAGAAATTGCAGGGTGTTAAGGTGCTGGTTGTTAATGCCTTGCGCTTTGAACTGCACGATTCGCACTTCTCGGTAGAGGAGGCGTTGCAACTTGCCGAAAAAATTGCACCAGAAAGAGTCTATCTTACCCATATATCGCACGATATTGGCCTGCATTGTGTCGCAAATCTGCGCCTTCCTAATGGGGTAGAGTTTGCCTATGATGGTATGAAAATCGAGTTGTAACAACATCAAAAGTCGCTCTTGCATACTATTTGTATATTAGTCAAAGACACTAATATATAACTATTATGCAACAATCTATTACAATTAATCTAAACAATGGCGGTCAGTTCGAAATTGCTAAACCGCACGAACTCAACAAGTTAAATCCGAAAGAGTTGTTGCTCTATTCGACGGCATTGTGTGCCGGCTTAACGCTGCATCGTTTGGCGGAGAAGGAGCGAGTGAAACTTTTGAAACTCGAAATTAAGATGTCGGGCGAGCTCGATACCGATAAGGTCGAGGGTGTAAGCAAGTTTGAGTCGTTCAACATCTCCTATAACATTGAGTGTAAGCACATTGACGAGCAGAGCAAAGTGTCGCACGCAGTACAACTCACCACAGATAAATACTGTGGCGGCTTGGCTATGATGCGTAAAATTGCCCCGCTATCACACTCAATATCAATTGTAAGTGTCGAGGTTGATTAGTTGGTGTTGTTTCCCTTAACGATGACAATCAAAAAAAAGCGTACCCCAATAATTGCTTGGGATACGCTTTTTTTGTGTAAGGGAAAGGACTATTTTATAACAATCTCTTTTACTTTAAGTACTCCATTCCACACTACCATACGCAATTTATCCAAGAGAATAGAGGCCAATCCGATAATTAGCGTAGTTGCGATAACAAACGGAATAAAGAGAACTCCGTTCATACGCTCGTATGCTGTGTTGAAGAACTCCTTGTAGAGTTCCATAGCACCTGGGGCTTGGTGTAATAGGTAGATTGCAAAAGCCGATGATGCCAACCAATTAACAGCCTTACTTTCGAAACGAAATTTATCGAATACGAGGAAGAGCGATACCGACGCTGCTATCACAAAGAGCGAACAATACATTGTTGCTCCAAGTTCCTTATTCTTGGTATAGAGCCCGAAGAGTGATATGGCGACTGGAATGGCGGTGAAGAGCAGATAAAATAGTAGGTGTTGCCACCACTTCAAAGAACGCAGTCGCTCCCCGTGTCGGCGAATATATTGCGCCAGGAGGTATAAACCTATAAAAGAGAGCGCAGAATATCCTCGTTCATAGTTGCCATAGTCGTATGTCAGCCACCCGAATAACATCTCCAACACAAAGAATCCTGCTAAAAGTGTTGCAAATTGGCGTTTTGTAGCGTGTTCGCAATAACTATTTAGCACTGGTGCCAATCCAAATAGGATGAAGTATGCCGGTACAAACCAGTAACAAGCGCCAAAATAGAGCAAATCGTTGAAACTGCGTGGCGACACTTCAACACCTATGTATCGACAAATCTCCACGGTGATGAGTCCGATAAATAGGATTTGAAATATCAGTGAGGCAAACTTCTTTACAGTAGGCCTAATGCCAAACCAGCCCGAAAGTAAGATGAAGAGGTTTACGCTCACAATGCACAATTGCTCACATACAATGCGCACAAAACCTGTCCACGGTGTTGCGAGAAGTTCCGCCTGAGTAACATTGCCCAATGAGAGATAGTTGGCGTGCACAAGCATTACCAACATCATAGCAACAAGGCGCAATAACTCAAAGTTTGAGTTGCGTCTATTCATACGATTTTCTTCAATATAATGGGTTAGTAATCAGTCCGTTTGGCTCTATTTTGCAAAGTGCTTATAGAAGAGTGGTATTGTCTGCAAGCCCTTGTCGAACTGCGCCAATCCGTAACTCTCGTTAGGAGAGTGAATTGCATCCTCCGAAAGACCAAATCCGAGCAAAATCGACTTGATGCCCAAGATGCGTTCAAATCCGCTTACGATAGGTATTGAGCCACCCGAATAGAATGGCAATGGCTTGCGACCGAAAGCCTCCTCAACCGCCTTCTCGGCAGCCTTGTAGGCCTCCATATCGGTTGGCGAAACATAAGGTGCGCCACCGTGCAGGAACTTAACATTTACCTTCACGCTCTTTGGTGCGATATTGCGGAAATGCTCCTCGAACAGACGACCAATCTCCTCGAAATCCTGGTCTGGAACAAGACGCATCGATATTTTTGCATAAGCACGAGATGGGATTACGGTCTTGGTTCCCTCCTCGGTGTAACCACCCCAAATACCGTTCACATCGAGTGAAGGGCGGATACCTGTGCGCTCGATGGTTGTATAGCCTGCCTCGCCCTCAACATCGTCAATATCAAGCGCTTGCTTGTAGTCGTTGAGAGAGAAAGGTGCTTCGTTGAAGGCTTTGCGCTCCTCCTCGGTAAGTTCACGAACCTTGTCGTAGAAGAGAGGAATTGTGATGTGTCCGTTCTCGTCTACGAGCGATGCAACAAGGCGGGTCAATACATTTGCAGGGTTTGCTACCGCTCCACCAAAAAGTCCCGAATGAAGGTCCTTGTTAGGGCCGATAACCTCAACCTCCATATAGGTCAAACCTCGCAAACCACAAGTGATTGACGGAGTGTCGAGCGAAATCATCGAGGTGTCGGAAACGAGGATAATGTCTGCCTTCAACTTCTCTTTGTACTCCTCGCAGAAGCCGTAGAGTGATGGTGAGCCAATCTCCTCCTCACCTTCGAGCATAAATTTAACATTGCAAGGCAACGAGTCGGTTGCGCACATCGCCTCGAAGGCCTTGATGTGCATAAATGACTGTCCCTTGTCGTCGTCTGCACCACGGCCGTAGATGCGACCATCCTTTACCACAGGCTCGAATGCCTCGGTGTGCCACTCCTCACGAGGATCGACGGGCATAACATCGTAGTGGCCATAGACTAATACGGTCTTTGCCTCGGGCGAAACAATCTTCTCGGCATAAACTACCGGATTTCCCGCAGTTGGGATAACCTCGGTAACATCAGCACCTGCCTTTGCCAAGGCAACAGCGAGGTGCTCGGCGCACTTTACCATATCCTCCTTGTGCGAAGATTGTGCGCTGATTGAAGGAATACGCAATACCTCGAACAACTCTTCGAGGAAGCGCTCCTTATTCTCTAAAATATATGCGTGTACTTTTTCCATAGTTACTTATTTCTATAAACCGCAAATCTCCTTCATCTCGGCGATGAACTGCTGTGCGACCTCGTCTGCAAATGCCTGCGACTTAGCCTCGGTGTAGATGCGCACGATTGGCTCGGTGTTCGACTTGCGAAGGTGTACCCAATGCTCTGCAAAGTCAATCTTTACACCGTCAATATCGTTTACTCGCTCGTTTGCGTATCGCTCCTTCATTGTGAGCAATAACTTGTCCACATCGATTGTCGGTGTGAGCTCAATCTTATTCTTCGATGCGTAATATGCAGGGTAGCGCTTGCGCAACTCGGTCATCGAGCAGCCCTGCTCTGCCAAGTATGTCAAAAAGAGTGCCACACCAACCAACGCATCACGACCATAGTGCAACTCCGGATAGATTACTCCGCCATTGCCCTCGCCGCCGATTACTGCTCCAATCTCCTTCATCTTGGCAACCACATTTACCTCGCCTACGGCCGATGCTGCATACACGCCACCGTGCGCTATGGTTACATCGCTCAATGCACGAGAAGAGGAGAGGTTTGAGCAGGTGTTACCCTTTGTTTTCGAGAGAATATAGTCGGCAACAGCCACCAAAGTGTACTCTTCGCCGAACATTGTACCATCCTCGTTTACGAGTGCCAAACGGTCAACATCAGGATCAACTACAACACCCAAATCGGCACCCTCCTTAACAATAACCTCCGAGATTTCGGTGAGGTTCTGCGGGAGTGGTTCCGGGTTGTGTGCGAAGTGTCCGTCAGGGGTGCAGTTGAGTTCTACAACCTCGCAACCAAGACGGCGTAAAAGGGCAGGAATTACGACTCCTCCAATAGAGTTTACGGCATCTACAACTACCTTGAACTTACGAGCCTTAACCTTTTCTACATCAACAAGTTTCAAACCTAAAACCTGATCGATGTGTGTAGGGTTGAAATCCTCTCTCAAAAGCACCTTTCCGATGGTGTCTACATCAGGGAAAAGGAAGTCCTCCTGCTCGGCCAAAGCGAGCACCTGCTTACCCTCGGCATCGTTCAAAAACTCGCCCTTTTCGTTGAGCAATTTCATCGCATTCCACTGCTTTGGATTGTGCGATGCGGTGATGATAATTCCGCCGTCGGCCTTGTGGGTGATAACTGCCATTTCGGTACCCGGAGTGGTGCAAAGTCCTACATTGATAACATCTGCACCGCAGCCAAGCAAAGTACCCTCGATGATGTCATTTACCATCTCTCCGGAGATGCGGGCATCACGACCTACAACGATGCGCAAGCGTTTGGCGCTATTCTTGCCTGCAATAAAACGAGTGTAGGCAATAGTGAATTTTACGATGTCGATTGGGGTTAGATTTTCGCCCACTTCGCCACCAATAGTTCCTCGAATACCTGAGATGGATTTGATAAGTGTCATAACAGAGTTTTTTATTTTTAATAAAAAAAGTTTGAAAATGCTTTGTAATTCGTTGTAAATTTACTATTTTTATGCCAAATATCCAAGACTATAACGATTAAAAAGATAGGCTATGAACGAAAAGAGAGTTATTCCATCGTCGGAATTGATTATAAATGAGGATGGTTCGATATTCCACCTCCACCTTTTGCCGGAGCAAATCTCTGATATTGTGATGCTTGTGGGTGATCCTGCTCGTGTGGATATGATTGCTTCGTATTTTGATGTGATTGAGTGTGAGGTCGAGAGCCGAGAGTTTAAGACCGTTACGGGTACTTATAAGGGCCGCCGAATGACTGCTCTTTCGACTGGTATCGGTACCGACAATATCGACATAGTGGTTACGGAGTTGGATGCTCTCGCAAATATAGATTTTGCAACTCGTCAGGTTAAGGATGAGTTCAAGCAACTCACACTCCTTCGCCTTGGCACTTCGGGCGCATTGCAGGAGGATATTAAGGTGGGTGAGCGTGTATTCTCTCGCACATCGGTGGGTTTTGACGGCTTGTTGAATTACTACGCAGGTCGTAACGAGGTGTGCGACTTGGCTATCGAGAAGGCGTTTGTGGAGCATACGGGTTGGAATCCGCAACTCACTGCACCATACTTTATAGATGCTGACAAGTCGTTATTTGAACTCTTCAAGGATATTACTCGTGAGGGTATTACTATTGCTGCTCCGGGATTCTATGCTCCGCAGGGCCGTTGGGTGCGCTTGCAGCCGCAGGATTTGCATTTGAACGAGAAGATTGAGGCGTTCCGCTTTGGCGAGCGCAGAATTACAAACTTCGAGATGGAGTCGTCGGCATTGGCGGGCTTGGCAGCATTGATGGGGCACAAGGCGGGTACGGTATGCACAATTATCGCACAGCGCATCGCAAAGGATGCCTGCACCGACTACAAACCGTTTGTGCGCTTGATGATTGAAGAGGCACTCGACAAGCTCGCAACATTGTAATTGACTAAAAGAAAAACAAATATAAAATAACAGAAATTATGAAATTTACAGTATCAAGTTCAGCACTTTTGTCATTATTGGCAACAACAGGCAAAGTAATTAACAGCAAAAACACACTTCCTATCCTCGACTACTTCTTGATGGAGTTGAAGGGTAATGAGTTGAAGGTTACAACTTCGGACCTCGAAACCACTCTCGTAGGTGCTATCCAGGTGGATAATGTTGAGAGCGAGGGTACAGTCGCAGCTCCTGCAAAGTTGATGCTCGATGTGTTGAAGGAGTGTTCGGAGATGCCGCTCACCCTCAGCGTAAACGAGGATAACTGGGAGATTAACATCGCTTGGAGCACAGGTAACTCGTCGGTACCGGGTGCTAACCCTGTAAGCTACCCTCAGACTCACGAGCTCTCGGCTGAGAAGACCGAGGTGTCGCTCGATGTTGATGTTTTGGTAAACGGTATCAACAAGACCATCTTCGCAACTGCTGACGATGAGTTGCGTCCAGTGATGAATGGTGTATATTTCAACCTCGACGAGGCTGAGCTCACTTGCGTAGCTACCGATGCTCACAAGTTGGTTAAGCACACCGTAGAGTGCGCTTGTGGTGTTAAGGCTGCATTTATCTTGCCAAAGAAGCCAGCAAACCTCTTGAAGAATATCCTCTTGAAGGAGGAGGGCGAGGTTAAGATGACCTTCGACCAGAAGAATGTCGTATTCGAGTTGTCGAACAGCACTTTGGTATGTCGTCTTATCGAGGGTACTTACCCTAACTACAATGTAGTTATTCCGCAGGCTAACCCTAACAAGTTGTTGGTTGACCGTGTAGGCCTTTTGAACGCAATCAAGCGTGTGGCTGTCTGCTCGAACCCAACTACAAACCTTATCCGTTTGGATATTTCGAACAATAAGGTGATTTTGGCAGCTCAGGATGTAAACTTCTCTATCTCGGCTAACGAGTCGTTGGCTTGTAGCTATGAGGGAGCTCCTATCACTATCGGCTTCAAATCTACCTTCCTTGTCGAGATTCTCTCTAATATCGAGACTCCGACAATCTTGGTTGAGTTGGCTGACTCTACTCGTGCAGGTGTTTATAAGCCTGTTTATGATGATGTTCAGACCTCTTCAACTTTGATGTTGTTGATGCCGATGATGATCAACGCATAATTAGAACGATAAAAACGCAATTAACTGCGTTATGCTTCGGTCGTTGAGATGCTCATACGCATAGAGTGTTGCGCACTCAACGCCTTGCAGACCTTGTGATTTATCGTTTTTAATCATTCGTACCGGACTAAAATATGAAGTTGAATTTGCAACGCCCGATGGTCTTCTTCGATTTGGAGACCACGGGCACCAATATATCCGCAGATCGTATTGTCGAGATTTCGGTAGTGAAGGTGTTGCCCGACGGCAATATCGACAGAGGTAAGGCGTTTACCAAGCGAATAAACCCTACTATTCCTATCCCTGCCGAGGCGACAGCCGTGCATCACATCACAAATGAGGATGTGGCGGATTGCCCTACATTCAAGCAGATTGCCGAGAACCTCAAAAAGTATATCGAGGGTTGCGACTTCTGCGGTTTTAACTCCAATCGCTTCGACCTGCCGTTGTTGGCAGAGGAGTTTATGCGTGCGGGGGTGGATGTAGAGTTCTTCAAGCGTGCCAAGTATGTGGATGTGCAGAATATCTTCCACAAGAAGGAGGAGCGCACTTTGGTTGCGGCCTATCGCTTCTACTGCGGTAAGGAGTTGGAGGAGGCGCATAGTGCGGCTGCCGACACGATGGCTACCTATGAGGTGTTGTGCTCGCAGTTGGATAGGTACAGCGACTTGGAGAATAGCGTGGATGCGCTTTCGGAGTTCTCTACTCGTGGCAAAACTGCCGATTTCGCAGGTCGCATAGGACTCGATGATAACGGCGTAGAGGTGTTTACCTTCGGAAAGTATAAGGGAGTGTCGGTGAAGGAGGTCTTCCGTAAGGAGCCAAGTTACTACGATTGGATTATGAATGGCGATTTCCCTGCCTACACGAAGAAAATTTTTACCGAGATTAAACTCAGTTTGAAATAGTTTTTAGATGAAGATACGCAGTTTGCTCATAACCCTTACTTTCGTGTTCGGTGCTTCGGTATTTGATACCTCGGCGCAGGAACTTGTAGTTATTGGAGGGTTGAAGTATGCCATTCACGATGTTGCGAAGGGCGAAACGCTCTACTCCTTGGCGAGAAAGTATGGCACTACGGTCGATGATATTGTCAAGGCGAATGAGGTGCTTGCTGATGGCTTAAAGGCCGGACAGCGCATTAAGATACCATACTCTGTACAACCTACGGAGGTGCGTGCCACAAAGGAACAAGCTGCGGCAGAGGTTGTTGCTCCGCATACCGAGGTTGTGCAGGCAGAAGTCGTACAGCCGGAACCGCAAACGGAGGTGCAGGTGGTGGAGCAACCAAAGGTTGAGCCTATATCGTTCCGTACATTGAAAAACTGCGACAGAGCAGAGGTGGCGTTGTTGTTGCCACTCGGTTCCGAGGAGAAACCTTCGCAGAACTATCTCGATTTCTATCGTGGCTTCTTGGTGGGCCTGGATAGTGTGCGAATGGCGGGCTACTCGGTAAATCTAAACCTCTACAATACGGCACACGACTACAATCGTGTGTCGGAGATTGTCACTTCGGGAGCACTCCGCAAGGCCGACCTCGTGGTTGGACCTGTCTATGAGGATGAACTTATTCCTGTGGCTGCGGCATTGCGAGAGAAGGGTACACCTATTGTGTCGCCACTTGCAAATCTCACACAGACCATCAGCCCGGCCGTATTCCAGATGTCGCCATCGCCCGCTACAAAGTTGGAGAAGGTGCGCAATATGTTCGATGGCTCGAAAAGGGTGGTGATAATCTCCACCGATAATGTCGATAAGGAGTTCGATGCCGAGGTGCGCTCGATGTTGCGAGATACTTCGTATGTGGTGGAGCATAAATATATCTACGAGCACCCTTCGATTATCGAGAAACGAGAGAAGGAGCGTGAAAAGATGCGTGCCGAGGGGTTGGAGGTTGATGAAACACCTTCGCCAAGCGATATGTCGCCACTATTGCGTGGCGAGGAGCCTTCGGTGATTGTTATTACGGCCGATAACGAGATAGAGGTGGATAGAATTTTGGCCGCTATCGCATCGGCAAATATCGCCCTTACGGCTCGCTCGCATAGGGTAGTGCCGTTTGTGGTATATGGCAATAACCGCTGGAATCGCTATCGCAATATCGATAGAGCAATACTCTTTACCAACCGTGTTACGATGCTCTCAACATATCACGCTCGTCGCAGTGAGCCCGTCATCAAGGCCTTCGACAAGCGCTTTGTGGAGGAGTTTGGTGCATTGCCTTCGCTCTACGCATATCGAGGTTACGATGCAGCGGTAGTGTTCGTAAAATCGTTGTATGGCACAATGGAAACCGGCTTGGAGGGGGCGCACTTGAAACCTCTGCTGACGCCATACTCGTTTGAGCCAAATAGCGCAAATGGTCTGCGCATCAATAATCAATGGATAAAGGTCAATTACAACAGTAATTTCACCATAACAACCGAATAGAAGATGTCAAATATCCAAACCCCAATACCTGAAAAGACTATCGAGCGACTCAGCGAGTATCGCCGAACACTTATTGCGTGTCATAGGCGAGGTATTACCCACGTTTTCTCGCATATCTTGGCCGGTATGCACGGCATTACTGCGGTGCAGGTGCGTCGAGATTTGATGTTGATTGGCTTTTCGAGCGATACGAAGAAGGGTTATGATGTGAAGGTACTGATTAACTTTATAGACTCGATTCTTTACAGCGAGAACACTATGAAGGTGGCAGTTATCGGTATGGGACACCTCGGCCAGGCTATCACCAAGTACTTCAACGGCAAGGAGTTAAATATCCGCATTACGGCGGCTTTCGATGTCGATGAGGCGAAGATTGGCCAGTCGATTATGGATATTCCGTGCTACGATGTCAAGGATTTTGAGGAGGTAGTATCGAATAACGATATCAGCATCGTGATTATCTCGTTGCCGTCGTCGTTGGCAGCACAATATACCGTTCCGATTATCAATGCCGGCATTAAGGGCGTGCTGAACTTTACCTCGGCTCCGCTCAACTTCCCACAGGGTATTGTGGTCGAGAACTTCGATATGACAACAATTCTCGAAAAGGTGGCCTACTTCGTGAAGGCAGCCGAGGAGAATAATAATCAATAGAGTTATAGGATGAGGGTAGTTTGGGGCTTTGATAATCCTCCTGCACTGCACTATGGCGTGGCTACGGTGGGCTCTTATGACGGCGTGCATCGAGGTCATCGCATACTCCTCGACGAGGTTGTTCGCCGAGCGAGGGAGTGTGGCGGCGAGAGCGTTGTGCTGACCTTCGAGCCTCATCCACGCATAACACTTGGCAATGACGATGGGCTGAAACTCCTCTCGACCTTCGAGGAGAAGTGCCGATTGTTGGAGCAACGAGGTGTAGATTATGTTGTGGTTATCCCTTTCGATAGGGCGTTTAGTTGCCTCTCTCGTGAGGCATTTACCGACGACTATCTCATTGGTAAACTCGGCATAAAGGAACTTATCGTGGGCTATAACCACCACTTTGGCCACAATAAGGAGGGCGATCACTCCTTCTTGGTGCAACACGGAGCGTTGCGGGTTGTTGAGGTGGCGCAATATACCGACAATGGCAGCAAAATTAGTTCTACCGTTATCCGCAGGGCTATGGCCGAGGGCGATTTATCGGCTGTGCGCCAAAGACTCGGCCACCCTTATATAATAATAGGTATGGCAGATGCGGAGGGCAGAGTTGCAATCGATAACTATAAATTGTTACCTTGCGATGGATGCTATGATTGCACTATCAACGGCAAGGTTTCGACTTGTGAGGTTGTCTGTGGCGTATTAAGACAAAAAGAGTATTTTTCAGAAAAAATAGAGATTTTGCTATGATTAGTTACGATGCAAAGGTTAGGGTGAACTATAAGGATACCGATAAGATGGGTATCGTTCACCACTCGAACTATATTGTCTACTACGAGATGGCTCGTGTTGAGGCGTTGCGTGCGTGGGGTATGCCCTACGCCGAGATGGAGAAGCAGGGCATCATCTCGCCTATATTGGAGGTGGGATGTAAGTATATCCAACCTGCCTATTTCGACGAGGTGCTGACCGTGCGTGTGATTGTGGATGAGATACCAATGGTACGCTTTAAGGTGCGCTACGAGATATATAACGAGGCTGGCACGCTCATCAACACCGGCCACACCTGGCTCGGTTTCCTTAATGCCCAGACCAAACGCCCTTGCCGAGCACCGCAATACTTCGTCGACGGTATGAAGGCCGTCGGACTCTCGGAGGAGTAGGAGAGGTGAGAAGTTAGGAGTTAGGAGAGATTTTTCTCTCCTTTTTTTTGTGCGATTTTTTGTCGGCTGACAATGACATTGAATGACAACGAATGACATGCGCTCCCGTTGGTCGCTGAATGACATTTAATAACAAAAGCCGACTTGCCATTAAGCAGTCGTTAGACTGCGCTTGCCATTCTATTTCATTAAGGGCTGAAAGCCCGAATGTCATTAAATGCCATCTTCTTGGTCGGCCAATGGCTAATGGCTAAAAGCCAAGAAAAAAAAGCCCTCCCGATTGGGAAGGCTTTGAGAGCTCAAACTTTTCAGTTTGCTTATTTTGTCTCGATTTCGGTGTCGACAATCTCGCCATCCTTGATTGTAACTTCTGAGTCCTCTGGCATCTCGCCACTCTCAGTTACTACAAAACCAACACCACTATCACCGCCTACGGTCAAATCAATATTTACAACGGTTGTTGTGTTGCGCTTGAAGGTGATGTCGTGTGTTCCCAATGGAGCGCTTGTACCATCTGAGTATGCAACACGGAGTGTTACAGATATTGTCTCGGTATAGTTCTCATCAAGCCAAGCAGCACGCACATTTTTAAATGTGTATATCTCTGACACCTCGTTGCTCTCAGCAAGGTTTAGATTAAGTTGTGGAGCATCTGTCATAAGTATCTCCAAAGTGCCATTCTCTGCAAAGTCACCCTTTGCAATATACTTAACACCAAAAGAGGTACGCTTAAGCTCGATAGTTGCCTTTGAGTCATTATCACCCGGTATATAACTCTCCAACTCGCCATAGTAAAGCTCTACAGCTAGATTATTACCAAAATTATAAGTGCCGAGACCCAAATCTGTCAGACCTAATTGACTATAGATAAATAACATAGATAGTGGCGTAGCTTCACTACCACCAGTTGATACTCCATGCGTAAATGGGGCACCATAACCGTCGTTGTAGGAACTATAAGATACCTTATTCTTACCATCCTTAACCATTGCAGCTACAAACTTATACTCGTAGCCTCTGACAAGCTTAATAGTGAGGTTGTCAGTATTGTCAAAAAGACCGTAGGCATACTTTGTCCATTCTGCATCCTCGGTAGCAGGAACAGGGGCTGAGTAGACCTGAATACCATAGAGGTCATTGTTCGCCTCAGAGCGTGAAAGTGGCTGATACCCATAGTCGAGCCCAACTTTAAGGCCCAAAGATACGGTTACATACTCCGGCTCTGTCGGAGTAGAGCAGTTTCCATCATTTGCACCTCCCTCAACACAAGCGGTGAATAACATTCCGACCACCGCCAATAAAAGAAAAAATCTTTTCATAATAATAAAAAGTTTTGGTACCGTAGCATCTCCTATGCGGTGATTAAAAAATAAAGAAAGTGTGGAGATGATTAGTTTATCTTTTGGAGGCTCTGGAATGCCCATACACGAATAAACAATACCCCACACTCATATCTATCTACAAGAATGGGGCAAAACACCCCTATCGAAGAGTCAATACGGAGTGACGAGTGTGATTGCTTCCCTCGTGTATTGAAAATTTTCCAGATTTCCAAAAGGGATAAAAGCTAATACACTTTCATCAAAATATGTCTGCAATCCAACGGACTGCACCGCAAATTTAGAAATTTATTTTTGATTGAGCAAGAGGAATAGGGAATTTAATGAATTTAAGGAGTTTAGGGAAAATTCACTAAATTCACTAATTTCCCTAAACTCCTTAATTGGAGCGAAGCGAGAAGCCCCCTTTACAGAAAGGGGGCTTGGGGGATAGGTAACACAAAAGGTGGTGGCCGAAGGCCTTACCACCACTATATTAAAAGCAACAAAGGCTTCCCGAAGGAAGCCTTTGTGATTATATGAAGAAATCATTATTTCTTCATATAGCTTTTAATATAGTGGTGGTGCGAACCGTAGCGGTTGAAGGCTGCCTCGTCGAGAGCCTCCTGAGCCGATGGGTGAGCTACCGAGATGATAAGGCGAGCACGCTCCTGCAAGCTCTTGCCATACAAATCAACAGCACCATTCTCGGTTACAAACCAGTGGATGTGGTTACGGGTAGTAACTACGCCAGCACCCTCGGTGAGAACATCAGAAATCTTCGATACACCCTTGTTGGTGATTGAAGGCATAGCGATAATTGCCTTACCGCCCTTCGATAACGATGCACCATAGATGAAATCAACCTGACCACCTACGCCCGAGTAGAACTTGCGACCGAGTGAGTCTGCGCAAACCTGACCTGTAATATCAACCTGCAATGCCGAGTTGATAGCGGTTACACGGTCGTTCTTTGCGATGATGAACGGATCGTTGGTGTAGCCTACATCCATCATCAATACGCCTGGGTTGTCATTGATGAAGTCGTAAACCTTCTGCGAACCCATCAAGAAGGTCGAAACCATCTTACCCTTGTCGATATTCTTTGCCTCGCCATTGATTACACCCTTCTCTACGAGTGGGAGAACGCCGTCAGCGAACATCTCGGTATGAACACCGAGGTTCTTGTGGTTGCCGAGCTGTGCGAGTACGGCGTTAGGAATAGCACCGATACCCATCTGCAAGGTTGCACCATCCTCGATAAGGCCTGCACAGAGGTTACCAATCTTGGTCTCAACCTCGTTTGGAGCAGCAAAGTGTGCCTCTTCGAGTGGCTGGTCGTCCTGAACGAAGATGTCAATCTTCGACGAGTGAATCATAGCATCACCCCAAGCACGAGGTACATACTTGTTGATAACGGCGATTACGGTGTCAGCGCACTCAACAGCAGCGAGAGTTGCATCTACCGAAGTACCGAGCGAAACATAGCCGTGCTGGTCAGGTGTCGAAACCTGAATCATCGCTACATTACAAGGTACTGCACCCGAACGATACAACTTCTGTGTCTCGCTCAAAAAGATTGGAATGTAGTCAGCAAAACCTGCCTGTGTGGTCTTGCGGACATTGCCGCCTACGAAGAATGAATCGAGCTGGAATACGCCCTCGAACTCCGGCTCCGAGTATGGAGCAGGACCCTCGGTGTGGAGGTGGTGGATGTGAACATCCTTCAACTCGCCTGCACGACCTCTCTCGCACATAGCCTTAATCAAGCACTGCGGTGCCGAAGCAACCGATGAAAGGTGAATGTGGTCACCAGACTTAATCGCCTTTACAGCCTCTTCTGGGGTAACAAATTTAATTGCCATAGCTTTTCTGTTTGTTTTAGGTTATTATAATCTTTAATTTTTCATTTTTAATAGAGTAGAGGGTAAAACGCCTACTTGCGCTTTACCTCTACCTGCTCATATCCCTCGATGATATCGCCAATCTTGATGTCGTTGTATGACTCGATGTTCAAACCGCAATCCATACCCGAAGTAACCTCCTTAACATCATCCTTGAAGCGCTTTAACGAGCCAAGGCGACCGGTGTGGATAACGATACCGTCACGAATTACACGGACAGGAGTGTTGCGGGTGATCTTACCCTCACGCACAATACCTCCGGCAATAGTACCAACCTTCGAAATCTTGAAGGTCTCGAGTACCTCGATCGTGCAGACAATCTCCTCCTTCATAACCGGCTCCAACATACCCTCGATAGCATCCTTGATATCGTTGATTGCGTCGTAGATGATAGAGTAGAGGCGAATTTCGATCTCCTCCTGCTCTGCAACCTTACGAGCCGCAGCCGACGGACGCACCTGGAAGCCCACGATGATGGCATTCGTTGCAGCAGCGAGCAATACATCGCTCTCCGAAATCTGACCTACTGCCGAGTGGATAACATTTACCTGAACTGTCTCCTTAGAGAGTTTGATGAGTGAGCCTGACATAGCCTCTACCGAGCCGTCAACATCACCCTTAACGATGATATTCAACTCCTTGAACGAACCGATTGCGATACGACGACCAATCTCGTCGAGTGTTACATGCTTCTGGGTCATAATGCCCTGCATACGCTGCAACTGCTCACGCTTGTTTGCAATCTCACGAGCTGAACGGTCATCATCCATCACATTGATAGAATCACCCGCCTGAGGAGCACCATTAAGACCGAGCAACTGAACAGGTGTCGAAGGACCTGCCTCCTTAACCTTGTTACCATTCTCGTCGAACATTGCCTTAACACGGCCTGTGTAAACACCCGAGAGAATTACATCACCTACATGGAGTGTTCCCTCCTGCACAAGTACGGTCGAAACATATCCACGCCCCTTGTCCAATGTAGACTCGATGATAGTACCCTTAGCCTTCTTGTTCGGATTTGCCTTCAAGTCGAGCATCTCGGCCTCCAACAATACCTTTTCGAGCAATTTGTCAAGGTTAAGTCCCTGCTTTGCCGACACATCCTGGCTCTGGTATTTACCACCCCAATCCTCCACGAGGAGATTCATCTGCGAGAGTTGCTCCTTGATGTGGTCAGGGTTAGCCTGCGGCTTATCAATCTTGTTGATTGCAAATACCATAGGTACACCTGCTGCCTGGGCGTGGTTGATAGCCTCGACGGTCTGCGGCATCACCTTGTCATCTGCTGCTACGATGATAATCGCAACATCGGTAATCTTTGCACCACGAGCACGCATCGCTGTAAATGCCTCGTGGCCCGGAGTATCGAGGAATGTAATCTTCTGACCGTTGAGGTTTACCGAGTAAGCACCGATGTGCTGGGTGATACCTCCCGCCTCGCCAGCGGTTACATTTGTCTTACGGATATTATCTAAGAGCGATGTCTTACCGTGGTCAACGTGTCCCATTACGGTTACGATTGGTGGGCGTGGGAGCAAATCCTCGGCTGTATCCACCTCCTCATCGTTGATAGCCTCCTGAATCTCTGCCGATACAAACTCTACGGTGAAGCCGAACTCCTCCGCTACAACGACCAATGCCTCGGCATCAAGACGCTGGTTGATAGATACCATCAAGCCGAGGTTCATACATGCTGAGATAACCTCCATAGGCGAGATGTTCATCATTGTTGCCACCTCACTTACGGTTACGAACTCGGTAACCTTGAGGATCTTCTTCTCTGCTGCTTCCTGCTCGAAAGCCTCGTTCATACGCTCTCGTACCTCCTCTCGCTTTTCACGACGGTACTTTGCACCCTTGTTCTTTGCACCCTTGGCTGTCAAACGAGCCAAGGTATCCTTAACCTGCTTCGAAACCTCCTCGTCGCTCACCTCAGGGCGAACAATAGGTTTTGGCTGTGGCTTCTGCTTGTTCTTCTTGCCACCGCCCTGGTTCTGCTGGTTCTGGTTGTTGTTCTGCTTGTTGAACTTGTTGTTCTTGTCGTTCTTCTCGAACTTTTCACCCTTTGGAGCGTTGTTCTGCTGCTTTGTGATGTCAACCTTCGCCTTCTCCAAACGCTTGCGATGACGCTTGCCGCCAGCAACCATACCCGACACATCCATTGTGCCGAGAATCTGTGGGCCTGCAAGAGTAGGTGCCTCAGTAGCACGGAAGAGGTCCTCCTTCTTTGGTTCCTCGGCCTTTACAGGCTCAACCTTTGGCTGTGGAGCAGGAGCAGGTGTAGGCTCTGCCTTTGGTGCAGGTGCTACCTTTGGCGACTCCTTAACCTCTACATTCTTCTCCTCCTTTGGCTCTGCCTTTGTAGCAGGCGCAGCCTTCTTCTTTGGTTCGAGGTCAATCTTACCAAGAACCTTTGGCTGAACTACCTCCTCCTTAACCTCGATTACAGCCTTCTCCTCTTTTGGCTGAGGTGCAGGTGTAGGCTCGATGGTTACAGAACTCTTCTTGTTCATCTTCTCACGAACGGTATCGAGTTCGCTGCCACTTGGACGATTTTTGCCATACTCCTTCTCCAAAATAGCGTAAGTGTCGGCGTCAATCGGCGTATTCGGTGACGAGTCAATCTCGATGCCCTTACGGTGCAAGAAGTCGGTTATGGTGTTCAAACCCACATTAAACTCCTTGGCTGCTCGTATAAGGCGTATCTTTTTTTCGTTTCCCATTATCTAATTTTCTTTACTTATTCAACAATTATTGGCTCTCTGCCAACTTTAACTATGCATCTTGCGCTTCGCATAATGCATCTCGGGGCGTTGCCCTCTACTCCTCGTCCTCGAACTCGGCACTCAAAATTTCGAGAACCTTCTCTGCCTGCTCAACTTCGAGGTCAGCACGCTTAGCTAAAGTCTCGGCATTCATTTCGAGTACGCTCTTTGCGGTGTCGCAACCGATGCTGTGGAGAGTGTCGATAATCCAACCCTCGATCTCGTCTGCGAACTCGGTGAGAGCCACATCCTCCTCCTCCAACTCACGGAAGACATCAATATCGAAGCCGGTCAAGAGCTTTGCAAGGCGGATGTTCAAACCACCCTTACCGATAGCCAACGAAACCTGGTCTGGCTGCAAGTAAACCTGTGCAGTGTTCTTCTCCTCGTCGATGGTGATAGACGAAACCTTTGCAGGCGACAACGCACGCTGAATAAGCAATGATGTGTTTGCGGTGTATTGGATAACATCGATATTCTCGTTGCGCAACTCCTTAACGATGGTATAGATACGAGCACCCTTAACACCTACGCAAGCGCCTACCGGATCTACACGGTCGTCATACGACTCAACAGCAACCTTCGCACGCTCACCAGGGATGCGGGCAATCTTCTTGATGGTGATAAGACCATCGTTAATCTCAGGTACCTCCTGCTCGAACAACTTTTCAAGGAAGAGGTTTGCAGTACGAGAAAGAATTACTCGTGGCTTGTTATTAACCATCTCAACACTCTTGATGATAGCCTTGATAGTGTCGCCCTTGCGGTAGAAGTCGTTAGGAATCTGCTCGCTCTTTGGCATTATCAACTCGTTCTCCTCCTCGTCGAGAATCATCATATCACGCTTCCAAACCTGATAAACCTCACCCGAAATCAACTCTCCAACCTTCGAAGAGTAGTCGTCGTAAACACCTGCATTTTCGAGGTCGAGAATGCGTGATGCGAGGTTTTGACGCAATGACAATACTGCACGACGGCCGAATGCTGCGAATGGAATCTCATCGGTGTACTCGTCACCTACCTCGTACGAGTCGTCAATCTTCAATACCTCCGAGAGAGCAATCTGTGTAGCCTCATCGGTGAAATCCTCGTCTGCTACAACCTCACGGTTGCGCCAGATTTCGAGGTCGCCCTTGTCATCGTTGATGATAATGTCGAAATTCTCATCGGTACCATACTGCTTCTGCAATGCGTGGCGGAATACATCCTCCAAAACGCCAATCATTGTTGATTTGTCGATGTTCTTCAACTCCTTGAACTCGGCAAAATTGCTGATAAGATTAAGATTGTTCATTGTTTTGTGTATTTATTATATTTTGTTTGTGAATTTTCTCTATTTGTAATCGAGGTACTCTTTGGTCCACTTGATATCGTCGTACGAGTAGGTGTGGGTGGTGCGCTGCATCTGCTTCTTCTTTTTGCCCTCCACAACTACCGCTTCGTCATACGAAAGGGTGATGTTCTCCTCGGTAACCTCATCGAGTACTGCCAAAATTTTAACACCGCTTTTGAGCAATACCTCCACCGAACTGCCAACCAACTTCTCGTACTGACGCACCAACTTCAACGGCTCGCCGATACCTGCCGAAGCAACAGTCAAAGAGTAGTCCTCCACATCTCGGTCGAACTTTTCGCCAATTGCACGGTTGAGCATAGCGCAAGCGTCAATCGAAACTCTTGTATCGCTATCCAAAATAATGTCAATTGTGTTGTCGGGTGTGATAGTACAATCCACCACGAACATATCCGTACCCTCTAAGGCACTCTCTGCTACCGCTGCTATCTCCTTGATATCCATATAGTTAGTTTTATTTTTCTCTCTTTTGTCCTTTACAAAAATGAGGGGACTCACTGTCCCCTCACCTTTTTCTGCTACAAAGATATACTTATATTTATTAAATTCCAAACAAATTGCGAAAAAAGAGCCCGTTTTGACTCAAATTTTTTGGATGTTATCGTATAAACGATACCTTTGCTCGGAAGGAGTTGTGCGTTTCTCGCTCGACAATGCCCGTGATTACATCTGCCGCATCGTGCCAGCGGTTGGAGTGGAAGGTGCGACGATAGGTCGTCAGGTGGGCATAGAGTTCACGCCAACGCTGCTGCCATCCTCGTGGAAATCGAAGCAGGTGAATGGCGGTTGCTGAGTGCGACAGAATACGGGCCTCCTTATTGCCCGATTGATGAAACCACTCAACCTTTGTCGAGGTGGCGAGGCGTTGTACGGCACGGGCAAAACCTCGACCGCCATTATTACTCTCGATTGTGGCGATGCGGGTGCGATTTCGACATAACATATCGGCAACTTCACGCTCTGTAACCTCCATAGGCTCACGGGAATAAACCACATCGCAGATGTAAATCAAGCCATCGGTATCCACTGCATAACATATCGAGCAGAGGTAGTCATCGCCCGTGTCGGCAGTATCGGTATAGTTTCCATAGCGGACAATGTCGTGTGGCAGAGTGTCGTATTCAGCGAATGAACTGCCGTATAGCAGTCCTTCACGAGAGGATGGATGCCCCTGATACATACACTCGAAACGCAGGGTATCGAGTTGTCGTTTTTGCTGTAAAAGAGCAGCAGAATGGCGCTCCTCCCAGAGTGCTTCGCCGAGATTTCGAGGATCGATTTCGGTAGCAGGAGAGGCCTTTATTGCCTCGAAATTAAGGTAGAGCCATTCGTTTTCGGCAACCTCGTTCAGATCATCAAAACTGCGAAATTCTCGGCACGGCTCTTTGCTCGTGATAGTGCCGATTAGATCCTCCTCGTGCCAACGAGTAAAGACGATCAGCTCTCTCGAAAAGTTGTGCATTCTGGTGCGAACAACCGAGGTGTACCACTCCCAACAATTCTCACGAACAATGGGCGAGTTTGCCTCCATCGCATCCTTGTATAAATCGTCCAAAATAAAGCAATCTACACGGTTGCCCGTAAGCGAACCTTCACGGCCGACCGAAAGGAGCGCACCATCTCGCCCGATAATCTCCACTTCATCGGCAGTACGGATGTAATTGGTCGGTTTTGCACCTCGCTTGATGGTCGTTTCGGGGAATAGCTCCTCGTACTCTTGGCTCTCCAAGATACGCTGTACTCGGCGATTGAAGCGAGAGGCTAACGAGCCTGAATATGAGGCTATTGCAATACGAATATCGGGGTTTAGTCCGAGCATATAGGCAGGTAGCAGGGTGGTTGCACCCACCGATTTGCCGTGCTGGGGTGGCATAGTTATTATGAGCCTTTTGATATCCCCTCGTGCAAAGGCTTCGAGCACACGATAATAGACCGAATGAAAGGGTTGAACCTCCAAAAACGGATAGATGTTTGTTGCAAAATCGGTAAATGTCATAGCTACTCCTCCTCGATTAAAAATGATGTGAATTTCTCAAAGTCGAAATCGTCGTAGATGATGCCCTCGTCGCCCTCGCATACGAAGTCCCACCATACGGCCGATACGCCATAAATCGTGTCGTGTTGCTCGTAGTGGTTGCGCTTGTCAAGACGGCGACGATAGAGTATTAACGATGCGGTCAGGCGAAGGCTTTCACCCTCTCGCCCTTCAATATCGATAGTGCCGGTAAAGTAGCAAGGTGACAATAATCGCCCCTTGATTTCGGAGGCAAACTCGGCATACTCCTCCTCGGAAAGTTTGTAAATGGTGTTTTTCATATATTTTAGTTTGATAGTTAAGTAAATAGTTGCATTTCTAAGATAAAATGTTTAACTTTGCGAGTGCAAATATAGTTCAGTAAATGAATTTTGATGCTTTTTAGGTCCAAAAATTGTATAAAAAGAATTGAATAGAATATATGGGAGAGCGAGTAAAACTTATACGCAAAACGCTTGGATTAACGCAAGAGCAATTGGCTCAGCGACTTGGCGTGGGCAAAACTGCCTTGTCTATGATTGAAACGGGAAAGACTCGTTTGTCTACTCGAAACAAGAATATCCTGGTTCAGGAATTGAATGTTAATCCCGATTGGCTCGAAACGGGCAAGGGCGAGGTATTCAATGCGAACCCTTCGCTTGCGGCTTCGTATGGTCGAGGTTCCGAGATGGCGATGCCATTGCAGTCGGTGCCATTGTATTCGATTGAGGCTACTGCGGGTCTTGTGCCTCTGTTCGAGCAGCAGTCGGCTCATACGCCTGTGAACTATATTCACATTCCGAACTTGCCAAAGTGTGATGGCGCAATCTATGTGGCGGGCGATTCGATGTATCCGCTTTTGAAGAGTGGCGACATCGTTTTGTACAAGCAGTTGCGAGATTTGAACGATATCTTCTGGGGCGATATGTATCTGCTTTCGATTGATATCGATGGTGAAGAGTATGTAACCGTGAAATATATCCAACGCTCTGACCGTCAGGGGTATATTCGCCTTGTATCGCAAAATCCTCACCACGCAGATAAAGATATAGAGGTATCTCGTGTGCGTGCGATAGCGCTTGTTAAGGCGAGCATAAGAATGAACTCGATGAGATAATTAAAATTTAACTATAATACTAACTCTATGAAAAGATTATTTTTATTGTTTTTTGGCGTAGGTGTAGCTTTGTCGGCTATGGCTGCCAATGCGCCTAAGTGGGAAGATGCGAACCTCTTTGAGGAGAATCGTTTGCCTATGCGCTCGACATTTATTGTAACTCCGACAGCAGAGAGTGCGGTTGCAGAGCACGACTATTCGCAGTCGCCACTCTATCGTTCGATTGGTGGCGTGTGGAAGTTCTATTGGACCGAGAACGCTACCGATGCGCAGCCCGAGAAGTTTTGGATGCCGAAGTTCGACGACTCGCAGTGGGGTAAGATGCCCGTTCCGGGCTTGTGGGAGATGAACGGCTATGGCGTGCCTTTGTACAAGAACCACGGCTACGCTTGGCGAAACTACTACAAGAGCAATCCTCCGTATGCGCCAACCGAGCGTAATGCGGTGGGTTCGTACCGCCACAATATCGCAGTTCCTGCCGAGTGGGCTGGCAAGCAGATATATGTGCATATAGGCTCGGCTACATCGAATGTTTCGTTGTGGGTGAATGGCCAGTATGTCGGTTATAGCGAGGATAGCAAACTCGAAGCCGAGTTCGAGATTACAAAGTATGTGAAGGTGGGTGCAGAGAACCTCTTTGCGATGCAGATTTATCGCTGGTGCGATGGTACATACCTCGAAGATCAGGATTTCTTCCGCCTTTCGGGTATTGGTCGTGATTGCTACATCTATGCTCGTGATAAGAAGCATATCGAGGATGTGAAGTTTGTGGCAGATTTGCACAACAACTACACCGAGGGCCACCTCGACCTCAATATCACTGCTACAAAGGGTGTTAAGACTCTGCGTCTTACCCTTGAAACCCCTTGTGGTAAGCAGGTTAAACAGGAGGTTGTTCCTGTCGTAAAGGGCAAGGTAGAGCAGTGTTGGCACTTGGGTAAGGTTAAGCCTTGGAGTGCCGAGATTCCGACTCTCTACCGCCTTACCGTTGAGGTTATGGATGGCACAAAAACAATCGAGGCTGCTGCATTCAAGGTTGGTTTCCGCAAGGTGGAGATTAAAAATACGCAGTTGCTTGTGAATGGCAAGCCGGTGCTGATTAAGGGTGCTAACCGCCACGAGATGAATCCGAATACGGGATACTATCTGACTCGTGAGGATATGGTGCGTGATATTCAGATTATGAAGGAGTTGAATATCAACGCTGTGCGTACTTGTCACTATCCAAACTCGCCACTCTGGTACGACCTCTGCGATGAGTATGGATTGTATGTTTGCGACGAGGCTAATGTGGAGTCGCACGGTATGGGCTACAAGGAGAAGACCTTGGCCAAGAACCCTCTCTATGAGGCTGCACACCTTATTCGCAATCAGCGTATGGTGTTGCGTGATTATAATCACCCATCTATAATCTATTGGTCGCTTGGTAATGAGGCTGGTAATGGTCCTAACTTCCACAAGTGCTACGACTGGATTAAGAGTTACGATAAGATGCGCCCTGTGGTTTATGAGCAGGCAAATGTTATCCACTATGGCAAGGATAAAACAAAGGATAGCACTATCTATAATACCGATATTGATGCTCCGATGTATGCTTCATACGAAGAGTGTGAGGCTCACTCGTTGGATACCGAGAGAAAGGATAAGAATCGTTTTAATCGCCCTCTTATCCAGTGTGAGTATGCACACTCAATGGGTAACTCGCTCGGTGGTTTGAAGGAGTATTGGGATTTGGTGCGTAAGTATCCTACATATCAGGGTGGTTACATCTGGGATTTTGTGGATCAGGCACTCGCTTGGCGTGACGAGAAGAGCGGCGAATTGACCTATCGCTATGGTGGTTGCTGGAATAATCGTGACGCTTCGGACGACTCATTCTGCTGCAACGGCTTTGTCGCTGCAAATCGTAAGTATCACCCTACGGCATACGAGGTTAAACATCAGTATCAGAATGTATGGGCTTTGCCTGCAAATGTTGCAGAGGGCCGCATTAAGGTCTATAACGAGCAGTTCTTCAAGGGTTTGGAAAATGTGCGTATGTTCTGGACTCTCTCGGTGGATGGTAAGGCTGTAAAGTCGGGTGTGGTTGAAAATCTCGATGTTGCACCGCAGAAGAAGGCAGAGTTGCAACTCGGCTACACCGCAAACGATGTCGCTGCATTGAAGGGCGAGGTTTTGTTGACCGTATCGTTTGTCTTGAAGAGTGCAGAACCTCTTCTCTCGGCAGGTCACGAGATTGCTCGTAATCAGCATATTATAACCCCTTACGACACGAAGGAAGCCTATGCAAATGCCTACAAAAAGAGCGTTGAGGGCGACTCTTCGGCACTTACCGTAGATGGTCGCAAGGTGTCGGGCGATGCTTTTGCTGCCGAGTTCGATGAGCAGGGTTACCTTACCTCTTATATATATAAGGGCACACAGCTCCTTTCTAAGCCTATGAAGCCTGAGTTCTATCGTGCAATGGTGGATAATGAGTACCGTCTCAGCAAACATCGCAGAATGAAGTTTAACCACGAAGGCTGGTTGGTTTGGAAGAATGATGTTGTTACACTCTCTAAGTTCGAGACTTCTACTCTCGCAAATGGTGCGGTGAAGGTTGTTGCGGTTCACAAATATCAGGATACCGGTGCAACTCTTACGATGACCTATACCATCGCTGCTGACGGTGCAATCGCCGTAAACGAGAAGATGCTCGCTGCGGAAGGTCCTAAGAAGGCTCCGTTACTCCTTCGCTATGGTATGGGCTTGGCTATGCCTGCGGCATTTGATACAATCGAGTTCTATGGTGCAGGTGAGCACGAGACATATATCGATCGTACAAGTGGTGCTTTGGTGGGTGTCTATAAGCAGAGCGTAGATGAGCAGTTCTGGCCATTCTATGCCCGCCCACAGGAGAGTGGTGCGCACTGCGATCTCCGTTGGTGGCGTGTTACCGATACAGCAGGTCGAGGCTTTGAGGTTATCAGCGATGTGCTCTTCCAGGCAAATGCGCTCCCTTATTCGATGGAGCAGATTGATATTCACTCGCAAAACTATCGCAAGTACTCGCAGCGACTCGAAAAGGATGGTAATACCTATGTGAATATCGATAAGGCGCAGATGGGCTTGGGTTGTGTAACATCTTGGAGAACACTCCCTCGTCCGGAGTATCAGATTCCTTACGATAATAACGAGTTCAACTTTATACTTCGTCCGTTGAAGTAGGCGAGAACTCCAACTTATAGAATAAATAAGGCTGTCAAACGACAGCCTTATTTGTTGGTATGTTATGCAATAGGGTTCCCTATTTGTTACCTCTTGCCGGAATAATCTCCGATTTGTAGATTACCTCGTAATCGAGCGATTTGTCGTTCAAAACGAAGATTTGGTACTTCTTACCACCCTTGAAGATGCGCACAACGATATGGCCCTCAGGTTTGATAATACGGCCATACTCGGCAAGTCGCTCACGATTTGCAGGTGCCATACCTACGGCATAAACCTCACGGAAAGGATTTGTCATAATGCGCTTCATCGTTGCAGGCTGTGGGTGGTAGTAGTCCCAAACAGGGATAATTACACACTGTGGATTCATTGCATCGAGAAGATTCTTGTTCATCGAGTCCGAGTAGCCGTGGTGGTCTGCAACAGCCACATCCATCTTGCCGATAACCTTGCTGATAGGTGTCTGTGTATCAATCCAATAGTTCTTCTTCTTGCGAGAGTAGCTACCGCCAATATCGCCGCCAAAGTAGTATGAGAACTTACCATATTCGAGACGGAAAACGCAACTCGACGAGTTCTCGTTCAGCGGTGTAGCCTCGGGGTATGCATCGTAGTCAATCACCGAGCGAGTTCTGTTATCCTTACCGCTCCACATATTGCCGCTTGCTGCGATATTCATAATGCGGAAGGTCTTGTACTTCTCGGGTGCACTCTTCAATACAAGCTGGTTGTCATATCCTACACGGAACTTCTCCATCTTCAATCCCTGAGCCTCACGCTCCTTAACAAGCTCGTAGTAGTTCTGGAAGAGTTTACCGTTGCGCTTGCGGAACGACTCGGGAGAAGGGTAGTCGTAGTCGGGATAACCTCTATCAATCAGCGTGTGGATAGGTATGAGGTTCGCCAAGTGGGTCATACCGGTGTATTTGTATGGCTTGCCCTCTACATTTATGGCTGTATGGTCGAGGAAGCCATAGTGGTCGTTGTCGAAGTGCGAAATCATCGCATAGTCGATGTATAGCTCCTTGTTCAACGGCTTCGAGAAGTGCTCGATGTAGCGAGCAATCCACTCGGCAGGGCGCTTGCTCTCGTTTGGAACAGCCGGAGCGATAGTCTTGTGAGTCCAGCGTGAAGGATCGCCCAAGTCGCCTGCATCTACGAGCAAGCGAGTGCCATCGGGCAAGATGTAGAAGATTGAGC